>JBATBW010000152.1:0-28851 GCA_049662565.1 Erysipelotrichaceae bacterium | reverse complement strand
TCTTATCTTTACTTGTGGTAAAGGGGATAAGAAATCTTTTTCTTTTTTTATATGCAATATAGGTATTCTTCCTGTTTCAGGATGACATAGTCCATTGATGCGTTCGTTTATTTCTTTTAGTTTATCATTTAGTTGGGTTAAATTTAGTTTACCGTTATATGCATATAATTCATCAAGAAACTTCATCGGCGCTTCTACTTTAGCTTTTACTTCTGGTTCAAAAGCTTTACATGGTTTAACATCAAATCCATAATCCTTGGCAAATTGAGAAAATTTATTGTTTACTTTACCTGAATAATAACTTGTTCGTGGCTTATCCATAACAGTCTTCATATTATCAGTACGTAAAGTTTTAGGCACTCCTCCTGCTATTTCAAAAGCTTTATCTAACTGATGAAACAAAACATCTTGTGATTTCGATAATGATAATGAATAAATTTTATATCGAGAATACGAATACACTAATGCGAAAACATTAATTGTAACTATTGAAGAATCTTTAAGTGTAATATTCATAGATTCTTTGTAATCTAATTGTGCTTCAAAACCAGGCGGAGTTTCATAAGTTATTCTATGATGATTAGTGCTACAATCACGCTTAACACCGTTTACCGTGCGGTTTGTTCTCCCATTAAAATATGATTGGAATTCTTCGTGCATTGATATCCATCTTCTAAATGATGATTGAGCGCAAGATAATCCATGATTATCTTTCAGGTACTGCCACAATACTCTTTTGTAGAAAAACACTTGTGTGTTGTCTTTATCTAACAACTCTTTTATTAAATCATAATATGAATCGATAGAACTATTTCTTGTTCGATCATTAGATTTTTTAAATCCTTTCATGTATTTAGATACTGTTCGTCTATCTACATTTAATTATCTAGCTATTTGAGATTTATTTATGTTCAACTTATTTAATTCCTCCAATTTTCCTAACATACAAAGATCACTCAAAGACTTTATGGTAATTTGGCTACCAATCTCAACATTTAGTACCATTATAATCCTCCTCATTACTGAGAAAAATTATATATTAGTTTATCAAACATGTACATTATTAAATGATCATTTTTGTACATTTTTACTTTAGCATTTATAATTGTTAGTTAAATTGTGATAATGATAGATATTATAAAACTAAATGAATGTCATGGTTCATAGTACTCTTAACAATGATTCACTTTCTAAAATGGCGAATCAGGTTGGTATATAAGTGTGACTCTAGCATTCTATAATAGACACAAAATCTTATATGTCCCCGTTTAGATGAAGTTGAAGTTGACGATACATACCTTTCATATGAACAAGCAATTTTAAAAAGACTATATATCTAGTCTTTTTAAAACATAAATTCCATCAGATGCTCTAAAGTGTCTGTACCTCTGAAGTCTTCTAGTTAAAGGCTATCTTAAACTTGATAATTAAAGTTATGTTTTTATCTTAAAATTAGTAATAGTCTAGGGACTACATCATAAATTGAAAAAATTTATCTGTATATCATTTACAAAGCTTTGTGTGTTCAATAGAATCAAAACATTATTTTCAAATGTCAGTTTAATCACAATAGCATTTTAAAAGGTGAAAACCTTAAAATATATGGAGCTAACTAGTAGGAAGCCAAGCAAATATGAAAAAGAATAAAAAAGTATTATGGAAAGATTGTTGAAGTGGTAAAGTAAAAGTAGACACAAATAAAAAAGTGTCTACTTTTACTTTATCACTTCAAAAAAAGAGACTGTATTTTTAGCATACAGTCTCTAAAACCCTAAATTACTTTGCAGGGCCTTTTTAGTTATTGTTTTAAACTGGTTTTTGTTTAGAATGCCCAAACTCCGTTTTCAAATACGACAGTTTTTTGATTTCCTTTGTTTCCAACGATCTTAAGATCTTTTGTTCCAATCATGAAGTCTACATGATTCATTGAATCGTTGTAATTTTCGTTTTTGAAATCTTCTTCATTCATGTTTTCGTAACCTTCTAAATTGTTTTTGAAAGCCATTCCTAATGCTAGATGGCAACAAGCGTTTTCGTCAAATAACGTGTTGTAGAACATGATATTTGTTTCATTAATTGGTGAATTAAATGGTACTAGGGCAACTTCTCCTAAATATGCTGATCCTTCGTCCATGTTGATCATTTCTTCTAAGTATTTTTGTCCTACTTTAGCATTTACTTTAACTGCTTTTCCATCTTTAAATTCAACACTGAAGTCTTCGATTAAATTTCCTTGGTAAGATAATGGTTTAGTTGAGTAAACGATACCGTTGACATTATATTTGTCAGGCATTGTGAATACTTCTTCTGTTGGCATGTTGGCACTAAAAGAAATACCTTGTAGTGTATCTTCACGAGCACTTAACCATACATGTTTAGGATGTAAACCGACAGTGATATCTGTTCCATTTGAACTTGAATATGTTAACGATTCAAAATGGTGATTGTTCATAAATTTAGCTTGTGATTTTAATTTGTTAATGTGATCTTCCCATGCTTTTACTGGATCTACTTGGTCTAGTCGTGTGCATGATAAGATAGCTTCTTCTAGTTTTTTAAATCCTTCGCGTTTTCCTAATTCAGGGAATACTTTTTTACTCCAGCCAAATGATGGCATAGCGATTATTACCCATTGGTAGCGATTATCTAAATAATCGATATAGGGTTTTTGGAAAGGATATTTTGCTTGTCTTGCGGCATTAATTTTTTCTGTTTTAATTCCGTTAAAAGCATTAGGGTCACTATCTTCTACATAGATCATACATGGTAATACTTCTTTTTTTCTTTCTAATTCCGCTTTGTCTAAACTTGTGAATTCATTTAAAGCTTTTTGTTTTTGATATTTGTAGTGTAGTTTAGTGATGTTGTCATCAGTATAACGTACTCTTACTCTTTTTGCTTTTAAACGATAAGCTTCTATTGTTAAGTATTTGGCAAATTCTGCTTGATCAGGAGAGACGATAATATCGACTTCTTGATTAGGTTGAATGTTTAAACCAATTTTTGTTGCAAGTTTTGCATAGTTAATTAATTGACTTTTTTTCATAATTTTTCCTTCTTTCTATTTATCATTATATTATAATAATTGATAAATTTCTATTGAAATAAACTAAAAAGTCGCCTAGGCGACTAAATAGTGACTTTTTCGAATACTTCTTTTGGTTGACTGCAAATAGGGCATGTGTATGTATCTGGTAGTTCTTCAAAGGGAGTTTTTCCGTCATAGATGTAACCACATACGGCGCAACGCCAACCTTCTTTAGTTGGTGTTGATTCTTCTTTTTGATATGTTGGAGCATTTTTAGGGCTTGTTCCTTTAACGACTTCATGGTAATACTTATAAGTCATTGGTGTTTCGTTGTTTAACACATCAGCTTCAACTAGTTCTCCTAAGAAGATAGTGTGTGTAGAAGTCTCGTGTGAGCCAACTACTTTACATATTAAGTAAGATAAATCTGTGAATACGGGTGTATTGTTGATTATTTGATAATCGATATTTTCAAATTTGTTGCATTCTTTTCCGCATTTAAAGCCAAAAGTACCAATTAATTGTGGGTCGGTTTTTTGGGTAACGATTGATATTGCAAAAAAGGCGTTATTTACTATTGCTTGATTAGTATAGTTGTTGTGATTTATACTTACTGCGATAATTGCTGGGTCGGCTGTTATTTGCATTGCGCTGTTGGCGATACAACCTGTTGGTTTTTGGTCGTCTAATGTTGTGATAACATATACGCCATATGATAAATCTCTTAGTGCCATTGTGTTCATTTTTTCTCCTTCACGACTAGATATCGTTTATTAATTAAGATGTTGTGAATATTGTTATTTTAATCATAATATCTTTAAATTTATTATAGCATAAGTGTTACGCATGATATATCAATTTGCATTGATGTTGATACATACAATGGTTATGTTTTAGTAGGTTGTATGAATTTGTAATAAAAAAATAAGTTAAAGAAAAAAAGTTACAAATGTGATAAACATATTGCTTTTTTTTTTTGTGTGATAAAATTAACTAACAAATAAAATGCAAGGGGTGATGGTAGGATGTGCTATTGAGCTATGACATTTTAGTTTATTAATTTATGATAGAAAGGAGATTATTATGAAAATTATATTCACAATTCTTTTGGTAATATTACAAATTTATATTGCCTTGGTGTATTTGTTTGGTATTTCATTGTTTGGTGAACCGTGGGATATGTATTTGACATTTTTAACTTTAGGTTTAAATATAATTGTGTTAGTTGCTCCATATTTTAATAAGAAAAGGTTAGCTAACAAATAAATTTTTGTGTGGATTTGATGTTATCTTATTTGGGACGGGCTAAATAGGGGAATGCCATTAGTTATTGAATAAGTTAATAGTATGAACGGGTATATTAATTAAAGGACTAATTTCTATGTTGATAGGAGTTAGTCCTTTTATTTTGGTTTTGTTTGTTTTGATGATTCATTTCATTTTGTTATATTTTGGGAATATCAATCTGCATATGTGGGTTATTTTTTTGGTGGTTTGTGGTATAATTGAAATGTTAAAAAGGGGTATTTTATGAAAAACAAATATTATATAACAACTGCGATAGCTTATACTTCAGGTAAGCCTCATATTGGAAATGTTTATGAAATTATTTTAGCGGATTCAATTGCGAGATATCATCGTTTAAAAAATGAAGATGTATTTTTTCAAACTGGTACTGATGAACATGGTCAAAAGATTGAGGATAAGGCAAAAGAAGCGAATATGTCTTGCCAGGAATTTGTTGATAATGTAGCGGGTATTATTAAAGAACAATTTGATTTAGTTAATATATCTTATGATAAGTTCATGAGAACTACTGATCCTTATCATAAGGAACAAGTGCAAAAGATGTTTAAGAAGTTTTATGATCAAAAGGATATTTATAAAAGTGAATATGAAGGATTGTATTGTAAGGCTTGTGAATCGTTCTTTACGGAAAGTCAGTTAGTGGATGGTAAATGTCCGGATTGTGGTGGAGTAGTTACTAAAGAAAAAGAAGAAGCATATTTTTTTAAGATGAGTAATTATACTGATCGTTTAATTAAATATATTGAAGATCATCCGAAGTTTATCCAACCGGAATCGCGTAAAAACGAGATGATTAATAATTTCTTAAAAGTGGGTTTGAATGATTTATGTGTTAGTAGAACTTCTTTTAAATGGGGTATCCCGGTTAATTTTGATGATAAGCATGTGGTGTATGTATGGATTGATGCTTTAAGTAATTATATTACTAGTTTAGGTTATGATGTTGATGGTAATCATGGGGATTTATTTAATAAATATTGGCCGGCTAATTTACATTTAATTGGTAAAGATATTTTGCGTTTTCATACAATTTATTGGCCAATTATGTTAATGGCTTTAGGTCTTGAGTTGCCTGATCAAGTTTTTGGTCATCCGTGGTTAATGATGGGTGAAAATAAGATGAGTAAGTCAAAGGGTAATGTTATTTATGCGGATGACTTAGTTAAATATTTTGGTGTTGATGCAGTTCGTTATTATTGTTTGCATGAAATGCCTTTTGCTAATGATGGGTCAGTCACTTATGAATTAATGATTGAAAGAGTTAATAGTGATCTTGCGAATATTTTGGGTAATTTAGTAAATAGAACAATTAGTATGAGTAATAAGTATTTTAATGGTACAGTGACAAATACTAAGGTTAATGAGTCAGTTGATCAAGAGATTTGTGATATGGCCTTAATGACTAAGGATAAAGTTGATACTTTAATGCAAGATTTAAAGGTGGCAGATAGTATAAGTGCAATTATTGATTTGTTACGTCGTTTGAATAAATATGTTGATGAAACGACACCATGGGTATTAGGTAAAGATGAAGATAGTAAACCACGTTTGAATACAGTTTTATATACATTATTGGCGGGTATTCGTTATAGTGCGGTTTTATTAAGTCCTTATATGCCTAGTACTAGTGAAAAGATTTTAAAACAGATCAATACTAATCAAACGGATTATGATTCTTTAAGTAGTTTTGATAATTTAGAACAAACAATCACGGTTGTCGAAAAACCGGAAATTTTATTTGCACGTATTGATGAAAAAGAGATGATGGGAAAAATTGAAATTGATCATCCAAAGAAACCAGTTGTGCAAATTAAAGATGCAATTACTTTTGAACAGTTTAATCAATTAGATTTAAAGGTTGGTGAAGTATTGTCTTGTGAGAAACATCCTAAAGCTGATAAATTATTAGTGTCACAAATTGATATTGGTGGTAAGGTTTTACAGATAGTTAGTGGTATAGCTAATTTTTACCAACCAAAAGATATGGTTGGTAAAAAAGTTATTGTTGTTTGTAACTTGGCTCCAGTTAAATTACGTGGTGTTAATAGTGAAGGTATGATTTTGGCTGGGGATAATTCTGATATGTTAGAAGTTTTAGAAGTTAGTAAGTTAAATGCTGGCGATGGTGTTCACTAATGAAGGGGATAATTGCTTTAGATGTAGATAAAACTTTATTAAATGATGATAAATTGGTTTCACCTAAAACGATTGAAGCATTAAAAAAAGCTTATGATTTAGGTTATCTAACATTAATTTGTAGTGGTCGAGATACGATGGGATTAACATTTATGGCTAAGCAGTGGGGTATTGATCAATATATTCGGGCTTATGCTGGCTATAATGGTGGAGAAGCTTATGATTGTTTAGATCAAAAATTAATAGTTCACCAAGCTTTAGATAAGAGTATTGTGGAAAGTATTGTGAAATATTTGGATGCTCATCCTTATGTTGCGACATATTATGCGCGAGATTATGTTGGCACTAGCAAGAATAATCCTTATCGTGATTACTTGTGTAGCGTTATGGATCGAGGATATAAGGAATATGATGATATCAGTGTGGAGTTTCCTGATGATTGTTGTAAAATGGTATTCTTTGATGATAAAGAAAATTTGGAAGTGATTAAAGAAATAATCTTGAACAATCAAGATCGTGATGATTTTTATTTAGTTTATTCGGCTGATCATATCTTAGAAGTTATGCCTAAAGGTGTGGATAAGAGTTTAGGTATTCGTTATTTTATGGATAAATATCAAATACCTTTAGAAAAAACAATGGCTGTTGGCGATAATGATAATGATTTAGAGATGTTGGAATTTGCTTTTCATAGTTATGCGATGGGTAATAGTAGAGATAATATTAAAAATGTTTGTAAATATGTTACTAATGATAATAATCATGATGGTGCAGGGGAAGCAATATTCGATTATTTAAAAAAACAACCCATCGTTTAGATGGGTTTAATAATCATAAGATAGGTGGTGAAGTTATGTATGATGTAATAGTAGTTGGTGGTGGTCATGCTGGTATTGAAGCAGCTCTAGCCTGTGCTAGATTAAATAAAAAAACAGCTTTAGTAACAATGAACAAGAATTATGTTGGCAGCATGCCTTGTAACCCAAGTGTGGGTGGGCCGGCAAAAGGGGTTGTAGTTCGCGAAATTGATGCCTTAGGCGGTCAAATGGGTAAGACCGCGGACAAAACAGCTTTACAGTTCAAAATGTTGAATACGACGAAGGGTCCAGGTGTGCAATGTGTACGGGTCCAAAGTGACAAAGTTGAATATTCCAAATATATGCTTGAAGTGTTAGAGCAACAAGCTAATTTGGAAATTGTTGAAGAATTAGTTATCGGCTTATTGCATCAAGATAATGTCATTACGGGTGTTAAAACTGAAAATGGCGAAATGTTTAGTAAGATAACTATTTTGACAACGGGTACGTTTATGGGTAGTAAAATAATGGTATCTAGTGATGTTCATAGTAGTGGTCCAGATAATCAACGAACAACTTCGCTTTTGACTAAGTCATTGAATGACTTGGGGATTAAAACGTTTAGATTAAAAACGGGGACACCTGCTCGGATTAAAACATCTACAATTGACTTTAGTAAAACGGAAATACAACATCCGACTAATGATTTCATTTGTTATTCTTACGAGACGAAACAAATTTTACCTTATGAAAAACAATTGCCTTGTTATCTTACTTATACAACTGATTTGACTTTGCAATTGATTAGGGAAAATTTGACTAAATCAAGTATGTATAGTGGAGTTGTTAAAGGAGTTGGGCCAAGATATTGCCCTAGTATTGAAGATAAAGTAGTGCGTTTTAGTGATAAGGAGCGTCATCAGATATTCTTAGAACCGGAGTCTTTGTCTTTGCCGACTACTTATATTCAAGGTTTTTCGACGTCTTTACCTTATGATGTTCAAGATAAAATGTTGCGTTCTTTGCCGGGTTTGGAAAATTGTGAGGTAGTAAAATATGCATATGCCATTGAGTATGATGCGATTGACCCTTTACAACTATTGATGTCTTTAGAACTTATTAAATATCCAAATTTATTTACGGCGGGTCAAATTAATGGTACTAGTGGTTATGAAGAGGCTGCTGCTCAAGGTTTAATGGCAGGTATTAATGCTTGTCTTAAGTTAGATGGTAAAAATCCATTAATTCTAAAAAGAGATGAAGCATATATTGGTGTAATGATCGATGATCTAGTTACTAAGGGTACTAATGAACCTTATCGTTTATTGACAAGTAGAGCCGAATATCGTTTGTTATTACGTCATGATAATGCGGATCAAAGATTAACTCCATATGGGTATGCTTTGGGATTGATTAGTGAAAGTCGTTATAAAAACTACTTGAATAAATTATCGGATATCAAATTATTGGCAGAAGAGTTGAGAAATATAAAAATTAATGGTGGTTCGCCAATTAATGAGTATGTTAAAGAAATTGATGGCATAGGATTAAATAATGGTATTAGTGGGATTGAATTATTGAAAAGACCGCATATTGATATTTTAAAAATGAATGAGTATTTAAACTTAAATTATTCTAAAGAAGTTTTGAATGATTTGAGTGTTGAAGTTAAATATAGTGGATATATTGAAAAAGCTAAGCGTGAAGCTAGTAAGATGCACAAGTTAGATGATGTGGTAATTCCTTTGGATTTTAATTATGATGATGTTGCCCATCTTGCATTAGAAGCGAGAAGTAAATTAGAAAAAATTAGGCCTCATACTATTGGACAGGCTAGCCGTATTAGTGGGGTTAATCCTAGTGACGTTGCTATTTTATTGATGTATATAAAATAAAAAGAAACAAGAGTTGTCTTGCTTCTTTACTAGGGGGTAATGAAAAAACTATTGTGTTCATATATAATATATACATCAAATGTGAAAATTATATGTGTTTAGGAGATAATTATGCAAAAAAATGAATTTTACCAAAAACTACAAGAAAAAGGTTATAATATTAGTGATAAACAAATTAAACAATTTGATTTATATTATCATTTTCTTGTGGAGTATAATGAAAAAGTTAACCTAACTGCTATTACTAAAGAAGAAGAAGTATATGCAAAACATTTCTACGATAGTTTAACATTATTGCCGATTGAAGATAATTGCAATTTATGTGATGTTGGTGCGGGAGCTGGTTTTCCGAGTATCCCAATTAAGATAATGAATCCATCAATTAATGTAACAATTATTGAACCGTTAGGCAAAAGGATAGTTTTCTTAGAGAGACTATGTCAATTGTTAGATATCGAGGTGAATTGTGTTAATATGCGCAGCGAAGAATATGTCGTAAATCATCGCGAACAATTTGATATTGTGACGGCACGGGCCGTTGCGAATTTAAATATTTTAAGTGAATTGTGTATACCTTTAGTAAAATTAAATGGTAGATTTATCGCTCTTAAAGGGATAAAGGCACAAGAAGAGTTGTCCGCTAGTGATAAAGCAATAAAGTTATTAGGATGTGAATTAGAAAAAATTGAACATATTAGTTATAATAATAATGATCGTTATAATTTATACTTTATGAAGAAGAGTAAAACCGATATGAAATATCCTCGTAATTATGGGGCTATTAAAAAGAAGCCGCTGTAGAAAGGAAAATTATGGAAATTTTAGAAATAGCATTAAGTTTAATCAAACCAAACCCTTATCAACCTAGAAAGAATTTTTCTATGGAAGAATTGCATGATTTGATGGTTTCTATAAAAGAAAATGGATTGATACAGCCAATCGTAGTTCGTCCAACACCCACAGGTTATGAGATTGTAGCAGGGGAAAGACGTTATCGAGCTACTAAGTTATTAAATTTTGAAACGATTAATTGTATTGTGGAAAGTATTGATGATCAACAGAGCGCTGCTTTAGCTTTAGTTGAAAATATTCAAAGAGAAGATTTGAGTTCTATCGAAGAAGCGTTGGCTTATCAAAGAATAATTAAATTAAAAAACATTACTCAAAGTCAATTGAGTCAAGAAGTAGGGAAAACGCAGTCTACGATTGCGAATAAATTGCGTTTATTGAATTTAAATCCCCATGTTCAAGAAGCAATCATTAGTAAAAAGATTACGGAAAGACACGGAAGAGCATTATTAGATTTGGATCAAATTAAGCAAGTAGAAGTTTTAAAAGAAATCATGGATAAGAATATTACGGTCAATGATACAGAAAAATTGATAAATAGTATTGGTAATCCTAAAAAGAAGAAAAGTACTATTAAGGGGTTTAATAAGAATTATCGTTTGTTATATAATTCTATTAATCAAGAAGTTAAAAAGTTTAATGGGTTAGGATACAATTTATCCATTATCGAAAGTGAAGATGACGATGAATATAACATTGTTATTAAATTAAAAAAATAGGAGAAAATTATGGGAAAAGTAATTGCGATAGCCAATCAAAAAGGTGGGGTTGGAAAAACAACAACTAGTGTTAATTTAGCATCTGGTTTAGCTTATCTACAAAAGAAGGTTTTGTTGATTGACTTTGATCCGCAAGCCAATGCTTCTAGTGGTATAACGGAAAGAAATCAAAAATATAAAAAATCTGTTTATCATTGGATGTTGCAAGATATTCCTTTTGATGATATCAAAGTTAGCTTAAATGAACCTCCTATTGATTTGATGCCTTCTAATAATGATTTAGCAGGGGCTGATTTGCAAATGTTAGATTATGAAGTGGGGCGTGAAAGATTATTAAAAAAACAAATAGATACTATTAAAGATGACTATGATTATATTATTATCGATTGTCCGCCAAGTTTGGGTTTGTTGAGTACTAATGCGCTTACTGCTTGTGATAGTGTATTGATACCTGTTCAATGTGAATATTATGCTTTGGAAGGGTTGACTCAATTACTCGCAACTATTCGCTTAGTACAAAGATTGTTTAATCAGGATTTAAGAATTGAAGGAGTTTTACTGACAATGTATGATAGTAGAACTAAATTATCATTAGAAGTCCAACAGGAAGTCCGTAAATATTTTAAAGAAAAAGTATATAGAGTTATTATTCCTCGTAATATTCGTTTGTCGGAATCACCATCTAGTGGAAAATCTATTTTCGAATATGATATTAAGAGTGAAGGGGCGAAAGCTTATGCTTTATTGGCGAAGGAATTAATTCAAAGTAATAATCAAGGAGGTAGCCGATAATGGGAAAATCTCGTTTACAAAGTGGTTTATCTAGTATTTATGGTGATGATTTATATGATGTAATTAATGATATTGAAAAAAAGGGTAGTTCAACTTTAATTGCGATTGATAAAATCAGAGTTAACCCTTATCAGCCAAGAACAATTTTTGATGAAAATGGAATAGAAGAGTTAGCGCAATCAATTCAGACACATGGACTATTTACTCCTATTCTAGTTAGAGAAGCGATTAATGGATATGAATTAATTGCGGGCGAAAGACGATTACGTGCTTGTAAGAAATTAAAAATGACTGAAATAAGTGCGATTATTGTCGATTTTAATGATCAACAGATGATGGAAATTTCTTTATTGGAAAATATTCAACGAGAAAATTTGAGTGTTATTGAAGAAGCACATGCTTACCAGAAGTTGATTGATAATTTACATTATACGCAAGAAGAATTGTCAAAGCGGGTTAATAAAAGTCGAGCTCATATAGCTAATTTATTACGCCTATTAAATCTTCCATCTCAAGTTCAAGATATGGTTAGTAATGAACAACTTACTTTTGGGCATGTTAGGGCATTAATAACAATTAATGATGATAACAAAACGATTGAGTTGGCAAGAAGAGCGATTGATGAACAAATGAGTGTTCGTCAGGTAGAGCAATTAGTAAAAAAATTAAAAGAAGAACCACATAAACTAACTAAAGATCAAGATAAGGATAAGTATAGCGAAGTGATTAAAGTATTAAATGAATATTTCGTGACTGATGTAGATGTGGATGATAAGAAAATTGTCATTAAATATAGTGGTACTAATGATTTAAATCGGATATTAGAAAAACTTGGGTGCCTAGTTGATTAGTGATACTATATGTGCACTTGCAAGCAGTAATATTGCCCAGGCAATATCAATCATAAGATTGAGTGGCGATGATGCAATAATAGTTGCGAATAAAGTGTTAAAGAAGTCGATTTTAAATCAAGAAAGTCACACCATTATATATAATCATGTTGTTGAAAATGGTCAAATATTAGATGAAGTTATGGTTAGCGTATTTAAAGCACCTAAAACTTATACTAAGGAAGATGTAGTTGAGATAAATGTTCATGGTGGTCGTTACATAAGTAAAAAAGTGGTTAGTTTATTATTAGGAAATGGTGCGAGATTGGCTTTGCCTGGTGAGTTTACTCAGCGGGCCTATTTAAATTCTCGAATTGATTTAACACAAGTCGAAGCCATAAACAGTATGATTAATGCTTCAACAATGTACGAAGCAAGCAAAGCTATTAAAGCTTTAAAAGGCAATATATCTACTTTTGTTTTAGAATTGAAACAAGAATTATTAGATATTATTGCGAACATTGAGGTTAATATCGATTATCCAGAATATGATGATGTTATCCAGTTAACGAGTGATATATTGTTACCAAAATGTAAAAATTGGGAAAAAAGAGTAAATAAAATTATCTTGGATTCGCAAAAAAATATTTTAATAAATAGTGGTATTTCTACGGCAATTGTTGGAAAACCTAATGTAGGGAAAAGTAGTTTATTAAATGCATTACTGCAGGAGGATAAAGCTATTGTTTCAAATATTGCGGGGACAACACGCGATTTAGTTGAAGGCGAAATAGTAGTCGATAATATTAAATTAAAGTTAATTGATACTGCGGGTATTAGAAATAACGCACAAATAATCGAGGAAATGGGGATTAAAAAAAGTAAAGAAGTAATAAGTAGGGCATCGTTAGTTATTTTAGTTTTAGATGCTTCTTGTTCTTTAGAAGAACAAGACTATGAATTATTGGATTTATTAAAAGATAAAAATCATATTATTGTAGAGAATAAAAGTGATCTAGGTAGTTTAAATATGGGGATACCAATTAGTGCCCTAAACAATGATATTGACTTATTAATTGAAAAGATTAAAATAATGTTTGATAGTGAATCGTTACTAAATAATAATGAAACATTGCAAAACGAAAGACAAATTGGACTATTAATGCAAAGTCGTAGTGCTTTACAAAATGCAATTAATAGTTTAGATGAAGGGTTAGAATTAGAACTAGCAGCTATTGATTTAAATATGGCATATCAAAATATTAGTGATATTTTAGGAGAATATTCACGTAATGATTTGTTAGATAGCTTATTTTCTAATTTTTGTTTAGGTAAATAAAATGTATATAGATACACACAGTCATTTGACTTGTTTGGATTGTTTAAATGAGGTTGAAGAAACAATTGTTAAATGCCAAAAAAACGATGTAAACAAAATATTAGTTATTTGTTGTAGTAAAGAAGATTTAGAAAATGCGTATATTTACCAAAATAAATATCCTAAGATGTTGGATATTGCTTTTGGTTATCATCCCGAAGTTATTGGGGAAAATTCTAAATATGACTTAGCTTATTTAGAAGAACAATTGATTGCAAATAAATTAGTAGCAATTGGTGAGATTGGATTGGATTTTTATTATGACCAAGATCACAAGTTAGAACAAGAACAATTATTTAAAGATCAAATAGCTTTAGCTAAAAAATATAATCTACCGGTTCTTGTTCATACTAGAGATGCTAGTGAAATGACATATCAAATTTTGAAGGAAGAAAATCTACCACGAAAAGGTATTTTGCATTGTTACAGCGGTAGTGTAGAAATGATGGAAAGATATTTGAAGATTGGTTATTACATATCTTTGGCCGGTGTTGTCACTTTTAAAAATGCGAAGGTTGCCAAAGAAGTTGCGAAGCAAATTCCAATTGATCGCTTATTTTATGAAACTGATTCACCGTATTTGACTCCAGAACCTTTTCGTGGCAAGAAGAATGATTCTAGTAAGGTTATTTATACTGCCAATTATATCAGTGATTTAAGAAATATTTCAGTTGAAGAATTAAATAGTAGTGTTCAAAACAATTATGAAAGGTTGTTTAATGAGAAAATTTAGATTTTATTTTTTGATTAATTGTATATTAATAATGTTTGGGATAATTTATGATCATCCCGAAATTTTTAAAACGCAAAAAATGAATGACCGATTAAAGGAAGTATTTTTTATAGATAATAGTATAAGGGTTGTGGAATCATTTAAAACAGTATATCCTAATTATGAAATTCATCAAAAAGAAAAATTAGAGAGTGGAGATTTATATTTTATGACGTCCTTTAGTCATTTAGGAGATAGAGGGAATGTAATCAATGAATATCAAATTAATTATGATATCTTTGGTAGGATTACTTCGAAAGAATTAGTAAAAAGTTCTCGAAACGATGCAACCCCTAGTGTATATTATGTGGGAGCACCCGTAGAAATTGGTGCATATTTTTATCCGCATTTCTCGCGATATGGTGTTGATTGTGTTGGTTGTAGTGGTGAAAAGACTGGACAAGGCGCGTTTAGTGTTGGTGTTAAAGCTAATTTAGCTAGTGGTGTTCAACAATATAATGGTAACTATAAGCCGGGTATTACTTTTGAGGATTATTATATTGTGGCGGCAGATCCGGCCTTTCCATTATGTACTATTTTGAAAATTGAAGATCATAATTATCAAGGTGCCGGATTAACTCCGAAAGTTCCTTTTTATGCGGTAGTATTAGATCGAGGAAGTGCGATAAAAAATAATCGTTTAGACTTCTATATCGGCACTCAAGTGAATTACAATAGTTTAGTAAGTTTGGCGGGTAAAAATACGCCTAAGGCAACGGTTGTGGCATTTGGACAAAGACAAACAGTTGATGGGCGTCGAACTTGTAAATTGCCTAAAATAAATAATTTGGAGGGATAGTATGTCATTTATTGAATTGATATTAATTGCAGTGGGGCTATCGATGGATGCTTTTTCGGTAGCGATTTGTAAAGGATTATCTATTGGAAAGATTAATTGGCGTCATATGACTATAGTCGGTTTATGGTTTGGGATATTCCAAGGGTTGATGCCTGTTATTGGATATTTCGGTGGCAGTTATTTTACGGATAAGATAGGTGTTCTTTCGGATTATGTAGCTTTTGCTTTGTTGTTCTTCATTGGTGCTAATATGATAAAAGAAGCTATAAAAAATGATAGTTGTTGTAATAGTGGAATTAGCTTCATGCAAATGTTCCCTTTAGCAGTAGCTACTAGTATTGATGCTTTAGCGGCCGGTATTAGTTTTGCTTTTTTAAAGGTTAATATTTGGTATATGGTTTTATTTATTGGTTTAATTACCTTTTCATTTAGTGCTCTAGGTGTTAAAATTGGTAGTAGATTTGGTGAAAAGTATAAAACTAAAGCTGAAATATTAGGTGGTGTAGTATTAATTTTAATTGCAATAAAGACTTTATTATAATGTTTTGTGTTATTATCTATATAAGATAAAAGGAGCGAGACACAAATGACAAAATCAATAGTTGTATTTATAAAAGGATTAGTCGTGGGAGCAACGATGTTAGTACCAGGTGTTAGTGGTGGATCAATGGCTATGATACTAGGTATTTATCAAAAGTTAATTCAAAGTGTAAATAATATTTTAAATAATTTCAAAAAGAGTTTTCTGTTTTTAACTATATTTAGTTTAGGTGGATTATTAGGAGTGTTCTTATTAGCAAATCCCATTTCTTATTTGTTAAATAAGTATAATTTAATCATGTTATATTTCTTTATTGGATGTGTAATTGGTGGTATTCCATTAATGATCAAAGAATCTAAAGTAAAGAAAATAGGAATTAAGGAAATAATCTTTATTATTGTCGGTATCTTTTTAGTGTTAGCAATTAGTTACTTACCTAAGGGAAGTGGTAATAGTAGTATCTTGTATTTATTAATTACCGGCATAATTTTAGCAATTGGTTTAGTATTACCAGGTATAAGCGTATCTTATTTAATGTTAGTATTAGGAATATATAATATGGTATTAAGCGCAATCAGTTCTATTAATTTAGTTATAATAATACCACTAGGTGTTGGTGTATTATTAGGAATATTGCTTACGACAAAAGTATTAGGTTTGTTGATGGAAAAATTTCCTCAAATTACCTATTTAATTATCTTGGGATTTATTCTAGGTTCAATATATGAAATATTTCCGGGGGTTCCATTAGGTTTAAATATTATTTGGTGTCTTGTTAGTTGTTTATTAGGTGTCACTACAATTTATTATTTATCTAGATTGAATTAATGAGGTGATAACATGTTAATTGGTTTTAGTGAAGAAATAATAAATATTGATAAAGAATGTTGGTTATCAGGATATTACCCTCTTCGTAAATGTGAACAAAAACATTTAGATTTAAAGGCTCGTAGTTTTGTTTTTAAAGATGAGAAATATTATTGTTTAATTCAACTGGATGTAATCGCGGTTGATGATGATTTTGTTGACCAAGTAAAATGTTTATTATCTAAGTACGGGTTTGAAAAAGATAATATCATTATATGTGCAACTCATACACATAGTGGACCAACTGGACTATTAGATACTTCAAAACCGCTATATTTTGGATTAGACAAAATATTCGGTATAAAAGATGATGATATTATTAATGCGTATTTAAAAGCTATTGAACTAAGTGTTGCTTCTTCATTAGAAGATATGCAACCATTTAAGATGGGATTTACAAAAAGTGTTTTAAATAGTGAATATTCTAATCGCCATGATATACAATATAGTTATGATAATGATATTTTGGTAATCTCTTTTATCACAAAAAATAATAAAAAAGGTTTAATTTATAATTTATCTTGTCACCCAACTATCTTAAATGGCAATAGTAAAATAATGTCACCAGATTTTTGTGGTGTAGTTGAAAATAAACTTGAAGGTTATCAAGTATGCGCATTTATAAATGGTAGCGCTGGTGATGTATCAACTAGATTTACTCGTAAATCTAGTGGTGTTGATCAATTAGAAATAACAGGTGCAGCTATTTCTAACAAAATAATGGATATGATTAAAAATATCAATTATCATACAGTTAATAATATAGGTATTTTTAATTGGAAATATGATGTTTTATGTAAAGAATTTGATAGTGAAGAAGTTGCTAAAAAGAAACTTGATGATGCACAACATATGTTAAAAAGCTGTAAAGATATTAATCAAATCAGGTTATTACAATCATTGGTTGAAGGCGCAACCTTAAATCTTCTGTATGCTAAAAATCCAAACAAAATAGATAGATGCAATTTTAATATTGCGATGTTGAAAATTAATGATTTGAAATTAGTGGCAATTCCTGGCGAATTATTCTCTCATCTTGGTAAGTTATTAAAAGATAAATATGGTTGTTCGATTATGGGATATACCAATGGTTATAATTTATATATCGTTGATGAAAAAGGATATGAAAAAGACTGTTATGAATCCAAAACGTCATTATTTAAAAAAGGTGAAGCTGAGAAATTAATCAAATTTATATCAGATAAGATAGTTGACACTATATGATGATCATATAGTGTTTTTTTATATATAAACAAAGGATGATGTACAAAATTTAGTATGATTGTATATTTAAAGAAAGTAATGAATTATCGTTGTTGGATACTGATATAGTTAATTAATTTTTTTATAAAATTTTAGTGCACTAATTAGAAAGTTACTGTTTAAACAATATTGAAAAGCTAAATTAATACTTTTATTTTATAAAAAATTAACAAAAGCGGCTTTACAGGAAGGTTATATGATGATTTAGTAATAAAAAGGAGTCTTATAAATAAATAAACATCATAGGTTAATTATTCAATATTTTCCTTGATGTTGTTTCAATAATTATTGGCGTATTTGATTATTCATTAATATCGGCAATAATTGCTATGAAAATATTTTGGTATGGGGGGTAATTGATAGTATTTGTATTCTTTATTTTCTTTTTATGAAATATCATAGCGGTTTATTTCATTCGTATAGTATTCACAGTAATATTACCTTTGAATTTAATTACCTATTATCCTTACGAAATAGCTATTGGGAAAATGGAGTTGAATTTTCGGGAGGGGAAAAGCAATTGTTAGCAATAACAAGAGCTGTTATAGAGATGGCGATTTATTTATCCTTGATGAACCATCTTCAGCACTAGATCCTATAATGAGAAAAAGAATATTTGATAAATTTGATATTATTACTAAAAATTAAACGACAATACTAATTACTCACGATAAAAATTTAGCTAAACAATGCGACCGGATAATAAAGATTAATAGTAAACATGCATATGAAATTGATGTTGATGATATAGATAACGAGTTTGCATTTGAGGTAGAATAATCGGATTTAATATTTTCATTGTTTTCTTAATGTTATTTAAGGAAAATACAAACTAATTTAAATTTAGTTTTATAGTTGAGAGGCTATAGGTAAGTAAAACATAGTGTAAAAAAGAAAATAAAAGGAGGCAATTCATTTGATTTGCCTCTTGTTCTAAAAACTGATATTTAAATAAAAACTCTAATAGCTTGAATAACAAGGTAGATAAAAAGAATTAGTAATAAAATTAATACGACATATGACCATGGTCCAATTTTCCAACCTTTGTTGAAATTATCTTGTAGTTTAACGAATTTTTCGTTAGTCTTTTTAGTGTCTTTGTTCATAAATTATTCTCCTGTTCTATGTGTTTTTATAAATGGTGAATCGGTTTATTTACTACATCTACTTGTATTTCTGCATTGATTTTGAAATGTGGTGGCATACTAAATACTTCCTTTATTGATAATATCTTAACATAATTATTAAATAATGTCAACTTTAATTAGTTAAAAAATATTGTTTACAGTTAGTATTATAATAAAACGGATAATAATGATCATTTAAGTCTTGATATATATTACATTTACCATGAAACATATGTAGATGTAATAATATTTAATGTTATTAAAAAATACCATAACAGATTGATATTAAAAGGTTATATATATATGAATTTGACAATTAAACAAATTGAATTGTCATATAAATTTGTGACAAAATCATTGGTGATACTTTAAGACATTATCATAAGGGAAAGAGAATAGTTGATAAATGATATTATTAACGAATTGACAATTATAATAAATAGAATATAATTAATTTAATAGTGATGTATAATTGACTGTTTTTTAATTAGGGGTGAATGAAATGAGCAATTAAAATGTGTTAGAAAAACGGATAAATTAATGTCTGTGCATGAATTATTTATCAAGGAATGTGGTGTTCTAATGGAATTTAATAGATTAAAACTAATTAATGTGTCTAAAAAATTTGATAATAATATTATTGCGGATAAGATAAATTTAAAATTAGATGCTGGTTTATATGTTATTGTTGGTGATAATGGATGTGGTAAAAGTTCTCTTCTTAAGATAATGATGGGATTAACTTTACCAGATTTGGGTAAGGTAGAGATATTTAATGAAGATAGTGTAACTATAAGTAATCATATTAAAGTGAAAATGGGTTATGTTTTTGCTAATGAAAGATCACTTTATTATAAGTTAACGGCTACAGAAAATTTAAGGTTTATTGGAAGGATATATGGTTTGAAAACAAAGGAATTAGATTCAAAGATTCCTTTGTTATTGAGTGAAGTTGGCTTAACGGAAGAAGGTAAGCTTGTTGAAACTTTTTCGACGGGGATGAAGAAAAGGTTAGCTTTTGCTAGAGCTATTCTTCATAATCCAGAAATATTGTTTTTGGATGAAATTTTTAGTGGATTAGATAGTGATGGTTGTCACCAAATTATGAAGATAATATCTGAATATGTTAACTTAGGGAAGTTAGTTATTTTAGTTACTCATCAAAAAGAGTATATTCCTAAAGATAGCGTTGTCTATAAATTGGAGGATGGTGTTCTCAATGTTGTGGATAATTAAGAAAGAAATTATTTATTGCACGAGATACAAAATGATGACAATTAATCGATATTTGTATCCTTTCTTTATGATAGCCCCTTATTTAATAATGTCGAAACAATTTAATGTTAATTATAATATTATTGATAATCTTATATTGTGGATATGGATGTGTCAATTGATGTATGGTATTTCTAGTGGTATAAGTGAAGTTAAATTAGAAGGTACATTTGTTAATATTATGATGGCTCCTATATCGATTTTTAAATTTTTATTTTTCAAATATTTATTTCATGTTATTGATTGTTCTATTATTACTTTTGTTACTCTTTCACTTACCTATGTTTTCTTGGGTGTGGGTGTGGGGAATATATTATTGTTTTGTTTATATTTAATATTATTTAGTTTCTTTTTGTTTTGCTTTTCAATTATGTTTGCTGGTCTAGCAATTAAATTCATCAGAATTAATGAAATTAATTATTTCCTTCAACAAGTGTTTGGTGTTTTGTCGGGTTATACTAGTCCTATTATCAAACTTCCGTATTTTGTTAGGTTTTTTTCATATTGTATTCCTCTTACGTATTCTATTTTAGTAGTGAATAATATGGATGCTCATTATAATTTAATGTTAATTACGATATGTTTGATGATGTCTATTGGATATTTAATTTTTGGTTATTTTATCATAAAAAAGGAAACTATTAATATGAGAAAACGAGGGGATGTGGAATTATGGTAAAGGTTCTTTCGTTGTTTATGATTAATCTTTTAACGGCAATTAGATATAAGATTAATTTTGTGGTTTCCTCATTTTCATTAATTGTTCCTATTCTACCAGCCTTGTTATTGTTATTAAATGATAACATTGAAATTTCGGGATTTAGTAATTTATCCCAGTTTCCAATATATTTGTTGTTAGCAAGTACGATATGGGGTGGTGTAGAAATTCTTTGGGGATTTGTTTTTCAAATGAGAAGTCAAATGCGAGAAGGAATATTAGATGAAGTATTATTAATGCCTTTGAATATTCATCATTTAATTATTGGATGGACTTTAGATGGTATAATTTCTACAGTTATTCAATCAATACCTTTAATTATATTAACTGGAGTAATGATTTTCCTTAAATTAAATTTGTATCAAATTCTATTTTTATTGATATTATTGGTGGTAACATTTTTTTCGAGTTTTTGTTTTGGGACAATGTTATTAGGGTTAATGTTGTTGTGGAAAGAAGCTGATCAACTGGTGTCTTTTATTGGAAATATTGCCCCTTTTATATGTGGGGTAATTGTACCGTTGAATATGATTCCTTATCCTCTTTCAATATTGGGTTACTTTTTTCCTTTTACTTGGACATTAGATATAATTAGAGCTGTTGTCTTTGATTATCCTTTAGTATATAATATGTCGTTTGAAGTTGTTATGGTTTTAATTTTAAGTGTTATTTATTATATATTTGGGAAAAAGGTTTTTGTTTATTTTCATAATAAGTCACGCAAAAAAGGTGGAGTTATTGGCTATTGATGAATGATAATTTAAATAGTATATAATTTATTTGTGTTGATATATATATATATTATAATATTAATAACAAATAAATTATCAATATAAAACTTAGTTGAGAATTTTGTTATATATAAAAGACCTTAGGGTGGAAATTTGTAGTTTGTTTATTGTGGATCTCATATTAATATTTATTGTCAGAGAAAAAGTGGAATAATATTTATTTTTTATGTAGGGATGTTGGTATTAGTGGGGAGCATATATTCCGAATTGCATTTTTAGTAAGGAGCAATTATGAAGAGTTTTATTAATAATATTTCATTAAGAAAACTGACTATTAATGGATGGATATCGGTGAATGGGGACACGGTGTTTTACTTAGCGTTTATTAATTATGTTTCGGGGTTTTCTTTCGCAACACAAGCGATTTTGTTTATTACTATTTCGGAGACTATACCGCAATTTTTTCAAATTTTCTTTGGTTCGGTAGCTGATTTTCAGAAAAATCGAATTTTTAAATCGCTGGCTTTTTCGTTGGCGCGATTTGTTATTTATTTGTTTGTTGCTTTATCGTTAACTAGTTTTGATTTTAGTTTGAATATAGTTGTTTTGGTTTGTATTCTTAATACAGTATCTGATTGTATTGGTTTTTTTTCAGGGGCGATGTTTACACCAATATTAATTTAAATAATAGGTGAGGATATAGCTGGTGCTATGGGGTTTGCTCAAGGGACTCAAATGATTGTCCGAACTCTTAGTAATTTAATTGGTGGAGTTGCTTTAGGGATAATTGATATTAATACTTTTGCTCTAGTTAACGCTTTGACTTTTTTAATTGTATTTTTTGTGACGTTTGTGATTAGAAAAGATTTAGTAAAAAATGAACCTAAAATTGATGATAATACGAAAATTAGTTTAGGTAACTGTATGTCTCATTTAGTGGATTCAATTAAGTATTTGTTTAATATTCATAAAATTGGAAAGTTTTTAATGGTGTTCGCATTATCTCAAAGTATTCTTAACTTAATCATTCCAGTTAGTGCAATTATATTGATTAGTTTTCCTTTTATGGGGTTTGAGGCGGGTTTATCTATTTCTATATTAACGACAATTATTTTTATTGGTATGATTGTGGGTAATATTGCTAGTGGTACATTATTTAAAAAATTAACTACGAAGTTAGTGACAATATTATCGCAACTGATGCAAATAATTATCTTGTTGGTTTTGCTTTCAATAATTTTGGGATTATAATTGTTGGATCATTTCTATCATCGATAGCGGTAGGTATACTTAGTCCACGTTTACAACAAAGTGTTTTTAGTGTAATTCCTGAGGATATGATGGGAAGTATAGAATCAGCTATTAATTCGATTTTATTATTTGTTCCAGGATTAGTTACTATTGGTCTAGTATATATTGCTAGTAATTTTAGTATCATTTATGTATCTATCGCATTAGGTCTGTTTTTAATATTGACTGTTGTTTTAGCTATTTCGATGGATTTTAAGTTTGAGGTAGTTGACAAAGAGCATTTGAGTAATTAAGTTATCAAATGTGGGATAGCGTATTGACTTTTGGCTCTTTTGTAGTAAAATATTAGAGGTTAGATACCTTTAAGTTGGCACGAGAGGCCAGTAAGGATAATACAATTTTTATTATGTTAAAACCTTATACTTAAATGGTATAAGGTTTTTTTGGTATCTAGACTAGATTGGGGTTAGATATGAAGAAGAGAAGTTTAGCTATTAGGATGTTTATTGCAATGTTATTAGGACTTGGTGTGGGTTTTGGATTTTTATTTTTAAGAGAGAATTTACTGAGTTCTAATCAAGTGGGTTTATGGAATAGTATTAACAATATTTTGTTTCAAGATATTAGTGTTGAAGCTGGTAGTCAAGCGATAGGGTTGTTTTATATTGTTGGGAAGTTGTTTGTAAATAGTTTACAACTTATTATTGTTCCGATGGTATTTACTAGTATTTTATTGGCGATGTGTAAGATTAGTGATACTAAGAAGTTAGGGAGAATTAGCTATAAGACTATTGGTTTATTTTTCTTAACTAGTAGTATTGCTTTAGTATTTGCGGGTATTGTTGGTTATGTTGTTTATAATGCGGGTTTATTTAATGTTAGTATTGAAGGTATTAATGCCGCAACAGGTAAAGTTGGTACTAATCCATTAAATATATTTGTAAATATTATTCCAGGTAATATTTTATCAGTATTTACGAGTAATGGGGCAGTGTTGTCTATTGTCTTTTTAGCAGTTGTTATTGGATATATTATTAATGTGCGTAATAAGGAAAGTTATATTAGAAATTTAAGTGAAGAGATTCATGAAATAATTACGATATTCTTGTCTTTTGTGGTTAATAAATTTGGTCCAATTGCTATTTTTTGTTTGTTGACTAGAACATTTGCGATTTATGGTATTGAACACTTAAAACCAGCTTTAACTTATGTGGTTACTACTGTTGTTTTATTGTTGGTTTATTTATTTGTGGGTTATGCTTTATTTATTTTTGGAATTGGTAAGTTGAATCCTTTTCATTTTATTCGAAAAATAGCTAAAGTGGCAGTATTTGGATTTAGTACTAGTAGTAGTGCTGCGACATTACCGTTAAATACTCAAACTAATATTGAAGAATTAGGGGTTAGTGAAGAAATCACTTCATTTGTTTTACCTTTAGGGATGACTATAAATATGGATGGTACGGCAATAATGCAAGTTATTGCAGCTATTTTTATCGCTGCTAGTGGTGGCTTTGAATTAACTATTGTCAATATTTTTGTTATTGGTATTTTAGCTTTAATTGCATCGATTGGAACTCCGGCAGCTCCTGGTGCTGGTGCAGTAATTTTATTTACGGTATTAAGTGGTATGGGATATACTACTGATGCTTGTTTATTGGCGTATTCATTAATTTTAGCGATTAATCGTCCTATTGAGATGTTGGTTACTTCACTTAATGTAGTTGGGGATAGTGCTGCGGCTGTTTGTGTTGCGAAAAGTGAACAAATGTTAGATATTGATAAGTATAATAATTAGTGACTTAGTGTCACTTTTTTGATAAAATTAATAATAGTGGAAAGGAATATGAAAAATGGAAAGAGATGTTATTATTGCCTTGGATTTTAAAAATATGGAGGATACTTTAAACTTTTTAGATCAGTTTAAGGAAGAAAAACCTTTTGTAAAGATTGGAATGGAATTGTTCTATGCTGAAGGGCCTAATATTGTTCGAGAAATTAAAAAAAGAGGACATAAGATTTTCTTGGACTTAAAGTTGCATGATATTCCTAATACTGTAAAGAAAGCGATGAGAAATTTGGCTTTATTAGATGTTGATATGGTTAATGTTCATGCTAGTGGTACTATTGAAATGATGAAAGCTGCTAAAGAAGGATTGTTAGAGGGAAGCTGTGGTAATAAGTGTCCTTTGTTAATTGCGGTTACGCAATTAACTTCGACAAATGAAGATGAAATGAATAATGAATTATTGATATCAGGATCAATTAAAGATTGTGTTACTAAATATGCATTAAATACAAAAGAAGCAGGACTTGATGGTGTTGTTTGTTCACCTTTAGAAGCAGGTTTTGTTCGCGAAGCTTGTGGTGCTTTGTTTGCGACTATTACTCCAGGTATTCGTTTTGCGGATAGTGCTAAAGATGATCAAAAGAGAATTACCACACCTTATAAAGCTCGTGAAATTGGATCGCATTATATTGTAGTTGGTCGTCCAATAACGCAAGCTGAAGATGTGGTGAGTGCTTATAGAAGATGTTATAAAGAATTTGTCTTAGGAGAAGAATAATGGAAAAAATAATCGCAAAGCATTTGTTAGAATTGAGAGCTGTATTTTTAAGACCGGATGAACCATTTACTTGGGCTAGCGGTATTAAATCACCAATATATTGCGATAATCGTTTGACTTTGTCGGATGTAAATGTTCGTCGTGATGTAGAAAATGCTTTAGCTCGTATTATAACTACTTATTATCCCCAATGTGAAGTGATAATGTGTACAAGTACAGCTGGTATTGCTCATGCTGCAATTGTTGCTTCTATTTTGAATTTGCCAATGGGTTATGTTCGTAGTAGTAGTAAGGATCATGGTCGTACAAATAAAATTGAAGGTAAAGTTTTACCTGGTCAAAAAGTAGTAGTAGTTGAAGACTTGATCTCTACTGGTGGTAGTTGTATTGATACGGTAGAGGCTTTACGAGAAGTTGGTGCTGATGTAATTGGCATTGCTTCAATATTTACTTATGGTATGGCTAAGGGATTGAAAAGATTGGCTGATGCGAAAGTTCAAAATGTTTCGGCTACTAATTATGATATTTTATTAGATGTTGCGGCTAGTAGTGGTTATATTACTTCTCAAGATATTGTTCGTTTAAAACAATTTAGAGATAATCCAAGTGATGAATCTTGGATAACTAATAAATAGTATGAAAAAAGTATTTGAAGAATTCAAAATTCGTCAAACATTTATAAAAAATCGTTTAGTAGTACCTCCTATGGTTAATTTTAATATTAGTGATGAAAGTGGTTTGATTAAAGATGAACAAATAGCTCATTATCAAAAACTTGCTGCTGGTGGTTTTGGATTAATAGTGGTTGAGGCTTGTAGTATTGGTGAGTTAGGCAAATTGCATAAAAGCCAGATTGGTCTTTACAATAATCAACAAATTTTTAATCATCAAAGATTAGTGAATGCGATTCACTATTATGATTGTGTTGCTATATTGCAAATTCAATCTAGCGGTATCTTTGCGGTGGATGATGATTTGAAAGCACCTAGCGCTTATATGATTGAGACTAAAAGTCGTATAAGGGCAGCGAAAGCTTATACTAAAGAAGAATTAGATGAATTGAAAGAGCAATTTATTCAATGTGGTATCAGGGCCTATAAATGTGGTTATGAAGGAATTGAGCTTCATGGTTGCCATAATTATTTGATTTCCCAGTTATATAATAAAAATATAAATCAAAGAAATGATGAATATAGTGTTGATAAAATAAGTGGTCATTTGATTGATATTATTAAAAAAATTCGTAGTAACACTAATGATAAGTTCATTGTTGGTATTCGTTTAGGGGCTTATGAGCCAAATTTAAGTGATGGCATTAATCATGCGCAAGAATTAGTTGATGATGTGGATTATATCAGTGTGTCTACTGGGTTTAGTTATGGTCATAATGTTGAAGTTGATGTTAATTTCCCGTATAATGAATATATATATGGAGCATATATGATTAAAAAGTATATTAATAAACCGGTATTTGCGGTTAATGAGATCAATACTTTTGATAAAGTATTAAGTGTTTTAAAGGATTGTGATGTTGATGGGATTTGTATAGGTCGACAAGCATTGGTAAATCCTAATTTCGGCAACGATATGCTGGAATATATTAAAGAAAAATAGTGCTTTTTACATTTTCACTACCAAATGTAACTTTGGTAGTTTTTTTATGGAGGATAGAAATGAAAGATAATTTTACCCAAGGAATGATAACAAACAGTTTATTTAAGTTTGCCGGTTTATTGATGTTGTCTTTGTTATTACAAGCTTTATATGGAGCAATTGACTTAGCAGTAATCGGCCAGTTTTGTGATAGCGCGAGTATTAGCGCAGTAGCAACTGGTAGCCAAGTCATGCATGCTTTGACAATTATAATTAGTGGATTAACAATGGGCGCGACTATCATTATTGCAAAGTCGGTAGGCAGAAAGGATCATAAAACTATTAATGACGTTGTGAATAGTCAAATAAAATTATATTTTATTGTTACAGCGATTATTGTTTTGTTAGTGTTAATTTTTAGTAAACAAATAGTTAATATTATGCAAGTGCCAACTGAGGCCATAGAACAAACTATAGTATATATTACGATTTGTACATCTGGGATGATATTTATTAGTGCATATAAT
This sequence comes from Erysipelotrichaceae bacterium, assembly GCA_049662565.1. GTDB lineage: Bacteria > Bacillota_I > Bacilli_A > Erysipelotrichales > Erysipelotrichaceae > JBATBW01. The sequence goes on along the minus strand of JBATBW010000152.1, from coordinate 1,088 downwards.
GGCATTAGTGGTATTTTTAGGGGGATGGGGAACTCTAAATTACCATTAATATTTGTTGGAGTAGCCAGTGTTTGTAATATTATTTTGGATTATTTATTTGTAGCCTACTTTAATATGGGAGTAGCAGGTGTGGCTTTCGCTACAATTATTTCTCAAGCTGTTAGTGTATTATTTTCGGTCTATTATATTAAAAAGAGTGACTATAATTTTGAAATTAGCTGGAAGAAGATTATTTCTGGTGTTCAAGTTAAAAAAATATGGAACTTGGGTTTCCCTATTGCTTTACAAGATTTTTTAATTTGTATTTCCTTTTTAATAATTACAGCTATTGTTAATTCTTTAGGAGTAATTGCTAGTGCGAGTGTGGGTATTAGTGAAAAACTATTTATTTTCTTATCATTAGTTGCGACAGCATTTATGTCGACTCTATCGACATATGTTGCGCAAAATATGGGAGCTAATCAACATGATCGAGCGATGAAAGGAGTGAAGATAGCGACAACTATTTCTTTTAGTTTTGGCATGATAATTTTCCTTTTAACTTTCTTTAAAGGTGATTTTTTAGCGAGCATCTTTGTAAGTGATCCTGATGTTATCGCTTCTGCTCAAATGTATTTGAAGAGTTGTAGTTTTGAATATTTATTTTTATCAATTACTTTTTGTTTGTTAGGATATTTTAATGGGATGGGTAAAACTAAGTTTGTAATGATTCAAGGGTTATTCACTTCATTTATTGTAAGAATACCGTTATCTTTATATTTTGCTAAGTTGCCTAATACGAATATGTTTATTATTGGTATGGCTGTGTCTATTTCTGCATTTATTGCTTTAGTGATCGTGGGGTGTTATTTTATCAAGGTTAAGAATGATTATAGAGGTGAAAGATTACAAGTTAAGTAAAGATTATTTTACCATTGGTAATTGATTATATTAAAATAAATAAAAAAGGTGACTGTATTTATTAAATACAGTCACTTAGTGCTTTTTAAGGAAATATCTACTAGTTTATTTAAGATATAAATAAGCTATCACGACAACAACAATGATTAATCCGAAAACCAAACCAAAACCGAGAAAACCGCCGCCAA
>JBATBW010000151.1:0-6329 GCA_049662565.1 Erysipelotrichaceae bacterium | reverse complement strand
GTATTAGGTTGAGTACCTTCTGGGATATTTAATTCAACTTCCTTATCTACAGTTGGAACATCAATCTTGCAACCTAAGGTTGCATCAATTGCCGAAATAGGTACACTGATACGAATGTTTCGGCCTTCTCTTTCAAAGAATTGGTGTTTTTTAACGAAAACTTCCACATATAAGTCACCATTAGGACCACCATTAATACCCATTTCACCTTTGTTTTTAACTCGAAGTTGTTGACCCGACATAATGCCTGCCGGTATTTTAACATCCACTTCAATCTTTTTATGTTCAATACCGCTACCATGACATTTATTACATTTTCTTTTAATTTCTTTACCTTTTCCATTACATTTTGGACAAACTGTTTCTTGTTGGAAAACGCCAAAAGGTGTTCTTTGTTGCGAGATCACTCTTCCGCTACCATGACATTGACTACATACAGTTAAGTCTTCTTTACTATAGGCACCTGTTCCATGACATTCTGTACATTCTTGATCAACATCTAAGTTTAATGTCAAATTTTTGCCATTTACGGCTTCCATAAATTCAATAGTTACATTGACTAAGCGGTCTTGCCCTTTGCGAGGTTGATTAGAGTTTCTTGAACCGCCACCAAATCCACCACCAAAGAATGAACTGAATATGTCTTCAAAACCGCCAAATCCACCACTAAATCCTGCTCCTTGGCCACCATTTTCAAATGCTGCATGGCCAAATTGATCATATTGAGCTCTTTTTTCGCTATCGCTTAACACTTCATAAGCTTCTCCGATTTCTTTAAATTGTTCGGCCGCATTTGCCTCTTTATTGACATCGGGATGGTATTTTTTCGCTAAAGAACGATATGCTTTCTTTATATCTTGTTCGCTACAACCTTTTTGTAGCCCTAATATCTCATAATAATCTTTTTTAGCCATCTTTATTCCCCTTAAAAGCCTAATTGCTTAGGCTTTTTCTACTTATTGTTTTTCTGTAAATTCTGCGTCTACTACTGTGTCATCATTATTTGTTGATTGACCATTACTTTGGGCATTATTTGCTGCATCTTGTTGCGCATACATATTTTGTGCCATAGCTTGTGCTGCTTGTTCTAAAGCATCTAACTTAGTTTTTAAAGTTTCCATATCATTGTCATCTAAAGCTTTTTGTAATTCTTCTTTTAATTTGATAACTTCAGCTTTTTGATTTTCATCAATTTTACCTTCACCATCTTTTAATGTTTGATCAATTTGATTAATAAATTGTTCAGCTTTATTCTTTAATTCTATTTCTTCTTTACGTTTTTCATCTTCAACTTTATGGTCTTCAGCTTCTTTAACCATACGTTCAATTTCTTCATCACTTAATCCACTTGAGTTAGAGATTGTAATTGATTGTTTTTTGTTAGTACCTTTATCTAAAGCTGATACATGAACAATACCATTAACATCAATATCAAATGTAACTTCGATTTGAGGAACACCACGACGAGCAGGTGCGATACCATCTAATTTAAACATGCCTAATGTCTTGTTGTCATTAGCCATTGGTCTTTCCCCTTGTAATACGTGAATATCTACTGCTGGTTGATTATCCGCTGCAGTTGAGAACACTTGAGATTTACTTGTTGGAATAGTAGTGTTACGAGTAATTAATGTTGTCATAACACCACCTAATGTTTCAATACCTAATGACAAAGGCGTAACATCTAATAACAATACATCTTTAACATCACCAGCAATTACTCCACCTTGGATTGCTGCACCCATTGCTACTACTTCATCAGGGTTTACTGATTTATTAGGTTCTTTACCCAATTCATTTTTAACGCTTTCTACGATTGCAGGAATACGTGTAGATCCACCTACTAATAATACTTGGTGAATATCATTCTTAGTTAATCCTGCATCTTTTAAAGCATTTCTAACTGGTGTTAAAGTACGTTGTACTAAACCACTTGTCATATCATCAAATTTTGCACGTGTTAATGATTGTTCAAAATGTAAAGGACCATCAGCACCAGCACTAATGAATGGTAAACTAATTTGAGTTTGAACCATGCTTGATAAATCTTTTTTAGCTTTTTCTGCTGCTTCTTTCATTCTTTGTAAAGCCATACGATCTTTAGTTAAATCAACACCATTTTCTTTCTTAAATAAATCAACCATCCAATCAACAATAATATTATCGAAGTCGTCTCCACCTAATTTGTTATCGCCACTTGTTGATAATACTTCAAATGTACCATCAGCTAATTCTAAGATTGATACGTCAAATGTACCACCACCTAAGTCATATACCAATACTTTTTGTTCTTTATCCGTCTTATCAATACCAAACGCTAAAGCTGCAGCTGTTGGTTCATTAATAATTCTTTCCACTTCTAAACCAGCAATTTTGCCAGCATCTTTAGTAGCTTGTCTTTGAGCATCATTAAAATATGCCGGAACAGTAATTACAGCTTTTGTTACTGGTTCGCCTAAATAATCTTCAGCATAACCTTTTAAATATTGTAAGATCATTGCACTAATTTCTTGTGGTGAATAATTCTTACCTTCTAATTCTGTTTTATGGTCACTACCCATATAACGTTTAATACTAATAACACTATTTTTGTTTGTTACTACTTGTCTTTTCGCAGCATCACCAACTACTCTTTCACCATTTTTAAATGATACTACTGATGGAGTAGTTCTATTCCCTTCAGGGTTAGTAATAACTTTCGCTTCTCCATTTTCCATTACAGCTACACAACTATTTGTTGTACCTAAATCAATACCAATAATTTTTGACATGTTTTTTTCTCCTTTTCTAAATTATTCGCTAACTTTTACAAGACTTGCTCGTAAAATACGATCTTTTAACATATATCCTTTTTGTAATACTTCTATAATAATATTACTATCTACACCTTCTACTTGTTCAGTCATTAATGCTTGGTGTAAATTTGGATCAAAACTTTTATTCAATGCTTCTATCTCGCTTACGCCTTCATTTTTTAAAGCCGAAACTAATTGTTGATACACCATATCAACACCTTTAACAAAAGCATCTTCTTTATCCGCTTTTTCTAAAGCTCTTTCAAAATTATCAATTACCGGTAACACTTCTAAAGCAAATGATTGAATACGATATTTTCTAGTATTATCCGCTTCCAATTGTAAACGCTTCTTTAGATTATCCGCATCAGCATACGCTTTGAAATAATTATTTTTCGCTTCCGTTAATAATAAATTCAGTTTTTCATTTTCTTCCTTTAATTTTTCAATTTCTTTGCTTAACTTCTTTTCCTTAAACCCTTTAGGTTTAACATCTTGTTCTTTTTCTTCTTCAACAATTTCTTTGTTTTCGACAACTGTTTCTTCTTGTTTTACATCTTCCATTGTTTACCTCTTTCCATACATACTTTCTAACATTTTACTCATATACTCCATTAAAGAAATGATCTTATCATAATGCATCCGACTAGGACCAACGATATACATTTCTCCATGCTCATTATCTGAGACATTAAATCTACTACTGACAATCGCCATATCATCGACCCAAGTTAAATCAATCTTAGAATCGGTAGATATCGTTAAAGCATTGTCATTTTGCATTTTGCCTAACAAATCTCCGTTTTCGAGCATTGTCATCATTTCCCGCAATTTTTCAATATCAGAAAATTCTGGCTGATAAAGCATATTGCTTTGTCCACTTGCATACATGTTTTCACTCGCAAATCGTACAAAAGCATTAAAGAAAGCTTTATACAATTCTTCATAACGATGAACACTTTTCGCCAACAATGGCTTAATGCTTTCCATTTTACTTGTTACATCACAAACTAAAGTTCCTTTTAAACGTTCATTTAGTATTTGGGTACAAGTTTGTAAATCAGATACGCTAACATTATCATTAAATTTAAATGTTCGGTTTTCCGTATGACCTAAATCCGTAATAAACACCGCCACCGCACTGGTATCCGTTAAAGGAAAAATCTTAATATACTCAATTCTTTGTTTCGAAGCATCTGGCCCCAAGATCATCGATGTTAAATTAGTCATATGTGATAAAATATCGCAACTCTTGCGAATAGCTTCATTAACATCCATCATCTTATTATCAAATAAACTACTTAATTGATATTCAACATCACTATCCACATCATTATTCAAATAATGTTCAACATAATACTGATAGCCGATAGTTGAAGGAACCCGACCACTAGAAGCATGAGTCTTTTCCAATAAACCTAAATCTTCTAAATAGCCCATTTCGTTTCTAATAGTCGCTGAGGAATATGGCAAAATATATTTTTCCATTAAAGTTTTCGAACCAACCGGTTCAGCCGTTTCAATAAATTCTTCAACAATTGTTTTGAATATCATCTGTTGTCTAACGCTTAACATATCCTCACCTCCTTTAGCACTCATTCTTGCTATCTGCTAATAGTATACATCACCTTTTTAGCACTGTCAACACATTAGTGCTAAAAAAATCATTTTTTATTACTTTCCACTAAAATGACAAAAAGACCAAATATCGCCAAATACAATCAGACTTCTTTGATCTTTAAATTATCTCAAACATTTAATAATAACGAAAAAAGCATTAGAATAAGCATAATAGCCAAAACACAAATAAAAAACAACTGTTATAGACCATAAAATCTTTACTTTCTTTATAAGTATAAACATTAATAAATTACACTATATATTTTTTTCTACGGGTATTTATCATTCTTCTATCTCCTTATAAGTGATATGTGTTTGTTTATACCCTCTACCGTTGTTTCCTAATCGAATTTAGCGAATTATACAAAAAACTTATATTTATTAATCTGTTTCAACTCATAAATTAAATCTACAACATAATTATCAATACAAAATATATTTTTATCAAATATTTTAAGCGCTTTTTTTATATATCGACAAAAAAGCAAATACCATTTATTGATAGTATGATTTAATGACATCCGATATACATTTAGGAACAAAACGAGTGATGTCACCTTTGTTCTTCGCTACAATCTTTGTTGCACTACTCGATAAAAAAGAATATTCCGGACGACTCAACAAAAAGAAAGTTTCGATTTGTGGATCTAACAACATATTAATTGTTGCTTGTTGCATTTCATATTCATAATCCATAACTTCCCTAATTCCGCGAATCAAACCTTGAATATGGTGTTTTTTCGCATAATCAATAGTTAGCCCTGTCGATGAATCACTAGTTACATTAGGCAAATTTTGAATACATGTTTCAATCATCGCTAAACGCATTTCTTTAGAAAATGTATATTCTTTACTAGGATTATCCATTATTAAAACAATGACTTCCCCAAACACCTTACTAGCTCTTTCAATAATATCCATATGCCCTTTAGTAATAGGATCAAATGATCCGGGAAAAATAACTTTCATAATTTATCCTTTCTTATAATACGAAACTTTAATTCTTCCGTATTCCCTAACTTTATAAACAAGATAATTAGTAACAAATATTTCATTTAATTCGCTTTCGATGACAATAACTCCATCATCAGACAACAAATCATTAGTTTCTATCATCTTTAAACATTCATTAAATTCACCACTATCAAATGGCGGATCTAAATAAATTAAATCAAATTTACAACCAGTCATCCGCTTCAATAAATCAACATAATCTAAATTATAAACTTCATAATTAGAAATATTTGCTTTAACCTTCATCAAGTTTTTCTTAATTATTTCAACTGATTGACGACTCTTATCATTAAAAACAACCCTAGATGCACCTCTACTTAAAGCCTCAATACCAATACCACCACTTCCACTAAATAAATCTAAGACTTTATAATTATTCACATCATATAAACTAGAAAAAACAGCTTCTTTAACTTTATCTAAAGTTGGTCTAGTTTTATCGCTAGGTAAACTTTCTAGCACTATTGAACGATACTTTCCACTAACTACGCGCATTTTTCTTCTCCAAAATATATAATTTTTGACATATTCCCATCAAAACTAAAACCGATAACATACTACTACCACCTTTAGAAAACAACATTAAAGGAACTCCTGTTAGAGGAATTAAACCACTAACTCCGCCAACATTTAAAACAAAATGAATAATTAAATAAGCAATAACGCCGATATAGACATATTTATAATACTTAATTCTGCTGCGTAAAGCCATTTTATAAATTATACGACACATCATATAATAACTGCCAAAGACAATGCTAATACCAATTATCCCTAATTCTTCCACGATAATTGGAAAAATGAAATCGGTTAAATAAAAAGGAAGATGTCCATATTTACTAACTGACTGAAAAACCCCTAATCCAAAAATACTAGAACTATTACTCAAAGCCAACAAAC
>JBATBW010000150.1:0-5997 GCA_049662565.1 Erysipelotrichaceae bacterium | reverse complement strand
GTATTATTTGTGATCATTTGAAAAAAGGAAGAAGCGCAATTATTAATGTTCAAAGAATTTCTATCGAACAATCACAACGCTTAATTGACTTTTTAAATGGAGTAGTTACAGCTTTAGATGGTGATATCCGTAAATTAGATGATAAATCATTCTTATTAACGCCACCAAATATTAAATCAGCTGGCGATATCGAATTAGCATAAATGGATGTCAATAAGTATTTATCATTAAGAAAAAGATTAGATGACTTAATTGCTCAAAGCTCCTATCGTGAAGTTGAGAGCGATTTCTTATATCCAAATGAAATAAAATTTGCTGATGAATATTTAAAAAACAAAACACAATACGTTATTAGTGGTGGTAGAAAAGATGCGATTAAACAAAAGATCTTCTTCACCACTAATACCTTAGTTTGTCTACAAGCTAAATATAATAGTAAATATCGCTTACTAAAACACAAAGATGTTTTAGGAGCGCTATTTAATGTTGGAATCACCCATGATAGCTTTGGTGATATCTATGTTGATGACCAACAAGTAATTGTTTATTGTAGTTTAACTACTAGTAAGATAATCATTAGTAATTTAACTAAAATAAATCAAATGAATATTAAATTTAAAAGTGTACCCTTTATCGATTTTGAAGATAAATATCTATCATATTTTGATACCTGTTCATCTTTAAGAATTGATAATGTTTGCGCAATGATTACAAATCTATCAAGAAGTAAAGTAAATGAACTTTTTTTGAGCCAATATGTCATGCTAAATTATGAAATATGCGAAAATTATAGTACTACAATTGAAAAATATGATATAATTTCCCTACGATACTATGGGAAATATCGGATACTTGATTGTCAATTAAATAAAAAGAACAAGTATAAAATTTCTTATATTAAATATGATTAGAAGGGGAGTGTAGCAATGAATAATAAGTTTAGTTTAATGCGTAATGGATACGACCGTTATGAAGTTGATGATAAAATCAATTCATTATTAGTCGAAATAATGGCATTGAAAAAAAACAACGAAGTGTTAGAAATAAAAAATCGTGAGATTAATAATAACTTTTCGACTTTACAACAACGCTACCAATTATTATTAAGCGAAATATCATTTAGAGAAAAAACCGCTGATGATATAAGTCGCTTAGCTCTTAAAGAAGCTAATCATATAATTGGGAATGCGCAAGGAAATGCCGATACGATTGTCAGTGAAGCATTATTGACTGCGAAAAACGTCTTAGATGAAGTTAATCGCATTGCCCATGATGGTAAAATATTAAAAGAAGATATGCAAAATCGATTAATTGAATTATCAACGGCTTTAGATCGATTCGATATCCCGCAAATACCATTAACGGATATTAGTGGTAAACGTATTACAAATAAGTAATTCAATGTCCGTAAGGACATTTTTATTGAAAGGAAAACAGTATGGACTTTAAAGAAACATTATTGATGCCGAAAACCGATTTTGAAATGAAAGGCAATCTACCAAAGAAAGAACCAGAATTCTTAAAACAATGGTTAGAAATGGATTTATATCATGAATTATTAAAAATGAACGAAGGAAACACTCCGTTTGTTTTACATGATGGGCCACCATATGCCAACAACAATCTACATGCCGGAACGGCAATGAATCGTATCTTAAAAGATATGATTATTAAAAGTAAAGCAAAAAATGGTTTTTATACACCATTCTTCCCAGGTTGGGATACCCATGGTTTACCAATTGAAAATGCAATTCAAAAATTAGGGCATAACCGTAAAGAATATTTACCAAGTGCTTTTAGAAGCTTATGTTATGACTATGCATTAACACAAGTAGAATTACAAAGAAATACGATGAAAAGATTAGGTGCCCTTGCGGACTATGATCATCCTTATATTACTTTGACAAAAGACTTTGAAGCCCGTCAAATTAAAACATTTGCGAAAATGGCATTAAAAGGCTTAATCTTCCAAGGATTAAAACCTGTATATTGGTCATATGCTTCAGAAAGTGCTATTGCCGATAGTGAAATCGTTTATTATGATAAAAAGGACCCAACAATCTTTGTTGCTTTCCAAGTAAAAGATGGTAAAGGCATCCTTACAAGCGATGATTCATTTGTTATTTGGACAACAACACCTTGGACAATTCCAGCTAATTTAGGTATTTGTTTAAATCCAAGATTAACTTATGCTTTAGTTAAAACAGAAAAAGGAAATTTAATTTTCTTAGAAAAAATGGTTGAAGATTTATGTGCTAAGTTTGAAATAACTGAACATGAAATTTTAAAAACATTCAAAGGAAGCGAATTAGAATATATTACGACAACGCATCCATTATATCCACAAAGAGAATCATTAGTAATCGTTGGTGAACACGTAACTGATAGTGATGGTACTGGCTGTGTACATACTGCACCAGGTCATGGAGCGGATGACTTCTATGTTGGACAAAAATATGGCTTACAAGCATTTTGTCCAGTAGACGAAAAAGGTTGTATGACAATTGAAGCTGGTGAATTCTTAGTAGGAAAACATGTCGATGATGCCAACAAAATCGTCACAACTAAATTAGATGAATTAGGAAACTTATTAAAATTAGAATTTGTTACCCACAGTTATCCGCATGATGAAAGAATGAAAAAACCGGTAATCTATCGGGCAACTGTCCAATGGTTCGCCTCAATTGATAAAATTAGAGAAGATTTATTAAAAGAAATTAAAAATGTTAAATGGGAAAATGATTGGGGAGAAGCTCGTCTATATAACATGATCAAAGATCGTGGTGACTGGTGTATCTCAAGACAAAGATTATGGGGATTACCAATTCCAATTATCTATACTGAAAATCATCAACCAATTATCGATGAAAAAGTATTTGATCACATCGCTGATTTAATTGCGGAAAATGGCAGTAACATTTGGTTTGAATTAGAAGCTAAAGACCTATTACCTGAAGGATATACTCATAAAGATAGTCCTAATGGTATCTTCACGAAAGAAACAGACATCATGGATGTTTGGTTTGATAGTGGGTCAAGTAGCAATGAACTACAAGCTCGGGGATTAGATTATCCAGCTGACTTATATTTTGAAGGAAGTGACCAATACCGAGGATGGTTTAACTCATCATTATGTATCGGTGTCGCAACCAACAACCAAGCACCATATAAATCAGTATTATCGCATGGTTATGTATGTGATAGTAAAGGTTTTAAAATGAGTAAATCAGTTGGTAATATCGTTAGTCCAATCGATATCATGGAAAAAAATGGTGCCGATGTATTACGTCTATGGTGTGGAAGCATTGACTATAAACAAGACGTAAGAATGGACAAAGAATTACGTCAAGTAAGTGAAGCATATCGTAAAATTCGAAATACATTTAGATTTATGTTAGGTAACTTAAATCCGGAAGATTTTGATTATAATAAAGACTTAATCGCTTATGAAAATTTAGAACTAGTTGATCAATATATGATGATCAAACTAAATAAATTAAATGATGAAGTAATCAAAGATTATAATAAATATGACTTCTTAAGTGCCAACAACAAATTATTAAACTTCTTGACTGTTAACTTAAGTGCTTTTTACTTAGACTTTACAAAAGATATTCTATATATCGATAAAAAAGACGCTTTAAGAAGAAGACAAGTTCAAAGTGTGTTATACCATTGTGTTGACACTTTAGCTCGTTTATACAGTATTACTTTATCTTATACAATGGAAGAAGTATGGCAATACTTCAAACATGAAGATATTAAATCAATTCACTTGGCAAAATTCAATGAAGTTAAAGAATATGCCAACGAAAATGAATTAAGTACTAAACTTTCACGCTTTATGTTAATAAAAGATGATGTATATAAAGCGTTAGAAGAAGCAAGAGCTGATAAAACAATCGGTAAATCATTAGAAGCAAAAGTATTAATGAATGCTAGTGAAGAAGATCAAGCATTATTAAATGAACTATTCGCAAATATCAAACAAGTATTTATCGTATCCGATTTTGAATTTACAAGTGAACAATTAAACCAATACGAAGTAGTACAAGTCAAAGTAGAAAAAGCGCTTGGCGAAGTATGTCCACGTTGTTGGAATGTCACAAATAGTGATCATGAAGACCATTTATGTGACCGTTGTCAAAAAGTTTTAGGATAATACAAACGTATTATCCTTTATTTTCAATGAAAACAATCACATCAATCAGTAATCCACTTGTCAAAAAGTACCAAAAACTAGATACGAAAAAACATCGCGATAGCGAACAACTATTTATCATCGAAGATGAACATCTAATAATTGAAGCTCAAAAACTAAACATCATCAAAGAAGTATTAGTATTAGAAGATTACGCACTAGAATATTCTTATGACAATATGACAATTGTCACTAAAGAAGTAATGCGCAAATTATCAAAAAACACTTCATTAAACAAAATTATTGCCATATGTCATTTTATTAATCAACCAATCAAAGCTAACGAAAACTATATAATCTTAGACAATATTCAAGATCCTGGCAATATGGGAACAATTATTCGTAGTGCCTTAGCCTTTGGCTATCACAACATTATCATTGGTGATGATTGTGTCGACATTTATAATGAAAAAGTCTTAAAAGCGACACAAGGAGCACTATTCTATATTAACTTGTCACGCTTAAACTTAGTTGAATTTATAACTAAATTAAAGGACTATCAAATTATATGTAGTGATTTAAGCTCTCATAAGCTGATGGAAGATATAAAAATAACTAAAAAATATGCCTTAATCTTTGGTAACGAAGGTCAAGGAGTAAAAACAGAAATAATTAATTTAAGTAGCGAAACCTATAAAATAGCCATTGAATACGAATCATTAAATGTCTCAATTGCGACAGGTATATCACTATATCATTTTCACAAACAATAAAAGGAGTAGAAATGGACATTATACAACTAGTAAGTGATACCTATCACTTAAATAAAAATAACGTACAAAACGTTTTAACCCTATTAGAAGAAGGTAATACCGTACCATTTATTGCCCGTTATCGCAAAGAAGTATCAGGTAATATGAACGAAGAACAAATTCGAGAAATTAGTGAACTATATGATTATCAAACTAATTTATTAAAACGCAAAGAAGATGTTAAAAGATTAATCGACACTGTTGGTAAATTAACAAAAGAATTAAGCGAACAAATTGATAATTGTACTAAACTTAAAGAAATCGAAGACTTATATCGACCTTACCAACAAAAACGTAAAACAAGAGCATCAATCGCTATCGCTTTAGGATTAGAACCCTTAGCCGACTATTTACTACAAGTAAAAGACAATAATGATCCTAACTTAGAAGCAAATAAATATTTAAAAGAAGAAGTACCAACCATTGAAGAGGCCTTACAAAAAGCCCAAGATATTATTGCGGAAAGAGTAAGCAATGATTTAAATATTCGTAACTATATTCGTGATGAAATCTATAAAAATGGGATGATAGAAACTAAAATTAAAAAAGGTGCTATCGACGAAAATAAAACTTATGTCAATTATTATGACTATAGTGAAAAAGTATATACTATTATGCCTCATCGGATAATGGCTATTAGTAGAGGAGAAAAAGAAAAAATCTTATCATATACAATTACCTTTAATACAACTAAAGTAGAAAAAGTAATTATTTCGCAATTTACTAAAAATCGCACAAATCTCAGTGCAACACTAGTAACTAATGCTATTACTGATGGATTAAATCGTTTATGTTATCCATCATTAATCAATGAAAGACAAAGTGAACTATTTGAAAGAGCAAGTAAACAATCTATTGATATCTTCTCAATCAACCTAGAAAAACTATTACTACAACCACCAGTTAAAAATCAAATGATCTTAGGAGTAGACCCAGCGTTTCGAACAGGATGCAAAATAACGGTAGTCGATGAAAATGGAAAAGTTATGATGGTAGATAAAATCTATCCAACAGCACCTAAAAACGACTATAATGGATCTAAAA
>JBATBW010000149.1:0-2204 GCA_049662565.1 Erysipelotrichaceae bacterium | reverse complement strand
ATGTTGTAGATTGCATTGATACTATTAGTGCGAAAATTAATATTATTAAAAATTGTGCGCAACAAAATATTAGAGTGATTAGTAGTATGGGTACAGGTAATAAAATGCATCCTGAATTATTGAAGGTGGATAAAATAAAAAATACTACTTATTGTCCTTTGGCGAAAGTTATGCGTAGAGAATTGCATAAGTTAGGTTTGGATAACACTTTAGTAGTATATTCTTGTGAAAATAGTCCAAAGATTGTGGTAGATAGTGAAAAGGGGCGACATGCCCCTAGTAGTATGATTTTTGTTCCCGCTACTGCGGGTTTGTTGTTGGGTAATAAGGTTGTTTTAGATATTATTAATGATTGATTTAAAGATATCTAATCCACTTATTATTGTGGCGATTGTACTTGCTAGATTGACAAATACGACGATTAGTAATATTTTTAATAAACGATTTTGGAAAAATCCTTTTAATGATGATGAATCATTGGCGATATTTTCAAAGTCTTTTATTTTCGGTTTTTTGATATAGGCTTCAGTTAATCCCGCAAACCAGCCAGCGGCTAGTAGGGGGTTTAGTGATGTCATTGGGGCCACAATAAATGCGACTAATATACTTAACGGGTGGGCTAATAATATTAAGGCTCCGATGGCACTGAATGTACCATTGTATAGAATCCAACTTATTATGGAATTTGTTCCTAGTGAAGTTGATATTGTAAAGGAATAGATGATCATTGATAATATGATAATTGGTATGACCCAACCAATACATTTACTAAATAAAGATTTTGGTTTAATGGTGTCTAAATCTTCAATTGAATTGTTTTCGTTTATTTTTTCTAATATTCCTATTGAATGGGCAGCGCCGATTACGGCTACTACTTTATTGCCTTTAGCTTGTTGAATGTGGTAGGTTAGATAAGTATCTCTTTCATCAACTAATACTTTTTTTACATTAGGAAACTGGTGGCTAATTTCGTTTAATGCTTCGCTTAATAAGTCATTAGATTTTAAGTTTTCTAATTGTTCTTCACTGATTTCTTCATCGTCAAAGATGGAGAATATAATGGTGAATAAGAGTTTTATTTTTTCAATGAAATTTAGGTTTTGATAGATTCTTTTAAAAGTTGTCGTGATATTTCGGTCGCCTAATATCAAATTGGCGTTTAGTTCTTTGGCGCATTTGATTGCATATAACATTTCATTTCCGCTTTGGGTGTCTAATTTTTTTGCGATTCTTTTTTGATAGGAACTTAGTATTAAGTTTACTAACATAATTGTACTACGTTTGTTTTTTATGACATCAATGATGTCGGTTTCATCCCATTTTTTAGGGTTGGTTATCGCTTCGTAGCGTTGTTGATCTAATTCGATGACAATATCTGTTGGTTGATATTGATTAATAAATTCTACCACTTCATTTGCGCTGTCTTTGGAAACGTGTGCGGTTTTAATTAGATATATTTCTTTATCTTTATAGTTAATTTTAATTGTGTTGTCCATTTTTTTTGCTCCTTGTAATATATATTATCATATTTGATTTAAAATTGTGGTATAATATTTAAGAGTATTTTGAATGAAGGAGGACATCATGAATTATTTCACCTTTACTAATTTTGTTAAAGCATTCACTACCATTTTAGATGTAGGGATAATGTGGATATTAATTTATTATTTATTGAGAATTGTTAAAAATAATTCCCGAACAATACAAATATTTAAGGGTATTGTATTTATATTGATTGCGAAGTCTTTGGCTTCTTTATTAAACTTGTCTAGTGTTTTATGGCTAGTTGATAATTTTATCAACTGGGGTTTTTTAGCGGTTATCGTTATTTTCCAACCAGAGATAAGATCAATATTAGAAAGATTAGGGAAGACAAATGTTTTAAGTACTTTAACTACGCTTTCTTCTAATGAAAAAGGTAAGTTAGTTGAAGAATTGATGAAATCGGTTAAGGAACTATCGTTGACAAGAACTGGGGCTTTGATTACTTTAGAACAGTCAATATCTTTAGCGGATTATATTAAGACGGGTACAGTTATGAATTCGATTGTTTCTAGTGATTTATTGACATCACTATTCATTACTACTACACCTTTACATGATGGGGCAGTAATACTTCAAGGTGACAAGATTGCTTGTGCTAGTGCTTATTTTCCGCCAACTAATTTGGATACACCAAGTCGTTATGGGGCAAGACATCGCGC
>JBATBW010000148.1:0-21297 GCA_049662565.1 Erysipelotrichaceae bacterium | reverse complement strand
ATTTATGACAAGCTGTGGCGAAAAACCCCTACAGCAATACAAAAAAACAACAACAGAAATTGGATTTGATACCCCATTTACTTTCTACGCATATACCAAAAGCGAAAAAGAATTTGATCAATACTACGACCAATTCAAAAAGGAAATATACTATTATCATCAATTATTTGATAAATTCAACAATTATGAAAATGTCAACAATTTAAAAACAATCAATGATAATGCCGGTATCCAACCAATCAAAGTCGATCAACCCTTAATAGATATTATTACATTAAGTAAAGAATACTATGAAACAAGCAACCACTACTTCGATATTAGTATTGGTAACATGTTGAATGTATGGCACCAATATCGCGAGAAAGGTATAACAAACAACCAAATGAATGTCGATGGTCAAATACCAACATTAGAAGAATTACAAAAAGCTCAAGGCAACAGTAGTATCAACGATATTATCATCAATAACGACGATAAAACAATCTACATAAACAATAAGAATACAAAAATTGATTTAGGCGGTATTGCCAAAGGGTACGCCATTGAATTAGTAGCGAACAAACTAATCCAAGAAGGATTAACAAGCGCCATAATTAATGGTGGTGGTAACGTCAAAACAATCGGCAGTAAACCCAACAATGAAGAATGGAATGTTGGTATTACATCACCCGATTTAGTATTAACTAATCAAATTATTGATAAAGTTTCCACTAATCAACCCTATTCATTTGTAACTAGTGGTGATTATCAAAGATATTATATCGGTACTGATAAAAAAATGTATCATCATATCATTAACCCACTAACATTATTCCCAACTAATCAATTTAATTCCATTACCATTGTCACACAAGATTCCGGACTTGCGGATATGTTATCGACTACCCTATTCATCGCCCCTTACTCAGAACATCAAGAAATAATCAATAAAACAAAACTTGATATCGGCGTATATTATATTAGTAAAGACCAAATTATCCCCCAAAGCACTAAAAAGGATAATTTCTATCTTTACCAAAATGAATCATTACAAAAAATTAATAAGCAATAAAAAAGCCAACATCTGACACAATCCCACTGAAGTAGACAAATGAAATATATAAATTTCATAAATCTACGGAGGAGGGATTTTATTATGCCCAGAAAATCAAAATACACAAAAGAACAAAAGATAAAAGCTTGTAAGAAGTATCTTTCAGGGAATAAATCCCCAAGGGCAATTGCTAGAGAACTTAACATGACAAAAAATGGATTTCGTCTAGTAATGAGATGGTCTAAAAAATTTCAATCTATTGGAGCAAAAGCGTTTATAACTTCTAATCAGAATACTAAATATTCAAATAAATTCAAATTGATGGTTGTAAATGAATATATTAATTGTGGTGAATCTCTCGAAATTTTAGCTAATAAATATCATATAAAGTCATCAACCACTATACTAGAATGGTTTTCTAAGTATAATAGACATAAAGAATTGGAAGATTATCTTTCCAAACCGGAGGTCTATAAAATGGACAAGAGCAAAACGACATTAGAAGAACGAATTAAAATTGTGAACTGGTGTAGAGAGCATAATAACAATTATAAAGAAGTTGCTAGTATGTTTAATTGTAGTTATGCACAAGTTTATAATTGGGTTAAGAAATATAATCTTGATGGGGAAGATGGTCTTAATGATCAAAGAGGTCGTCGTAAAACAAATGAGGATTTAACTGATGAAGAAAAATTAAAAAGAGCGAATGATAGACTTAGTAGACAAAACGAAGAATTGAAGAGGCAAATTATACTCCTAAAAAAATTGAATGCCTTCGAGTGGAAGGAATAGCACTACTACCGAAGGCTAAACAATATCAAATGATAAGAGAATTAAGAGTGCAAAAGTATACCGTTATTAAAGAATGTTCTGAATCTCTAAAATGGGATATCACTTGGATGTGCGGTCAGTTAAAAGTATCTAGACAAGCATATTATAAGTGGAAAAATAGAAAAGAATCTGAATTAGTATTCGAAAACAAAAAGGTATTAGAATGTACCAAAGAAATTGCAGACAGTAATAATTGCTTGCTTGGTGCAATGAAAATGACTTATGTAGTAAAAAAGAAATTAAATAGTAGTTATAATCATAAACGTATCTATCGTTTAATGTGTATTAATGATTTGATATCAGTATTCCGTAAAGAAAAAAGATATAGATGGAAAAGGAGTGCACCACAAGTTACTGCAGAGAATACTCTTAATCGAAAGTTTGAAGTATCTAAACCTAATGAAGTATGGTGTGCAGATGTGACTGAAATAGCTTATCCAGGAATCAAGCAGAAAGCTTATATCAGCGCTTATCTAGATTTGTATGATCGAAGTGTTGTTGGTTTATCAGTAAGCAAAAGAAACGATACAGCACTCACTAATGAATCATTAATGAAGGCGATAGAAGCCAATCCTAAGGTTACACCACTACATCATAGTGATAGAGGATTTCAGTACACAAGAGAAGTCTTTAAAAAACATCTAGAAGATCACAAGATGAAACAATCTATGTCAAAGGTAAGTAGATGTATCGATAATGGTCCTATGGAAGGATTTCAAGGAATCCTTAAGGATATGTTAGTTGTGCTCTACCCTAATTTAAAAACATATGAACAATTAGAACAAGCAATCTATAATACATTAGATTATTATCATAAAGATTATCCTCAAATGAGATTTAAAGGGTTAACAGCATTAGAAGTAAGAAGCAATGCATTAAATCAAGAAAATCCAAAACGATATCCAATTACTCCTAATCCACAGGTGGTAAAGTTTTGGAATCACATAGAAGAAGTTAAATAAAAACCAAGTCGAAGTTAATCAACTTGGTCATGAATAAATTTTTATTTATTTACCGTGTCTACTTGACAGGGGTTGTTTCAATCGTTGGCTTTTTGTGTTTTATAACAAATTAACTATCTTATTAAAGTTATTTTCTCTTGTGCGATTACGCACACTAAACCAGTCAATAACTGTTAGTATACCGCATAAACCACCAGTGAATAATTTAAGAATTCCCATACCCATGTCACCTAATAAGAATCGGTCAATTCCTAAATAACCAAAGAAAATTGACATTATCAATAAGAAGTTTGGGTCTTGGTAATCAATCGCACAGATTAGGGCAAACTTATTATCATCGATATCTTTTAAATGATTTTGAATATACAAAATATTATTTGTACTAAAATACTTACCATAATTCATCAAAAACAAATCTATTTTATTTTGTTCCATAATATCCTCCCCTATGGAATTAAGTGATAAAACAAACGATAAATATAATAACTAAATATTACTATTGCAATAATGATAGTTATAAAATTAATCTTTTTTTTATCCTTAATAAATAATGAAAAATGCGGATAAAGCAATAATAATGGTAATATCAAGAAAAACAAACCATGATAATTTAATGCGGAAGTTATATCACATCTTAGAAAGGAAATAGTCGCCCTTGTCATACCACATGTTGGACAAGGAATACCAAATACAAATCTAATTGGGCAATATATTTGAAAATACCAAACGGCAAAAACATAAACTAATAAACTTACTATAACCAACAAGTGTTTAATAATAAGTTTTTTTGACATTAGATTTTTCCTAATAATTTAAACATTCTCTTTTTATAGATTTCAACACCTGGTTGATTAAAGGGATTTGAACCATTTAGATAAACTGTCATTGCACAAGCAATAAAGAAGAAGTAAATCATATAACCATAAGTAAATGGACGGTTATCTTCTAATTCAATAATAATATTTGGAACATTACCATCTTCATAGTGAGCCATTAAAGTACCTTCAAAAGCTTTATCATTAATATAATCTAAGTCTTTACCAGCTAAGTAGTTCATATTATCTAAATTAGCTTCATCACTAGGGAACTCCATATTCAACATCGGTTTTTTAACTTTCAAGATAGTTTCAAATAAAACTTTCTTACCATCTTGAACAAATTGACCTAATGAATGTAAATCAGTTGAGAATGTAGCGCTTGTTGGTAATAAACCTAATCCATCTTTACCTTCTGATTCCCCATATAATTGTTTCCACCATTCACCAATCATTGTAAGATGTGGTTCATAAGTCACTAACATTTCGGCACTATAACCTTTTTTATCCATAATACGACGAATAACAGCATATTGATAAGCTGGATTTTTTAATAAATCATCATTGTTTAAATCTTTTGTTGCTTGTTGGTAACCACGCATTACTTCATTAATGTCAATACCACTTACACAAATTGGCAATAAACCAACGGCAGTGATTACCGAAAAACGTCCGCCAATATCATCAGGTATAGTAAATTGCATATAACCTTTTTTAGTCGCAAGTTCTTTCAATGTTCCTTTGTTCGCATCAGTAGTTGCGACAATACGTTTTTCGCATTCTTTAATACCATATGTTTCTTCCATATATTGTTGTAGTATACGGAAAGCAACACTTGTTTCTGTTGTTGTACCACTTTTAGAAATAACATTTAAATATACACTTTTATTTTTAAGATGATTTAATACTTGCATCATATATGTTGAACTAAAAGTATTACCAATATAAATGATTTCTACTTTATTATCGTCATATAATCCATTAATCATTTCAATTGCACTACGTGCTCCTAAATATGATCCACCAATACCACAAACTAATAAGATATCCGCATCTTCTCTAATTTGGGCAGCTTTTTCTTGGATTTGGGCAAATTCTTCTTTATCATAGTTGGCCGCCCAATCTAACCACCCTAAAAAATCATTTCCTAAACCAGTTTTATTATGTAATTCTTGATGTAATTTTTTGACATCATCAACATAATTAACTAGTTCATTGTTTAAATAACCATAATCCATATTTATCTTAATCATCTTGTCTCTCCTTTACCCAAATAGGTAACATATTTTCAATTGAAGAAAAGCCAATCTCATTATCAGGTAACATTTTGTTATGATAATAAAAGTATTTATGTCTGCGTAAACTACTTACTGCTTTAATTGATAATCTAATTTGTTTTTTATCTTCGTCAATGTCAATGATTTTTCCTTTTACTATATCATCTTCATTAATATAACGTCGAACATCTTTGACAAAACCTTCACTTATTTCGGAAATATGAATAAGACCTGAATATTCTTCATCAATTTTGACAAAAGCTCCATAAGGTTGAATACCAATTACTTTGGCAAGTACAATATCGCCTATTTTATAATCCATACTTTTCTCCATTTCTAGAAATAATTATAACATATTTGATAAAAATTTGTTATAATTATTAAGAGGTGATTATATGATTGGTGCAATGTACCCATTTTGGGCAGCAATAATAGCTTGCTTGACCGCCCAGCTTGTCAAACCTTTTTTTAGATACCTATATACCAAGCAATTTCATTGGAAACATATGTTTGACAGTGGAGGTTTTCCAAGTTCACATACGGCATCATTTGCCTCATTAACTTTGGCAGTAGGTTTAGTTGAAAATTTTAATAGTACAATATTTGCCGTTACCCTATTAATATCTAGTGTAATTGCTTATGATGCAGCTAATGTCCGCTATTATGCGGGGCAAAATATTAAACTTACTCAACAACTAATTAAAGATATAAATGAACTAAGTAATATTCAATTAACTGATCCCATATACGGAACAAAAGTCAAAGAAGTTTTAGGCCATCGTTGGTTTGAAGTTTTAGGAGGCGCATTATGGGGATTACTAATCGCAACATTACTATTTTACATTAGATAAGGAAGAAAAGATGGAAGAAGAAATAATTAAAGTAATTGAAAAAATCAGACCGTATATTCAAAAAGATGGTGGTGATGTACAATTTATCTCATGGGATGAACAAACAGGAACAGTTTATGTTCAAATGCTTGGTGCATGTGTTGACTGTATGAGCTTAGAAGATACCCTAACAAACGGTATTGAAGACATCCTAATTGAAGAAGTACCCGCCGTAAAAAAAGTCCAAATGATTTTATAAACAGTTTATACTGTTTTTTTTATAAAAAAAGCCGTTTCCGACTTTATTTGGCCCTTCAAAATAATCTAGGGTTTGTTAAAAAAATAAAAATTTTTAGGGTGTAGATATTTTTAGGCTTTAAAATAATCTAGGGTGTTTTAAATATTAAAAAAATGATCAGCTTAAGTTGACCATTTTCTTTGGTTCTCCTAAAATATAATTGCGACATCATAGAAAGGAGAACATATTAATATTATCATATCTTTACTGGGTTTAGATAATTATTCAGATAAAATTGTTGTTGTAGATCAGATTATTAACGAACAATATATTGAAGTTTGGATTAAACTTTCAACACATCCTTCAATTTGTTCTAATTGTAAACATCATTTACATAATCATTTAAATATTAAAGAACATTGTCATAAAAAAATATTTCATTCTTTTAATTATCCTCGAAAGAGTATATTGAATGTTGATGTTATTCGATATATTTGTCCGATATGCAATAAAACTTTTCCACAAGATATTCCTTTTATTTATAATGATTTTCCAAGATTATCTGCATATACTGTTTATAATATTTTGAATAACATTAAATATACTAATCAATCGTTTTCAGAAATAGCTGATAAGAATTTTGTTAGTTCTCAAACGGTAAGAAATATATTTAACAAACGAGTTGATTTTAAAGCTGGTGTTCCAAGCAGTTACATGTGCATTGATGAAAAGTGTTATGTTCATGGTAATACAAAATACGCCTTAATAATATTAGATTTTGAATCTAATAAAGTTATTGATGTTTGTAAAGATAGAAAGAAAACAACATTAATGAATTGGTTAAGACATGCAAGAGATTATCATGTTATACCTAACCCTTCTTTATACAAAGATACATCAAGTGCCTCTAGTAAAGAGAATAAACGCACAATTAACCTAAAAATGGTATGTATAGACATGAATCAGCACTATTTAGATGCAATAAATGCTATATTTCCGGGTTTACCAGTTGCGGTAGATTCTTTTCACGTAATGCAAAATGTAATGAGCGCATTCAATAATGTAAGATTATCAGTAATGAACTCATTTCTAAATACTGAATTCAAACAAAATAAAAAGATGATCGATTTTCTTGATGATGAACAAATTGATATAAGTCAACCAATAGAGTATCGAATAATTAAAAAATATTGGAAACTATTATCAGTATGTGGACCAGTGACAAGGATAAAACCAGAACTAAAAAAATACAATAGAATGATTGATCAATATGCTGACCAACAAGATGTTTTAGATTATGTTCTAAATATTGATAAAAGACTATCTAAGACATGGTCACTCAAACAACAATATGCTTATTTCAATAGTCACGCAACTAAAGAAAATGCATCTGAATTATTAAAAACAATTATAATAGATTTTAATGAAAGTCAACTCCGACAATTTGTC
This sequence comes from Erysipelotrichaceae bacterium, assembly GCA_049662565.1. Taxonomy (GTDB): domain Bacteria; phylum Bacillota_I; class Bacilli_A; order Erysipelotrichales; family Erysipelotrichaceae; genus JBATBW01. Next base: position 13,862 of record JBATBW010000148.1, on the reverse strand, counting down.
AAGCTATCACAAACATTATCAAGATGGCACGATCAAATAATAAATTCATTTACTATAGTAAATGATAATAGAAGGATATCAAATGGTCCAATAGAAGGAGCGAACTCTAAAATACAAAAATTAATAGTCAATTCAAATGGGATACCATCATTTGAAACACTGAGAAAAAGAATCTTATATTCTCATGGAACAATAGCTGGAATACCACTAAACAAAAGAAAAAAATAAATAAAAAAGAAATATATGATGTCGCAGAAATTGACCCTAGATTATTTTGGAGCTAGTAAAAAAAAGGGAAAAAAGAGACTGTATTTTTAGCATACAGTCTCTAAAACCCTAGATTATTTTAAAGCGTTTTTCTCTAAAACCCTAAATTACTTTGCAGGGCCCTTTATTTTAATTCAATATTTTTCTTTTTCAGTTGTTCGTTCACAAACTCTTTAGTCAAGAAATAGATTGTTGCGAAGATTGGAACACCAAAGAACATCCCTGGTACGCCAAATAAACCACCAGCTACAATAATCGCAAACATAATCCACAAACTTGATAATCCTAAAGTATCCCCTAAAATACGCGGCCCTAAGATATTGCCATCGAATTGTTGTAGAGCTAAAACAAACAAAGCAAACCAAACTGCTTGCATTGGATTAATAATAAATATAATTATTACCCCTGGTACTGCCCCAATAAATGGGCCAAATACGGGAATCATGTTAGTAATACCAATAATAAAACTAATTAATACGGGGAATGGGAAACCAAATATCAACATACAAACATAAGCTAATATCCCAATTATTGTTGAATCAATCGCTTTACCAATGATGAAATTGTTAAACATCCCACTAGATACATTACTCACATGTATTAAATAATCGACTTTTTCTTTTTTAATTAATGAATAAAGTAATTTTTTAATTTGTAGATTAATATGCTCTTTGTCATAAATAATATAAAACGCAATAACAAATGCTACTAAGAAATTAAATAAGGTAATAATAATATTTGATGAAAACCCAATAACCGAAGGAATTAAAGAAATAATAAACTCTTTACCCCAATTAATAATGCCATCCACATTGGCCAAATTAAATTCCCAAACATTAATTAATTCAGGAAAACGAGTGATAATATCATTATATAATGTCGTTAAAAAATCAACATATTTAGGGATATAACTAGTTAGAGTCTTTAAACTTTCCCAAAGTTGGGGACCAATAACCGCAAACATAATCACAAAGAAGACAATGACAAACGATAATGCTACCACACTTGATATTATCCTTAACGTTTTCTTGTTGTTCATCTTTGACAATGATTTTTCCATCAAACGTCGAACTGGCATTGCTAGAAAGGCAAAACAGTAGCCAATAATGAAAGCCATAATTAAATTGACAAAAGTTGTGAAATAACCCTTAAGTAAACCTAAATTACCAATTGCATAATAGCCGCAAATCAAGCATAAACCACTTATAACGATAATAATTATGGGTTTTCTATTTTCCTTAATTATTTCTTTAACCATTATACTCCTCTTTCTTAATCTTTGATATCAAAGATAGTTGTTGTGCTGTATAACTAAAACCTTTTTGACTTTGGTTAAAATTATTCCCAAAACTATTATTACTCAAAACAATTAATGGTGGACTAACGATTCGTTTAAAGATATTTTTATTGATAGTTTGGACAATCCAATCCAAATCCGCAATAAATTTATCCCCATCATCTAAATGATAGTGTTTAATCCATTTGCCCATTTCCAAATCATAAATTGTACCATTTTCATAAATAGTCAATAAATAAGTTAGGTCAAAGTTTGTTTTTAATAAATAATCTATTAGTAAATCGTGATAGAACCATTTCATTGGATCAACTTGCGCATTTTTTAATTCTGCACTTGGTGCAATGATAAATTGATAATCATTATTAGGCAATAAATCGCTAGATATTATTTCTTCCGCAAAATATTCATTAATCTGTTGTGACAATTCAAACAAATCAACTTTATATAAGTCCCCAATTGGCGAATATGCCCCAATTAAATCACCATATAAAGTACAATATCCTAAAGCACTTTCCACTTTATTGCCATTATTAATCACAATACCATTATTTATAGCCGCAAAAGTTGATAACAAGTGCCCCCTAATTCTTGCTTGTACATTTTCTAAAGCAAAATCGCTAATACATTGATCTTCATATTCGGAAACATTGCTAATGGTAGCTTGAACTAAAGGTTCTATTGACCCACTTTTAACTTTAACACCCAACTTATTCGCTTGTTTTAAGGCTGTAGAAATCGTTTTATCACTATTGTACTTACTAGCCATGTTATAACCTAAAACCCGCTTAGAACCGACCGCAGCCACCAATAAAGCTAAATTAACACTACTATCTAAACCACCCGATAGACCAATAACATAATTTGGTTTAAACGGAAAAATTTGAACATCTAAACTCTTAATTATATTAACTAAAGCGCTAAATAAATTAGCTTTATCATTATTAATAGTATTTAATACTAGTTCACTCTTAAAATTATTATTAGCTTGCGCAATAATTATATTATTATCACTAATGAAACTACCACCACTAAAACCATAAATATGTTTATCAATATTTTGAGTGCCGACACAATTACAATAAACCACAACATTATCACACTCAACTTTAAAATCCTCATCTTTAATATAATAATCATTCGCAAAAATAAAATTATAATCGCCGACTAAATAATTACGATCAAATCCAACCGTAATCGTATTACCATCATAAACTAAACTTGAATTAGAATTCGAATATAAATCATCAAAATGCAAACATAATATTTCCTGATTGTAACTATGATAAACACCTTTAAATACTTCCATATCTTGAAGAAAAATATTACTAAATAAAACATGGATATCGTCACTAAGTTCATTAATTAAATCATTATATGACAATAATTCGCTTTGACAATCATAATTAAAATAACTATCATCAATCGTATTTCCACTTAAACAAAGCATCGGAAAAACGATTACTTCATAACCGCTATTTTTCGCTATACTGATTTGTTCTTTTATTTGTTGGAAATTGTAATCTAAATTATTTTTAACAATTTCGATTTGTCCTAAAGCAATTTTATCCATGATTAATCACATCCAAAATGCTATTGGCAGCTAATTTTAATTTTTCACTATAATCTTTTAAACCTAAATGCGTATATACTTCACCAATAAAGATATCTTCACTATTCATTTTCTCAAACATATGATCAATAATAACTCGCGTTTCTTCTTCTAATTGCATTGGACCAAACGGATTGGCAAAGAAAGTGTTAGTCAATCCTTTTTCATCAGTAGTCCCTTTCGCATTACGGAAACCATTAATAAATGTTTGTTTCGCTTCTTCAATATTATCAAAACGTCTTAAACCATCCGTATCTGTATAATTATTCGCATATAAAAACATATCTACATCATGATACTCTCTAATTAATTGATAAGTAGCTACTGGTAATACAACTCGAGAATTAATACTAGATGGATTAAAGAAAATAGAACGGTCCATATCCTTATAAGCACTACCCTTATCTAAATCATCTAAACGAACAAACGCCCCAATTTCCGTACCACAAGCTTTAATCTTACCATCGACAATATTTAAAGTACCCATATCATCAAAAATAATATCAATATTCGCAATTTGTTCACTCGCCACTTGTTGAATAGTTTCAATAGTTTCACTCTTACCCGCTCCACTATCACCAATTAAAACCATACCTTTAGTAATACCATTTTTAAATGTCACTTTAACCATTGCCCCATGTAAAGGCAGTTGTTTCTTATTAATCATTCGAACATTATGTAAAGTTAAACAAATTTTCTTTAAATAACCAAAATATTCGATTTTTGGACTATGAGACAAACTCGCAATAATCATATCATTTGCCTTATCTTGATAGAATACATTTTGGTCTAAGTCATCTTTATTACCAAAAATAACTACTAAATCAGGTTGTTGTTTAATACAATCTATATCACTAGCAAGTTCAAATAAATTACTTAAAGCTACCACACTAGATAAATAGTCACGATCAAAATATAGGAAACATAAAGATGCTCCAACATAACAAGGATAAATCATCCATTTATCACTATCGTAATCCCAAGTATTGATAGGGTTTTCAAACACTTCCACAAAACTTCCTTCTCTTTTATTCGATTTAGGAGTTAATATTAAAGGCGTACGCATCATAATAGAATCAATAAAAGGAATCTTACGTAATTTTTCATAACCACTTGGAACATCAATATGATAATCACGCAAAACAATACTACCATTAGTACCTGCATGTAATTGACGGTAAATATGATTTTTATGTCCAATCACCTTTTCTTGAATTGTCCGATAAAAATTAATAATCAAAGAATTAAATTTACTATCACTTTCAATAAAATTAACTAATTGAATATCTTTACCACTACCAGCATATAAAATCGAAAACCTTTGAATTTTACGCCAATAATTATAAATATCTTCTACCAAATACAACAATAAATCTCTTTGTCTAATTAACGGATGGTCAATTTCATCTAAACCAAACACCAACAATAATCTAGTCAACTTAACTAATTCAACACTTAACATATCAATAGTCGTACAACCAATAATTTGACTAAATAATTGCGGATTGTGATTCTCTAAGTTTTGTAAGTATTTATTTACCAATAAATAAAAACCTTTACTATTCACAATTTCTTGATTGTTATTTAAATATTCTTTCGAAAAATTTAAAATAACTAAATCATTTTTCATATATATTGTTTCTTTCATTATTTTCCTCCCTTTTGACGAAGTATTTCAAAAGCCACTACGGCAACAGCACTGCTTGCATTTAAAGCATTTCTAAAATCATTGGCATATGGTATAAATATACATTGATCTGCAGCCTTAATAAAATCTTTCGCAATGCCACGCTTTTCACCACCAAAAGCTATACATATTTTACCACAATAATTCGCATTTTGATAAGCAATCGCGTTATTTCGATAAGTTGCATACAATTTAAATTCCTGTAATAATGGCAATAAATTATTCATCTCATCATAATAGACAATATCCAATAATTCACTAGCTCCCGCACTACTTAAAGTAATAATATTATCAACACTATCCCAACTACGATTATTAATAATTACTAAATCACAACCAGAAGCATATAAATTACGCAAAGCATAACCCATATTATAAGGGTCTTCAATACCATCTAATAAACAAATATAATTCTTATCCTCTAAGCTAGCGCTACTAATCATTTCAATTTGACGATTACTACTGATCGCAATAATTCCACCATATGTCTTATTTAATTCATATTGATGAAACACTTTTTCATCGACAACTTGTACTTCAATATCATTATCTAATGCTAGATGATAAATATATTGCAAGTCCTTTTTCTTTTTAATTTTAACACTATCAATTAAAACTTTTTCAATTGTCCTTTTATGCCCGTTAATCGCATACTTTACACTAATTGCGCCATATAATATCATTTTGTTACCCGAATAAAATCACCTACTTGAAGCGATTTATCACTTTCTATATAAACAATACTCATCGGCTTATTAGCCAACTCTATTTCATTTAAATCTATATCCCATATTTTTTCAACTACTATTTGTTCATTATTAGTAATTGGACCGAAAAACTCTAACTTATCGCCTACTTTAAAGACATTACGAACTTGAATTTGAATTTTATCATCTACTATATCAATAATCTTTCCGACAAACTCATGAGTAACACCTGCCCCATTAATATCATAAAGATGAGTATCTTTATTCATCTTGTTGTCTAAGAACCCATTAGCTGTCGGCCGATTCTCAGCCTTATTCAATTGATTCAAATAATATTCAATACGGTTCGAATCTAACCCTTTTTCATAATATTCATCAATAGCTAAACGATAGGTTTTAATTAAGGTCGCAAGATAATATTCGCTCTTCATCCGTCCTTCAATTTTCAAACTACTAACTCCCATATCAATTAATGATGGCAAAAAAGATAAAGCATTTAAATCTTTACTACTTAAGGAAAACAAACAATCACTAGGACTTAATTCTTGATTATTCTTATTATACAAATGATATTTCCAACGACAAGATTGGGCACAACCACCTCTATTGGCATCGCGATTTGTCATTTCATTACTTAATGTGCATCGACCAGAATAATTGGCACACATTCCACCATGAACAAATACTTCAATTTCTAAATTAGTACTATTTATCGTTTGGGACATTTGTTGCAAGTCTAACTCTCTTGCTAGCACGACCCTTTCAACTTTTAATTGTTCTAAAAATTTTAAATCTAAAGAATTAGTTACAGATAATTGAGTGGAAACATGTACTTCCATCGTTGTTAAAATGGCTTTAGCCATCTTAATAACCCCAATGCTCGCCACAATTATACCATCTACACCAATTGTTTCTAATTGTAATAAATACTCTTGTAAACCCGCTAAGTCACAATCATGATAAATCATATTAACTGTTACATAAACTCGTGCATGATGATTATGGGCATATTGAACACCACAAGCAATATCTTCTAACGTAAAGTTGGAAGCCCGACTGCGCAAAGAATAAGATTTACCACCTAAATAGACAGCATCTGCTCCCATATCAACCGCAATTTTTAAACGATTCAAATCACCACAAGGAGCCAATAGTTCAATTCTTTTCATTTTAATCCTCCTTTATTAGTGTCGTCTTTTTATATAAAAATCCCGATGAAAAAACATCAGAATATATATCAATTAATTGATCTTTAATATTTATTGATGAATCATCTAAATAAGCATTAAACAATTCGCAAGTTAAAAGATATTTATCAACCGCAATATCAAAACTATTTAAAAACAAATACTTGAAATTTTCATTTAAATAATGCAATTCATTAATCATATCAATCAAATATGGAGTATATATCTTACTACCATGACAATTTTGAATAATCGGCATTAAATAATCCCTTTTTTCTTCTTGCAAATAATAAATATCATTACTATCATCTTTACTATTTATTTGATCAAAATAATAACTCAAAAAATGCCGTTTCGATACCGACAACAATAAATGTCCAAATACCTCAATGCCCTTATTAATAGTCGTATTATTCACAATATCTAAAATATCATCATAAGTAATTTCATTAGCGATTACCACACTATCACAATAATCTTGATAAAAGTCAATATCCAAGTGATTAGTTAATATTTTGTTCCCTTGATAAATAAACTTCTCTTTATTAGCTAAGGTCAATAATCCGATCGTGTTAGTTAAAAACAAACAATTATCGTCTTTATAATCTTCAATAAATTTTATAACTAAAGCCAAATCATTTTCTTCATAATATAAATTTAAATTAAAAATAATTAATTTATTATACTTATTCGCTTTATCTAATAAAGATCTAGTTCCACTAATTTCATAACCACTAGAAAAAGACAACCCATTTATATTAACTAAAAAGGCACTAATTGAACTATCTTCTAATTGTTTATCACACAGTAAATCACTAACTAACATATCATTCTCCAATAATCTTTAAAATATCAACTTCTTCTTCGTTAACGTCAATTTGATAATATACTCTTTTGCTCTTATTAATAAAACGCAAATAAGAAATCTCCTCGTCATTTAAAAACAAACCTCTTGCGTAATATTTCTTATTTTCTCCTAATTGATAAATGCCACCAATACATAAATCTACATCATTTTCATTACATAAGTAATATGTATATAAATCTTCATAAACAACAACGACATCTTCATCTAATATACAATTATTATACTTATCACTTGTCATCACTACAACGTCTTGGCAACAAGAAAGACAACATAAAAGATCAACATCATTACTATTTGTTACGCAAACTACTTTTTGACATTGATATTGTTTAAAAAAACATAAAACTTGACCATGAAATAACCGTTCATCAATGCGTTGATATTTAATATTCATCTTAACCCTTCTTTACTTTTTCATATTTAGAATAATCAAAATAATCATCATTATAACTATTAATAAAATCTTCTTCACTAATAAAATCTTGACACAACAAATAAGTATGATAAATGTCAAAATACTTATTACCATTTTGACATTTATCAACTAAGAAACCAATAAATTGATCATCATCAAATAAGAAATAACTCAAATCTTTAGCCAACAACATTATGCAATCATCATTACTATCTGATTTTTCATTATTTAATAATGGCAAATGATGCAAAGAATATAAAGCCGACGCAATCTTTTGACCATTATGACAAACACTCAGGTGATCACAATTATCCAATATTACATAATTATTAATTTGTTGTTTAATTGGAAGAGTTAAATAAAATTGACTAATGAATTCAATATTATCCAATACAATATTATTACAACAAGTTAATAAATTATCATCATTTAATATATAATAATCGTCATTATATTTCCTTAAAACTGGATTTTTGATCAAAAAATGTTCAATCTTTTTACCCTTAATTTCCATATTTCATATCCTGTAAAATCTTATTTACCCATTGTTCATCAATTTGATTAGGATTATATTCTTCAATAACAATACCAAAACGATCATTAATTACTTGATAATATTCTTCATTAAAATCATAATATTCGATACTCTTATCCGCTTTAATTACACAATAAACAATTTGACTATTTAATTTCTTCAAATTAATAAAAGCAATCTCCTCATCTAATTGTTGAGCCAATAAAGCTTTATAAACTAAAATAATCCGATAATCATAACCAAATAACCAACATATCGCTCTTTCCACAAATTCACTAACATTTTTTACTAATTCTAACTGATAATCATCAGATAAGCACAATAAGTACTTATCTAATGTATCTTTAATATCGTTAAAATCGTCATGCAAATAAAGAATTTTTCGATTCAGTTTATCAATGATAAATAAAGGGTATTGAATAATTTCCTCATTTTGACAATTATTACAAATGAAATGAAATAGCCGATTATCGATAATATCTTCTAACGCATTAGGGTAATCATCTAAATCAATATAAATATATCTTTCAAACTCATTTTCCGCTAAACACAAATCACATTTTACATTTTCAATTTTTCTTTTACTCATTTTTCCCCTCTAAACCCACAATTTGGTCAAACACATTAAATATCGTTTCATTAGGTAAACTACCAGCTGTCCCTAACATTACTTCTCCTTGTTTATTTATAAATAATTGACTAGGAAAAGAAGAAATACCAGCATTACTATAAGCCTTATTATTTATATCAAAATATATTTCAATATTATCTAACTTCTTTTCTTTAAACCATTTTAAAAAATCCATTCTATTCTTTTCATCGTTATATCCTGTCGATATAATACTAATAACTTTAAACTTATCACTCGTTGCTATTTCATTAAGTGCCGGTAGTCCATCAACACAATAGGGACACCAACTCGTCCAAAACTTAATATACAAATATTGACCTTCAAAATCTTTATTAGTATATTTCTTTCCTGATTCATCTTCTACTTCAAATTCATAATAATTCTTCTTTTTATCTTCCGGTTTATTAGCTTGGACATTTGGTTTAGTACAACCGACAACCATTATTGCCATCATTAAAACAATTAATAATTTTTTCATATTGCCTCCTTATAAGTACCCAACCATCAACAAAATCCCTAACAATACTAACAAGCAGCCACTTAAATAATGCATATATGGCAAATAACGATTAAATTTCTTTAAATGAGTTTTAATCAAATCAAATACTAAAGAAATTATCACAAATGGCAATGCGAAACCTATTATATAAAATATTAATAAAAATAAACTATATGCCAATTCTTGATTTAATGATGAATATAAAATAATACTAGACAAAATTGGTCCAACACATGGCGTAAAACCAATAGAAAAACCAATACCCATCAATAACATTTTAACATAATGATTAATTTTTAAATTACTAAAGTTAAATTGTTTACCCTTAATATTTAATTTAATAATATCTAACTGATTTAAACCCATCAAAATAATGAAAGCACAAAAGATATAACGTAAATACTTCCCATTAAATAATGAAGTTAATTCACTCATACCAATTACCAGGATTATGAAAACTAAACTAACACCGATAATAAATAATAAAGTACTTATCAATAACTTTATTCTCCGTGATCTAATCGACATTTGTTCGTAATTCTCACCTAAAAATACCGAAAAATACACTAACAACAACGGATATACACAAGGTGAAAAAAACGATGTGATGCCCGCTAAAAACACTATTAAGATATTCATATTTTTTCTCCTATTTAGAGTATATCATAAATATTGTTTTGTTTTGTAACCATATGCTTAGTTAACAATGAAGAAAATTGTTCTAAAAACTTCACATCCTCTTCATTAAAGGCATTAATATATGGTGCATCAATATCAATTAATCCAATCATTTGACCATCAATAATTAACGGAACAACAATTTCACTTTTACTTAAAGAATCACATGCAATATGATTTTTTTCTAAACTTAAGTCATTTACAACAATAGTTTTTTCTAATTGATAACATTGTCCACAAACCCCTTTACCCTTATCGATACTAATACAAGCCGATAAACCGTTAAAAGGACCTAAATGTAATTGATTATCCATCACAAAATAAAACCCAATCCAACTTTTATCAAGATAAAATTGTTTTAATAGTGCTACCGCATTAGAAATTAAACTTATATTGTATTTTGCATCCTCACAAAACAGTTGTAACTGTTGTAAAGCAATATTGTAATCACTAATATCATGTTGATACATATAGACCTCCATATTTAACAAAAGCCCTTTAAAAGGGCTTAAACTAACGAATCATGAAAACCAGCTGGCAAATGATTAATATCTAAAACATCTTTCGCAACCTTCGCAATATTTAAACTATGGTCACCAATACGTTCTAAGTTAGAAAGAATATCCACATAAACACTACTTGCTACGGCACTATCACAAGCGCCATTAGTCATTCTTTCAAAATGTAATTCACGTGCTTTAAACTCTAAGCGATCCAAATTAGTTTCATAATTTTCTGCCTGCGCATATTTACTAAAATCTTTCGTATTATACATTTCTAAGCATATACTAAAAACACTACAAATTTCATCAAACATTCCATTAACTTCATAAAGCGCATTTTCAGTAAAACTCTCTTTTTCATCATAGACCATATCAAAGAATTCAATTAAGTTTGTCGACAAATCTCCAATTCTTTCCATATTCTTAATTACTTGAAGATTAGTAGTATAAACAATCATATCATGTTCATTCAAATTATTTTTACTAATTGAAACTAAATAATTAGTTAACTTTTTATCTAAAGAATTAATTAAATCTTCATTTTGGAAACCACTTTCTTTATACTTACTATTTCCAGTATTAAAATATTGGCGAGCATCGCTTAAAATATCAAAACATAATGCCCCCATTTTATTAGTTACAAGTTTTGCCCCTTCTAATGCCGCTGAAGGCAAAATTGCCACCGCATCCGCATTATTTTGATCCAATATTTCATCAATATTGATTTCTTTTCGTTCTAATTCTTCACCAGGCAATATAATTTTCGATAACTTAATTCCCGTTTTAATAAACGGAAAGAAAACAATCGTTGAAACTAAGTTTAAAATAATATGAGCAACCGCTACTTGCATCGACATCCCTAAATTAAACATACCCGCTAAATAAATAACCAAAGTAGTCAAAGGTGTCAATAAAATATAAGCGATAATAGCCAAACCAAAACGATTTAAGAAGTTGATAAAACTAGCTCTTTTACTTGCTAAATTACCACCCGTAGCGGCAATAGCTGCCGTAATTGTAGTCCCAATATTAGCGCCAATAACAAAAGGTATTGCGGCAAATAAATCCATACCACCTGACTCCGATATTTTTTGAATAATCCCAATAGAAGCTGAACTTGATTGAATAACTGCCGTCATAATAGTACCAGCTATAATACCTAAAATTGGTGTATTGCCCATTGAAACTGTCAATTCTTGGAATGACGCAATATCTTTAATTACTCTTAATTCATCACCCATCAATTTTAGCCCAAAGAAAAGAATACCAAAGCCTAATAATATCTCCCCAATATATTGGTGTTTCTTCCGATTACAAAACATCAATACAATAGCACCGATAAAAATAAAATATAAGGACAGTTTTTCGATTTTTAATCCAATCAAAAAGGCAGTAACAGTTGTACCAATATTTGCCCCCATAAAAACACCGACTGCTTGATCAAGACGCATCAAACCTACTCGAATCAAACCAATCGCAATAGCCGTAGTTGCACTACTTGATTGAATTAAAACCGTTATAACTAATCCGACTAACAAAGCCGTAAACGGATTAGAAGTATATTTATCAATAATTTCTCTTAAACGATCCCCAGCCAAGCTCTTTAGACCGTCCCCCATAAATTTAATTCCAAATAAGAATAATCCTAAACCACCAATGATGACATCCCACGATACATCGCCCCAAGTAACAACCATAGATTTCTCCTTTATTTACATACTATAATATAATATCAATTTTTCGGCCTTTTTTAAAGACTTTATCAAAAAAAAACGCATTAAGCGTTAATTTTAATTTTCTTTATCACTAAAGGAACTATTACTAAACATAGAATAGTCGTTGGAACCATATACCATGCATTATAGGTAAATGACCCCCATAAAGGTACTTCAAAATACCAAAAACCACTTAAAACATGTCCAACTAAACGAATAAGATTAGTAACACTAATACCTAAATATATATTTTTAAATAAAACTGCCGTACCATAAATACCAAAAGCCAAAGCATAATCTAAAAAGAATTGAAAATATGATACAAAATAGATACTACCTGTCATAAATTGAATAGGTAAAGATAATAAGGCAACCAACATTCCCTTTTTAAAACCCAAATGAAATGAAGCAATAAGCAGTGGTACAACAGCTAATCCCAAAGTACCACCATTAGTCATCTTAAAGAAAGGCAACATGTTTGCTAACCAATCAAAAGCAAAAAACAATGCCAAATACATCCCCATGTAAGCTAAATCTCTAGTTTTCATAAAAAAAGCACCTCCATTGTGTTGTCGGCGCAAGCAATTCAAAAAGGTTGAACTCCCTACGCTAGTATTAACTAGATCAGGTGATTAGGGTATACTCTCAGCCAATTGGCTCCCCTGTTCACTTTTTGATTATAACATAACTTCTAATAAAATAGATACTTTTTTATTAGTTCTATCATCAATATATATTTCTTGTCGATTAATCTTTAATCCTTGATTATCAATTTCCTTAATTAAATTACTACTTATATCATAACGATATACAATATAGCCGTGCCCATTATTTTTCAATAATCTTTTAATGTTACTAACAATTTGAAAATCATTAATACAAACTTGATGACGAGCAATTTTGCGATATTCATTATCATTAACATTATCACCTTTAAAATATGGTGGATTGAAAGTAATTACATCATATTTCTTTTCTTCATCAAAATTATTGATATCAATATTAATTAAATTAACATTATCAATATGATTTAACATCATATTGATATTCGCAATATCGATTGCCCTATCAATAATATCAATGCCAGTAAGACTACCTGGATGATATTGACTAGCATAAAGTAATAAAGCCCCATTATTTGTGCCAATATCTAAGACATCATCATTTTTTTCAATCTTCATAAATTGTGATAACAAATAAGTATCCGTATTTACTTTAAACATCTCATCACTTTGAAACAAATAAATATCAGTACCCCTTAAAT
>JBATBW010000147.1:0-9325 GCA_049662565.1 Erysipelotrichaceae bacterium | reverse complement strand
ATTGACAACTCATTGCCAACCGCATCTTCAATCGCTCTAACTGCTTCCTGAGCATCATTTAAAGTTGTGTTTGGCCCACCAGTAACATTAATAATAGCTTGTTTTGCACCAGTTATTTGTGTTTCTAATAATGGTGATTGAATAGCACTTAAAGCCGCTTTTTCCGCTTTATTTTCACCTTGTTCCATGCCAATACCAAAAATAGCATATCCTTGATTTCTCATCACTGTACATACATCCGCAAAATCTAAATTAATAACCGTTGGTACAGCAATTAAATCCGAAATTGTTTGAACCCCTTGTCTTAAAACATTATCAGCTTCTTTAAATGAATCGCCAATAGGAATATTACCAATTACTTCCAATAATTTATTATTAGAAACTACAATTAATGAATCTACAAATGGCTTTAATTCATTTAAGCCATCTTGCGCAAACTTAATTCTTTTACGACCTTCAAAATCAAATGGTTTTGTAACTACACCAACAGTTAAACAACCAGCTTCTTTAGCTAATTTAGCGAAAACTGGCGCAGCACCTGTCCCAGTTCCACCACCAAGACCAGCAGTAATAAATACCATATCCGCATCTTTTATCGCTTCTCTAATTTCGCTTTCTGATTCAATAGCAGACATTTTACCAACTTCAGGATTACCACCAGCGCCTAAACCTTGAGTCGTTTCTTTTCCCAAAAAGATTTTGTTGGCTACAGTTGATTTTTTTAACACCTGAGAATCAGTATTAGCGATATAAAATTCCACTCCGCCTACTCCATCTTCAACCATACGGTCAATAGCATTACAACCAGCTCCGCCTACACCAAATACTTTTATTTTAGCTGATTCATTAAAATTATTCATGTCATTTCCTCCTATTTGATTCCAACTATTGCTTTAAAGCGATTAATAAATTCCGTTTTATTCGCTCTACTGTCTTTTAAATTTTCGCTATATTCACTGATATCAACACTATCTTTACTGCCAACTAAGTTCATGTTATCATGATATGCATAAAATACACCTAAACTACTTACCAAGTCTTGGCTTCTACCACCAAAAGTTTCACTAATATAATTATTACATGGCGCTTGCAATTTTATCGAAATATAACGATCCAAATTATTGATATTGACTGCATAACCACCAAGATAAAAATTAACATCGTATTGTTGGATTATTTCACCACAACAATTAGATATTTCACTAATCCATTGATCAATAACTCCTTTTAAAGCATTATCAATATCTTTAATTGTTATCTCTTTAATGGCTTCCTTTGTATTGTCTACATAAATAATCACGTCTTTATCTTGTTCATTCAGCAAATCTAACGAATAAGAAACCACTTGTTCATACATATATTCTGGAATATCATACTCCTTTTTCAATTGTGATTCAAAATCTCTAAATCCTTTATCGATTTTTTCCACACTTTCAATTTTGCCTTTATTTAATAATACTAGGTTAGTATCGTTATATCCCAAGTTTATAAGAATTGCTAATTTGTCAAAACTCTTTTCAAACAAACTCGCTTCCTTACAAAAAGAATAATTATCTAAAGAAACATCAATTATATTTAAACCTAGATTTTCCATCAAATACATATAAGAATACACCATATCTTTATGGGCATAAAATAATTCCATTTCCATTTTCAAAATACTAGTTTTTTCATTAATTGGTGCCTTCTTAGTTACTAAACCATTAACCTCGTAAGAATTACATACCGCATTTACTAAAGCTAAATCATCTATTTCATATACAACTGAATTATCATATAAATCAAATATATCATTTTTAGAAATAATACCATTTACCAGTTTGCTCTTAGTGACAACTCTCTTCTCTACTCCATAACTAGGAATATTTAATAAAACATTCTTAACTTTCATCCCTAAGTCATTATAAACATTATTTAACATCTGTCTCAACACTCTAACAATCTCATCGGTATCAGCTAAAACACCATTTGACAATGGTTTTATATTTTGTTTTTCACATCTTAAAATGTTTAAGCGAGCATTAAAAAATTCACCAATCATCAAGACGACATTATTATCATTAAAAGTTATCGCTGCTAGAACCTGTCTTTCCATATATACTCCTCACTCTTTAATAATTATATCAAAAAAATCAATAAATATCATTATATATTTTACAATAATTTTCAATAAATGTTATACTATATGCATGTGTGAGGTAAATAATATGAACAACAATTTGATTATACCAAATAATTATGAATCAGCCTTTGATACTTTTGACACTCAAAGAGCAATTAAAATAGTGAAGGATACATTTGAAATCCAATTATCAAAAAATCTAAACCTAACAAGAGTCAGTGCACCATTATATGTTTACTCTAATTCAGGACTAAATGATAATCTAAGTGGTAAAGAAAAACCGGTAAGTTTCAAAGCAAAAGATTTAGAAAACGAAATAGAAATCGTTCATTCGCTAGCGAAATGGAAAAGACTTGCCTTGAAACAATATGACTTTTGGATGCACAAAGGATTATATACTGATATGAATGCCATTAGAAAAGAAGAAAGTTTAGACAACTTGCACTCTAATTATGTCGATCAATGGGACTTCGAAAAAATTATTGAAAACGAAGACCGTAATCTCGAATATCTAAAAGAAACCGTACGACAAATTGTCCTAGCTCTTAAAGCAACAGAATATACCCTAATCGGTCGATTCTCGTTCTTGCAACCAATCATTGACAAAGATGTATTTTTCATTACTAGCGAAGAACTATTACAAATGTATCCTAATTTAAGTTCTAAAGAAAGAGAAATTAAAATTAACGAAAAACATCATACAACCTTCATTCTGCAAATTGGAGACCTGTTATCCAATAATCAAAAACACGATGATCGTTCACCAGATTATGATGATTGGACATTAAATGGTGATTTATTAATATACAGTGACATCTTAAATACCAGTGTCGAAATATGTTCTATGGGAATTCGCGTAAACAAAGAAAAACTTGTTGAACAACTAGGTAAAGCTAATTGTTTAGAAAGATTACAATTGCCTTACCACCAAATGTTAATTAACGACCAACTTCCCCTAACTATAGGCGGCGGTATTGGTCAAAGCAGAATATGCATGCTATTACTACAAAAAGCTCATATAGGTGAAGTTCAAGTTAGCCTATGGCCTATCGATATGATACAAGAATGCAAAGAAAACAACATTAATATCTTATAAAAAAACACCGGAAACGGTGTTTTATTTATTAATTTCTAATAACTTAAATATTTCATCTTTATGCACTTCACAATCATGATAACCAGTCTTAAATAGTTCAATCAAATCTTGAGTTTCTGCTTTCATTCTTGAAACATTAAAAGAACGACTAGGACGCATCAATATTGCCTTATTATCTTGTACCAAATTATCAATCAAATCCATCTCCTCATAATAAACTCTAACCCGATCATTGATACTCGTCAACATCTTAGGATACTTATGATAGAACATTTTTAACAATGTTTTTATGACCCCACTATTATCTTTACGCACATAATCTAACGGTTTAGTTGTAATTGCCAAAAACTTAGTATTGCCATCGGAAATAGCTTTTTTAATTGGCATCATTGACAAAACACCGCCATCAATGAATAAATCCCCATTATGCTTAATCATTTTACCCGTCAAAGGCAAAGTGCAACTAGCCTTCAACAATTGGAACTTATCATCAATATTATCATTAGTAATCCAAAATTGTTCTGCTCTAGTCACGCAATATGATCCAATATGAAATCTAATTGGTGAATTTCTAATTTTGTCAATATCAAATTTAACGGTGTTTTGTAATAGATAATCAAATAAGAACTCATAACCTACTAATTGACCTTCATGCAACAAAGGATATAAACCGACATTCTTGTTACCACAAATATATGTAACGCTCAAATCATATAGAGCTTTAACATCTTGTTGACAATAAGATGCCATATGTAACCCTGTCGCACTAATAGAATAGGCATTCGCAAAATAAATTTCATTATCCACTAACCACTTAAGACATCCAGCCGTATATGCTCCACGCATCCCACCGCCTTCAGTTACCAAACAAACATTATTAATAATCATAAATATCCTCCCTAATTAAAAGAATGGTGCAACCAAATTCAATAAGTTAGCTAATACTTTTTCCCAAAACGAACGATCATTTAATTCTTTCAAACTCACTTCCTGACAACTTTCTAAGAATTTTATGTATTTTTCTTTCATATCTAAAACAATTGGATTATCATAAATAATTGCCCCACATTCAAAATGCAAATAATATGAGCGATAATCCATATTAATTGTTCCTACAAAAGCTAACTTATCATCACAAATTAATTCCTTCGCATGATTAAATCCTGGAGTATATTCATAAATCTTTACTCCGTTTTCTAATAGCTTATAATAATTCTTTTTAGTAACCTCATGTACATACCACTTATCTGGAATATGTGGGCACATAATTCGCACATCAATACCTTTTTTTGCTGCCAAACATAAACAACTGCTCATTTCATTAGAAATAATCAGATACGGAGTCGATATATACAAATAATTATTCGCCCCATTAATCATGTTCATATGAACATTTTCCCCTGTTGCTTCATCATCTGTCGGTGAATCAGCAAAAAAGTTAATATATCCTTGTTTATTCTGTTTACGATGAATAGCTTTATATTTTTCAAAACCAGCTAAATTCGTATCGTACATTTGCAGGAAACTAATCAATAAACTGTCCACAACATTTCCTTCTAAACGAACAACACTGTCCTTCCAATGTCCAAAACGCTTTTTCTTATTAATATATTCATCAGCTAAGTTAACACCACCTGAGTAACCAACTTTACCATCAATAATCAAAATTTTCCGATGATCGCGATTATTCATCGTAACTGTCAAAAGCGGACGCAAAGGATTAAACACCTTAACTTTAATACCATATCTTCGTAAAATGCTAGGGTAATTAGATGGCAATATATTTATACATCCAAAACCATCATACATTAAACGGACTTCTACACCTTCTTCAACTTTCTTTTTTAATATATCTAACATCGAATTAAAAAATAAACCTTGATCGACAATAAAATATTCCAAGAAGATATACTTTTTCGCACTTTTTAAATCATTTAGAATGTCGTTAAAAGCTAAATCGCCCAAAGGGTAATAATGGGAAAAAGCATCACGGTATGTCGGATAAGCCGAATTACGCCAAATATAGTTAAACTGATGATAAACATTAATATCTTCACCCTTAATTTCTTCTAAAATATGATCATCTTGATTTAATAAAGGCTTTCTTTTTTGTTCATCAATCAAATACTCATTCATTAACCTTTTCGGCATTTTTTTGCCACCAAACATAATATATAAGATTCCACCTAAAAAAGGAAAAATCATAATCACAATAATCCATGTAATCTTAAAGGCCGGGTTATCTTTACGATTCAACACATAAACAGCCATAATCAAACTAATTAAAACATTAATATAATAAAATATCGGAGAATATTGACTAATAGAAAAAATAGTAAAAACAAGCAACGATAGCTGCAACATAATTAAAACAACTATCAAAAACACTCGACTACCAAAGAATGCTATTGTCTTTTTCATCTTTACCTCCTCATTACACCTAATTTATCTAATATCGTAATAATTTTATCACATTTTTCTTCTAAAAAACGAATAATTCCATGTGTATTAGGGTATTTATTTAATAAAGGGACAAATTCTTGATGATAAATAGGTTCTTCACTATACAAACAACTGTGACAATATTCATCACCTAACAAACGATAAGAATTATTTGAAGCCCTTAGAGTTACCTTATTATCATGACACAAGTTGCATTTAGACTTCGTTCCATCCCTAATCACATTATTACAAACACAAGTTTTATTAATCATCAACGGGATATTACCATACAAATGGATTGCCAAATGGTCATACTTTTTAATTAAACTTTCTACTTGAAAAACATCCAGTTCTAAACTCAATTCGATAATGTCTACTAACTCATCACGCAAATAATCAATCGCATAACTATTCGCTACATTTAAATGATAATTACTCATGAAAACTTGTTTATTTAAATCACCAATATTACCAACACAAGTAGAAATATCGCTAACAAATTCCTTCTCATTGACAATATTAGTCTCATAAATAAGATTAAATCTTTGGCACAAATCATAATTTTCACTCATTATAAGACAATCGTATTGGTATACAACTTCATATTGTTGAATATTCTTAACACTAACAATAAATTTAGGATAATATACATCCAGCACTCTTATATCCTGATGATATTTTTTAATATTATACACTTTATCCTTAAGAACAATATCATTAATAAATCCAATTATATCCTTTTTCAATTTTTTTAACGTAGATAAAGAAACAAAACCAGTATATTCCCCAACGATAACATTCAGGCCAATATCACTATCTAAAGTCGAATACATCTTACTCTTAATTAAAGAAATATCTAGCGGTTTTTCATACTTTTGATCAACAAAAAAACTACTTATATATTCATAATTTCGACCTGCTATATTAATATTAGCACTAATATAATTATTATATTTAAAATAAATACAAACATCATATTCATAAATATCACTTTGATTAAATACTTCATCCTTAATCTGATTGTTAACTTGAGAACTACTAGTAATATAAACAGCACTACCAACTTCAACCTTCTTCAAGCAATCAACACCACAAATAGCTCCTTTATTTACTTTATTAACTAATTGGCCATTGAAATACAAAAAATTAACAATCATACCAACATCAGTTAATCCCATTATTCTAATACCATCAAACTGACAAAGGTCATGATTTAATTCAATATAAACTCGATTATTAAATACTTTTACAACCTTCCCCAAATAAACGCCAGTAGTCGAAGGACGAAAACTATTAATTAAACTATTATCTAGTAAATTATTAAAATAATGTTGACTAGAGCCACGTGAAAATATATAACCCATATCTTCACTATGAACTAAAGGCAAATTATGCAATTTACGATACAACATATCCGTAGACCGATAAACATATTCTTTACTTTTTAAACGACCTTCAATCTTTAATGAATCCACATTAATTCGATCAATACAATCAACCAAATTTAAATCTTTAGTACTCAATAAATACTTATTATCGCATTTAATCAATTTATCATTTACGTATAGATCATATTGATAACGACAAAGTTGATGACAATTCCCCCTATTACCAGAAGCATTCTCAACTAACGAACTCGCTAAGCAATAACCACTATAACTAACACAAAGCGCACCAAAAACAAAATACTCAATCTCAATAGGCAAAAACGTCATTTCTCTCAATAAATTTTCATTAGTCTCCCGTGCAACAACCACTCTATTAAAACCCATTTGGACAGTCTTGTTTACGCCTAATAAATTATTCACTTGTAATTGTGTTGATGCATGAATCTCTACATCACTAATGCAATTATGCAAATAGTTATATACACCCAAATCACTAATAATTAAAGCATCCACATTAATACGCAACAAATCTTTAATATAATTAACACACAAAAATAACTCATCATCAAAAATCATCGTATTAAGGGCAACATAAACCTTCACTTGATGGATATGAGCCATAATCACTAATTCATTAAGTTCCTCCAAAGAAAAATTAGATTCTTTCTTACGTGCACTAAAAAAAGGTCCGCCAACATATAAAGCGTCAGCATGAGCCTTTATTGCATATTTAGCTACCTCAAGATCTTTACATGGAGCTAATATTTCCATCTTAATCTTTATTAATCCCGATATTTATCAAAGCCTTAATTTCTTCAAGATACTTATCACTTAAAGTTAAGAAAACTTGATCATTATTAATAATATTTAATAATTTCACCAAATGACTTTTGTCTAATTCCCCAATGCGCTCATATAATCGTTGCGTTACATGATCGCTTTCCAAGATCAAACTTGTCATTTCATCAATAATCTTTTGTGTATATTTTTCATTATCCACAATTTTTTTTGCTGCAATTGTACTTATAACAAATGCTGCACTACCCAATATACTTGACGCAAGTATCATTTTAGATCTTAATTTCATATTCATCACCTATTTACATTATAACAAAACACCGCAAAATATCTATCATTATTTATAAATTTATTTCACAAGATAGTTGTTTACTATTCTTTTTTTCTAAAAAAGAAACAATACTATATATTATTTGAATATCTTCTTCACTTAAATTAGATACATCAATAACTTTGTTACTACTCAAACCTAACAAATAATCTGTGGAAACCTTAAAATATTTTGCCAATTCCATAACATATTGTGTCGAAGGAACCGATATACCGATTTCCCAAGCGTTAATACTCGATCTAGTAATACCAAAAGCTCGAGCTAATTCAGCTTGAGTAATATTTCTACTTTTTCTAAGCATAATAATTTTATCTGCTATCATACAATTACCTCTTTTTAATTATACGATATCCAAAATGATATTACATTATCATAATGATATTTGTAATTGACATAATGTAATTATTATATTATAATCAAATTAACATAAAAGGAGGGGGACTTATGAAAAAGTTTACTTATATGTCATCATTATTAACTTTCTATTTGAAAGGATCTGTCGAAATAGAGACAAACAAAGTTGTCACTGAAGTACCGAATACTGTTTTAGGTTTAATTCCATTAGGCAAAACCAAAGGCAATATCGCCATTGACCAAATTGCCGCTGTCGACACATCATTTCATTTAGATATCAAAGGGTTTATTATCGGAATTCTATTTATTGCTTTTGGGGTATATTTTATTAAGCAAGGTGGCTTTGATCCAAGTGCAATATTAGTAACATTAATCTTTTCTGGAATTGGTTTGATGCGTTGCATTTCCGCATTAGAAACAATTTTGTTAATCGAAAAAACAAGTGGAGCACATTTTGGTATTCTATTTGTCGTATTCGAAAAACAAAAAGCTTTCGAAATTTGTGAAATAATCAATGAAAAAATAGATGATCGTTTGAAAGATACAAATGTACGTGTTCACACAACCGAAAATACTGATCGCATCATTGATGCCATAAATAAGAAATAATTATCCCTTTGAAAAATAACAATTGTCAAACAATTGTTATTTTTTTACCTGCATATAATATAAAAAAAAAGGAACATAAGTTCCTTTTTTAAACTGGCGATTTGTTATCTTAACTTGGGCAGGCCAAGCTATTGTCACCGTAATAGTGCTTAACTTCTGTGTTCGGAATGGGAACAGGTGTTTCC
>JBATBW010000146.1:0-2257 GCA_049662565.1 Erysipelotrichaceae bacterium | reverse complement strand
TTGTTGTTATCTGAGTACAAATATAAGTCTTTTTTTGATTGTTGCAAACTTTTTTCAAAGTATTTTTAATTTATTTTTTAATTAACTGAAAATCAACACTAAAAAAAGGCGAACGCATAACAATCGTTTGTACTAAGCGGCAGAATATACGCAACCGCATAGCCGCCTAGTACAAGCGACAAACGTTACCAGCAATGCCAGAGACACCGTGCTAAAATAACCGTAATTGACTTTTAAAGTCATTAAAACGCTTTTCTTGTTTCTCATAATATTCCGCATCAATTTCAAATCCTACAAAGTTAAACCCACCTTTATATGCTGCAATCCTACTGCTGCCACTTCCTAAATGTGTATCTAAAATCAAATCATTTGGCTTTGCGTATCTGTTTAAAAGCCAGTCATATAATTCAATCGGTTTTTGTGTTGGATGAATTTTATTTTTGTCATCAACTGAAATATGTAATTTTTTATAAACTTTTGCCGGAACTTTGCAATTAGTCCAAGCCATTTCACACATTGCAAAACTAAAATCTTCTGCATTTGATTTTTGCCAAATAATAAAATATTCGCTTGTTGGTAATTCAAAGTTATTTGCACCCCAAATGATTTGATTTTTTGACACTCTAAATAGTTCGTCAAAATATTCTTTTGTTGGCTTTTCATTATTCCATTGTCCTTTTTCGCTTCCATGTTTATTTACGTGGCTACCACCTTTTTTAAACCGTTCTAACCCATAAGGAGGGTCAACAATCGCCAAGTCGAAATGGTTATCTGCATAGCGTTTTAATGCCGTTACACAATCTTCCATATAAACCTCCGAAGAAGGCACTGCTGGTAACAGCGGTTTTGTGCTATTGCCTAATTCGGGTTTAACTGAAAGGTCGTTTATATCTTCAAACATTGGTTTTTAATTTAAAAGTTAGTGTGTGTTTTTTCGGCAACATCACAAAGCCGCAGGACGTTAGTAGCTATTTAAACAGCGTTTTGTGTATAACGACATCATTTAGCCGAATTGGGAATTTTAAACGTGCTAAAGTGTGATATTTCAATCCTTCCATTTCACAGCACTTTTTTAAGTTACCATAAGTTTCTATTCTTTCGCCTCGAATGAAAACTATTATTGATTGTCTTTTCATTAGATTATTATTTTTTTTACACGTATTGTTCCCATATTATAAGAATCCCCTAACAATGTTATTCCGCAAAAACCTCTTTTTATATTATTATTACATACTGTTGTTATTTTATTATCAGTGTGTAAAATAGTATCCCCACTTTTTATCGTGGAGATATGTACTTCTTCTATTTTGTATTTTGACAAATCCATTAGTAAATAGTTCTTATGTATTCTGAGATTGTTTTTACTGAACTAAAGTTTTTTGAAGCTTGGTCAAAATGCAAGTTTACCATTTCTTTTACATCATCAATGTTATTTCCGTTTTTGATTAACATTGCTTCTACTTTGTTTTTTAATATTTGAGTTTTCATTTTTCTTTGTTTTAGTTGTTATTTCTTTTACAAATATACAACTTATTTTTGTATAACCTAATAAAATTACAAATATTTTTAAAATAAATGTAAAATAATCCGTAAACAGCTACTAACACTCGTTTTGTGCTATTGCAAATCTTGTGGTAAATTGATGTTTACGGTTCGCATTACGTTTATTTGTAGCCGAAAATATGCAGTTACGAACTTTGCAACATCACAAAGCGATGGAACGTTAGCAGATAGCTATTGAAGCAAACCGCTTAAAAACCTATCTAATTTATCAAATGTTGAGAAAATAAATAAATCGTGTGGTTCATCATTTTCAGCACAGTTCACAATTGATAGTCTAAAAAGATTTTTGATTGGTTGATTATTTTCGTGCAACTCTTGGATGTTTATTCTTAAAGGTTCAATAGTTTCAGTTTCTTCAATCTCAAAGAAATATTTTCTTAAAGTTATTGTAGAAGAATGACCTTTTATTTTAATAGATTTATCAGTGATAAAATCATATTTTTCTTGAATTTGTTCAATTAATGTTTTCATAATTTTAAATGTATTTAGCCATCTGCTAACAAGTGTTTTCAGCTATGGCTTGGTTAGGTTTTTCCTGCGGAAAAACCGCTGTTGACTTTAATCTTAGTTTTGTTTTTTAATGGCTTGGTGCTTATTTCCGCCACAGACAGAAAGCACCAAACGTTAGCAAACAGCTTCAGGAGTATCCTCAGAAACTAATCCGTTATTTATTTTAAGAAAAGTCCAATAAACT
>JBATBW010000145.1:0-4829 GCA_049662565.1 Erysipelotrichaceae bacterium | reverse complement strand
AAGAAATACCTTTCGAAAAACGTGATGCTGCATCGGTCATAAGATTTAAACGACGTGATGTTAAACGGATGTTTTCTAAAGCAAAGTTAGCACTTTCTACTAAGATATTTTTAGTATATTGTGTTATTTTAGAGTCGTCTCCACCCATAATTCCGGCTATTCCAACTACTTTATTATTCGACATAATTACTAAGTCTTTTTCGTTTAATGAATAATCAATGCCGTCTAGTGCTTTATAAGTGCCATTATAGTTGTCACTACAAATTAGTTCTAATTTTTCTAACTTGTCTGCATCATAAAAATGTAATGGTTGCCCGGTTTCTAACATTACTAAATTGGAAATATCGACAACGTTATTAATGCATTTAATATCATTAGCGATTAAGATGTCTTTGATCCATTTTGGTGATTCACCAAGTTTAATATTATTGATTTTTTGACCAACAAACATTAAACATTTATCGGTAGTACTACCTACTTTAACTTGGGTAGTTGTTCCTTTGATTCCATTAATTTTTGGTAATTTAACTGTGGTATTTAAGCAAGCTGCTGTTTCAATGGCCATATTAAACATTGATAAGCAATCAGCTCGATTAGGTGTTAATGATACGTCTAATATCGCATCATCTAATCCTAAATATGCTAAAGCGTCCATTCCGATTGGGGCATCATCACTTAGGATTTCAATTCCTTCGATTTGATCTTGTCGCAATTGTTTTTCACTGATCCCTAATTCTAATAATGAACAAATCATCCCATTAGATTCAATATCGCGTACGACACCTTTTTTAATGGTCATTTGTGGTAATTGTGCACCTTCTAATGCAACTATTACTTTGATATTTGCTTTAACGTTTGGTGCTCCACAAACGATTTGTAATATTTCTTTTCCAACATTTACTTTTGTAATATGTAAATGGTCACTGTTGGGATGATCAATACATTCTAATACTTCACCAACTACTAAATTAGTTGCGGTACATAATTTTTCAACATGTTCTACTTCAAATCCACTATTAGTTAGTTTGTCTGCTACTTCATCGACAGTGTATTTGGTTAAATCTACTAATTGGCTTAGCCATTTATAACTTACATTCATTATTTGTTACCTCCTAATCAAATCTTTTGAAGTTCTTTAAGAAACGAACATCATTAGTATAGAAATGACGAATATCATCGACACCATATTTCAGCATTGCGACTCTTTCAAGTCCAATTCCAAAGGCAAAACCACTGTATTTAGTACTATCAATACCGGCCATTTCTAAAACATTAGGGTGGACCATACCTGCTCCTAAGATTTCAATCCAGCCAGTGTTTTTACAAATATTACAGCCTTTACCATTACATATATGACAACTTACATCAACTTCCACGCTTGGTTCCGTAAATTGGAAATATGATGGTCTAAAACGTATTACGCGTTTTTCACCAAACATCTTTTTCGCAAAAAGTTCTAATGTTCCTTTTAAATCGCCCATTGAAATGTTTTCGCCAACTACAATACCTTCTACTTGGAAGAATTGATGACTATGTGTTGCATCATCATCATCACGTCGATATGTCTTACCGGGACAAATAATTTTAATTGGTAAGTTTTCATGATTATTTTCTAATGTTCTTGTTTGAATTGCGGTTGTATGCGTTCTTAATAGATATTCACTATTGATATAGAAAGTATCTTGCATATCTCTTGCGGGATGGTTTGCGGGTATATTAGCTCTTTCAAAGTTATATTTGTCTAATTCAACTTCTGGCCCTAGGGCGATATTGTATCCCATTGAGATAAATAATTTTTCAATTTCTAATAAAACATTAGTTAATGGATGATAGTTACCAGTATTACTATTAACACTAGGTAAAGTAATATCAATTTTGTCTTTAACTAAGTCCTTTTCCATTTGTTTAATTTCTAATTCTTCTTTTAATGAATTAATTTTTTCTTCATATTCTTTTTTTAATTCATTGACTTTTTGTCCAAAGTCTTTTTTCTCTTCTTTAGGTAAATCGCGCATTTGTAACATTAATTCGGCAAATATCCCTTTTTTCCCTAAAATACTAATACGAGCTTCTTCTAGTTCTTTACTATTAGTTATGGCACTAATTTGTTGATCAAGCTCATTTTTTAATTTTAAATCGTCTAGCATAGTTTCTCCCTTTCCTAAAAAAAACCACCCTAATCTCAGAAACGAAATTAACGTGGTACCATTCTGTTTTATTGTTTATTAAATAAACAACCTTTAGTGCTTTAACGCAGCAATACGTAAGTGATTAGCTTATTTATATCAGGTGAATTCTTTTAACCATATACGAATATTTACACCAACCATATTCTCTCTTTAGTATAATTTGTTAAAGTACTAGTCCTAAATTATTACTTCCCTATTATACATAATTAGGATATAAAATACAATATTTAAATATTAAACAGTCTTTTAACGATTTGTACATCACTTTCATAAGGAACGCATTCGCCTTTTACTTTTAAATAGGTTTCTTCCCCTTTTCCCGCTAGTACAATAATATCATCATTTTTCGCATTTTTTATCGCAGTCTCAATTGCTTGAGTACGATCTTCAATAATTTCATAATGATGATGATGTTTTTTAATATGAGAAGCGATTTCTTCACATATATCTAAAACATTACTAAATTGGGGATCATCTGCCGTTAGATAAATATAATCACTATATTTACCACATAAATCACCAATATCTTTTCTTCTTAATAAAGCATGACTACCTGGTGATCCTACTACGGTAATGATTCTATTAGTTGGATAATCGGTTTTTAATGATTTATATAACTCACTAAAGCTTAGTTGGTTATGGGCAAAATCGACAATAACCATTAATTTATCTTTTTTATAGACATTCATTCTTCCTCTAACTTGAATATTATTAAGGGCATTAATAATATTTTCATTAGGGATATTTAACTCTTTCGCAACTGATATAGCACATAGGGCATTAGTTAGGTTAAATCTTCCTTCCATTGCCATCATACAAGTAAATGGTTGATGTTTTTTACTATTTACGACAAATTTAAAGCCTAAGTCTAATTTTTCTATATTTGTTAAAAAATAGTCTTCCCCTGCAACAATTATCTGACAATTACTTTGTTGGGCAGTATTATATATTTCTTGAAAATAATCACTATCTTTATTAATAATGGCAATTTTACAATTTCTCATTAAGTCTAATTTACATTGTAAGTATTCTTCAAAACTTTCATGTTCTAAGGGACCAATATGATCTTCACCAATATTTAAGAATAGACCAATATCATATGTAATATCATATACTCGGTCTAATTTATATGCTTGTGATGATACTTCCATTGTCATATATTTTATCTTATTATCTAATGTTTCTTGAAGATAACGATGTAAATCTAATGATTCAGGAGTTGTCAAATGGGAATCTATGGTTTTAGTTCCGGTATAGGTTTCTACTGTCGATAAGATCGCACTTGGATTTTGAAGGTAATCATCTAAAATCGCTTTTATCATAAAAGCGGTTGTCGTCTTTCCTTTTGTACCGGTTAGGCCTATCATCGTTAATTTTTTTGCGGGATAGTCATAATATAGTTGACTAACAATGGCCATTGCTTTGCGGATATCACTAACGATAATGCATGGTATATCTAATTGGTAATCTATTTGCGATATATAAGCAATGGCTCCTTTATTGATGGCCATTTCTAAGTATTCTTTTTTAAAGGTGAATCCTTTACAAATAAATAATGCGTTGTTTTTGATCTTATTTGAATCATAGGAAATGTAATCAAATTGGTTGCATATGCCTTTAGTTTTTATTAATAATTGTTTATCATTTAGGATTTTTATTAAATTTTGATATTGTATTTTATTCATTTTTTATCCTCATTACTATCTTCAATATGATATCATAATCTACTTATCACTTCAACTTATGCATGTTATCCTTAAATATGTGCAACTTATCGTATATAATGTAAATAAATACTATTAAATGATAGGATATATACAAGAAAGGAAAGATCTTATGAAAATCAAAATTGTGATTGATGAAAATCTTTTAGAAGATGAAATCGTTATTGCTTGTAAAGAATATAATGATAATGTCGTCTTAATTAAAGATATGTTACAAAAACAGACGCAAGCTCCTAAAAGTATCTTAGTTTTTAATCAAGATACCCAATACTTTTTAGATTTGAATGATATTATTTTCTTTCAATCGGAAGGTAAAAACAATTATGTTCATACAATTACTAATTACTATTTAGTAAAAGAAAAATTATATGAACTAGAAAAGATTTTGCCGGATAATTTTATTCGGGTTTCAAAATCCGGGATTGTCAATATTAATAAAATATTTGCGATCAATAAAAATTTCGCTAGTTATGGCGATATCGAATTTAAGGATAGTTTAAAACAACTGACAATATCTCGTAGTTACTATCCCCTATTTAAAGAATTATTTGAAGAAAGAAGGAAAATTTATGCGAAAAAATAAGCTTTATGGTTTACTATTTATTGGTGGTGCAGTTTTAATTGTTTTAAATATTACTGGTGTATTACCAAATATTCCGCTTGCCCACTATACTTTTGGTGGTTTATTAGGTATTTTAGGAATTTGTCGATTACTAAATAGATCTTTTATCTCTGGTTTTACTTTTACCGCAATTAGTTATTATATCTTTTCATTAGTTTTACAAATCCCTTATATCAAGATTTATTGGTTAGTTAGTTTGGTATTCTTATTATCGATTGGTTTTAAATTACTGTTCCCAAAAGCTAATAAATATGACGAATTTAGTAGTCATATTAATATCAATAATGGTAATTC
>JBATBW010000144.1:0-6658 GCA_049662565.1 Erysipelotrichaceae bacterium | reverse complement strand
ATACGAATATATTGAAACAGTCAGAGGTTTTGGCTATCGGATTGGAAAATAATATGCGAAAAAAAATTAGTAAAAGTATTATCGAAGTTTCAATTATTGTTTTAAGTTTAACTTTTTGTTTAATTTTAGGTGTGTTATATCAATATTATACTAACAACCAAATTATTCAATTAAAAAATGAATTAGAATTAGTAAGTCAAGGAATTAATCTCAACCAAGAAAAATTCCTCGATAAGTTAAATATTGATAATTATCGTATAACTTGGATCGCTAAAGATGGGGTTGTTATATATGATAGTAAAGCGAATAATCAAGTAATGGATAATCATATTGAACGAGAAGAATTTATCGAAGCTAGTAAAGTTGGATATGGTCAAAGTGAGAGAGTTTCAAAAACTTTATCAGGGAAAACATATTATGTAGCAAAAAGACTAGATGATAATAGTATTATTCGGGTATCGATTAATCAACTAACGATATTTTCTTTAGTTTTATCATTAGTTCAGCCAATACTAATAGTAATAATAATTGTATTGGTTTTATCGGCTTATATATCCCATAAATTATCAAAAAAAATCATAGGGCCAATCAATAATTTAGATTTACAAAAGCCACTAGACAATAATGTTTATGGGGAGTTAACCCCATTGTTAAGGAAAATTGATGGTCAAAATAAGAAGATTAAAAATCAATTAGAAGATATTAGTAATAAGAATAATGAAATTAATTATATCTTGGAAAATGTTAACGAAGGAATAATAATCTTAAATGAATCTGGTAATGTAATTACTTCCAACAAAAAAGCAAAACAACTAATTAGTTGTGAAGATAATAAATACTATTTATCAAACTATCGCGATTTGTCATTTCAAAGAATGGTAGAAAAAGTATTATTAGGTCAAGACAATAGTGTCAACATTACTATCGGTGATAATATCTACCGTTTTAATGCGAGTGCAACCAACTTACATAACGGTAATTTTAGTGCAATTATTTTTATCAATGATGTCACAGCTGAAGAAGAACAATTAAAATTACGTCGTCAGTTTAGTAGTAATGTATCGCATGAACTCAAAACACCGCTTACTTCAATAATGGGAAGTGCGGAAATTATTAGTAATGGTTTAGTAAAAGATAAAGAAGTTCCTTATTTTGCGAATAAAATATATGAAGAAGCGAATCATTTATTAAATCTCATTAAAAACATTCTCAAGATATCGCAATTAGATGAAGGAGTAGGTTTACAAGATTTAGAAATTGTGAAAGTTGATGAAATAGCGCATCAAGTACAAGATAAATTATCTGATAAATGTCAAAAAAACAATATTGAGTTTGTTAGTGATATTAATCAAACAAGTATTAAAGGAATAAGTCATGTAATTTTTGAAATCATCTATAATCTATGCGACAATGCAATTAACTATAGTAAAGATAACGGTGTTGTGAAACTAGAAGTAAGCGATATAGACCAACAAGTAATAATTAAAGTTAGTGATAATGGTATTGGTATTAGTAAAGAACACTTACCATACATTTTTGAAAGATTTTATCGTGTCGACAAAAGTCATAATAAAAATTCGGGTGGAAGTGGATTGGGCTTATCAATTGTGAAAAATGGGGTTAATTTCCATCAAGGAACAATTGAAATCCAAAGCGAAATAAATAAGGGGACAACAATAACGATTAAATTCCCGAAAAACATAATATAAAAGGTTGCGAATCGCAACCTTTTATAATGGTAAAATGAATTTAGTTTGATAATTGGCTAGAGAAAATTTAGCATCCTTTATTTTAAAACCTTCGCCATCAATTACGAGATTAATCGAATTTGGGCTACTAATACAAATATCTTTTCCTTGCATAAAGCGAACATTGTTTTTAGTTTTTTTGTGATATATGTGCGTGCCTTTTTTGATGTTATCCATAAAAGGTGCTAATTTTAATCTTGATGTCGGAGTGACAATTACTAAGTCAAACAAGCCATCATTAACTAAGGCATGGGGTGTAACATAAAAACCACCACCACAACATTTGCCATTGCCAATAGAACACATTATTACTTTGCCATCGTAGAATAACTGGTCATCAACTTTGATTGTTAGATGTTGGCCTAGTTTTTTAGTTAGATTGAATAAAACCGAGAGGTAATAAGCAATATGGTTACTAATTAATGGCATTTTTTTGAATTTAGGCATATCGACAGCCACATTGGCATCAAAACCGATATTACATAAGTTAATTGCATAAGTATCTTCAAATTTAATAAGATCGATATGATTAGTTTTCCCATATATTTGTTTTTCGATATCAAAATAATTATCTAATGATACATTAAAATTTTTAATGAAATCATTTCCGGTTCCTAAAGGGATGACACCAACTTCAACATTAGGATAACCAATAGTGCCGTTGATGACATTATTTAGTGTTCCATCACCCCCGATGGCATAAAAACGATAGTGATTATTAGTTTGACATAAACTTTGGACAAAATTTTTGATATCATGTGCCCCTTTAGATACATGAATTTGATACTTGATATTTTTATCTTGACATGTTTTCTCGATATTAGGTATTAGTTCCATACCTTTTTCGTTTTTCCCTGCTTTGGGATTGACAATAAATACGTATTCCATGATTATCCCCCGATTTTTTTAATCATTGTTTTGTTGATGTCTTTTATAGTTTTGCAACCACACATATACATTATTTCTTTTAAGTCAGTGTTGATTTTAGTTAGATAGTCAATAACACCTTGTTCTCGATTTTTCACCGCTTGTAGGGCAATTGGACGACCAATCAAAACACCGTCTGCCCCTAGGGCTAAAGATTTAAAGACATCGCTTGCACTACGGATACCGCTATCAATAAATACCAAACACTTTTTATTCACGACTTCAACAATTTCTTCTAAAACATCAATAGTGCTTACACAATCTTCCAATACTCTACCGCCATGATTAGAAACGATTATTGCGTCGCAGCCGCTTTCAATGGCTTTTTGTGCGGATTGTTTAGTCATTATTCCTTTGATGATGAATGGTTTGTTAGTTAAGTTTTTGATCTCATTTAATTTTTGGGTGTTTTTTAATTCTGTTGGTATTGCACTGTTTTTTAGGATTGGTAATCCGGCAGAGTCGATGTCCATTGCTAATGCACAAAAATTGTTGGTTTGTAGGGCGTCAATTCTTAAATCAATTCCTTTTTGGACCCATGGTTTCATAGTTATTACGCCTTTGCCATCATACCTGTTGATCATATTTAATGGTTGAATAAAACTTTTTTCTATATCCATACCATCACCAATAAAACATAGTGTATTGAGTTGTTTGCTAGCTTTCAACATTATTTCATTATAGCTTAAATCGCTCATATCAACTCCGTAGTTATTCGCAATCCCCGCTATGGGTGCAATCATTACTGGCATTGATAGTTTTTCATTAAAAAAATCGATGCTAGTGTCGATTGCTTCTTCATTGTTAATGACATCAAATACTATTTTGTACTTTTTAAATGATTCGACATTATTTATGAATGTTGAACCGTTACCTTTCCCACCAAGTCCCGGTATTTCTCCTTTACATACTATTCCGTTACATATTTTACATTCTCGACATTTCATATTTATCCCTCTTTATTAGTTATATTATAGTATAGAATTGACAATTTGTTTTGTTTTTTTGTTATATTGTATTATAATAATTTTTGTAAGGGGTGGATTTATGTCAAAAAATTATAAGAAAAGAAGAGGAGACCGTAGTGATGGTCGTCTTTTAAGAAATTTAGATTCATTGCATGTAATGATGCCGCACATGTATCCTAGTAGATGTGATAATGAAGCATTTGTGCAAGTTAGTGTTGATTTAGATAATACCATCAAATATTTGTTAAATAAAAATGCACCCGACGATAAGTATCCTTATAAACTTTTTTATATCGTTGTGGGAGCAATAGTAAAAACCTTAGTCTTAAGACCTAAGATGAACTATTTTATTCAAGGGGGAAGAACCTATGAAAAAGATGAAATATCGACAGCTTTTGTCATAAA
Organism: Erysipelotrichaceae bacterium; assembly: GCA_049662565.1. GTDB lineage: Bacteria > Bacillota_I > Bacilli_A > Erysipelotrichales > Erysipelotrichaceae > JBATBW01. The sequence continues at coordinate 2,610 of JBATBW010000144.1, read as the reverse complement.
AAAAGAATTTAAAGACAATGGTAAAGAAGGTTTAGCCTATATCCGTTACGAAGAGGATATAACTTTAGAAGGTGTATACCAAAAGATTGTTCATGAAATTACTAAAACAAGAGATAAAGATTTAAACGATAATGCGACTGATAGTTTAGATATGTTTGCGAAAATGCCTAACTGGTTATTGAGTCTAACTATGGGAATTATCAGGAAATTAGAATATTATGATTTGTTCCCAAAATCAATAAGAGATACAGATGTCAGTTATTCAAGTGCTTTTATTACTAATTTAGGATCAATTGGTTTAGAAGCTGGTTATCATCATTTATCTAATAAAGGAACTAATTCCTTATTTGTGACAATTGGTAAAAAAAGAATGCAACCAACATATGACGAAAATGGCAATATTGTGATGCATGAAGTATTAGATTTAGGATTAACTATTGATGAAAGAATTGGCGACGGTTATTACTTTTCTAAAACAATAAAACTTTTAAAATATTTAATTGAAAATCCAGTAGAATTAGAAAAACCATTTAACCAGGAGGTTGATTATGATACAAGAAATAAGTAAACCATGGACTAAATGTTATGGTGATGTAAAAGGTAGTTTAGAATATTCACAATTATCAATGGCCCAAGAATTTTTAAAAGTGGCAGAAAATAATCACGATATTATTGCTTATGAGTTTATGGGCAAAAAAACCACTTACAAAAAAGCAGCAGAAGATGTAATAAAATGCGCCAAAGCACTTAAAGCTTGTGGGATAAAGGAAAATGATAAGATAACAATATGTCTACCTAATTGTCCGGCAGCAATATCAATGTTTTATGGAGTAAATTTAATTGGGGCAATAGCCAATATGATTCATCCATTATCAAGTGAAAATGAAATAAAATTCTATATCGAAGACTCAAAAAGTGTCGCTGTTATTACACTAGACCAATTTTATGGCAAATTTGAAGAAGTAAGAAGAACTACAAACATCCCACAATTAATTATTGGTAGTGTTAGTGATGGTTTATCTGCTTTAAAAAAAATAGGCTACCAAGCGACATCAGGAAGAAAAATTAAAAAAGTTAAAGAAACATGCGATATCGCAAATTGGAAGAATTTTCTTAATCAAGGGAAATATTATGTCGGGCCTTATAATGTTAACAGAAAACCAGAAGATCCAGCCGTTATTTTATATAGTGGAGGAACAACCGGAACCAACAAAGGTATTTTATTAAGTAACTTAAATTTTAATGCCCTAGCAACTCAAATAATTGAAATGAGTAATTGTTTCAATGTTGGCGATAAAATGTTGGCAGCGATGCCAATGTTTCATGGTTTTGGCTTTGGAGTGTGCATTCATACTATGTTAGTAAATGGTGGCACGTGCTTATTAGTTCCAAGATTTACTGTAAAAAGTTATGCCCAAATTATCAAGAAATCTAAACCAAATCTAATTGCTGGCGTGCCTACTTTATATGAAGCATTATTAAGAAATGATTATTTAAAGAAATGTGATTTATCATTTCTTCATGGAATATTTGTCGGTGGTGATTCATTAACCGTCGAACTAAAGAAACGATTAGATGATTATTTACACGATCATAATTGTAGTGCTAGTGCAAGAGAAGGGTATGGAACAACAGAATGTGTAACAGCTAGTTGTCTAACACCATACAATATGTATAAAGAAGGATCAATCGGTATACCATTACCAGATATGTATTATAAAATTGTCGAGACAGGAACACAAACAGAAGTGCCATTAGGAACTGAAGGAGAAATATGTTTAGCTGGACCAACAGTCATGATTGGTTATGTTAATAATGAAGAAGAAACAAAGGTAACTAAACAACTTCACCAAGATGGTCGCTACTGGATTCATACTGGCGATCTAGGAACGATGGATAATGATGGTTTTATTTATTTTAAACAAAGAATAAAAAGAATGATAATCAGTAGTGGCTATAATATCTATCCAAGCACGATAGAAAATGTCTTAGATTCTCATCCATCTATTCATTTAAGTTGTGTAATTGGTGTTAGAGACTCATACAAGATGCAGAAAGTAAAAGCCTTTGTCGTCTTAAAACCGGGATTTAATAAGAATGAAAAAACAAAGAATGAAATTATGGCTTATTTAAAAAAGAATGTTGCGAAATATGCCTTGCCCTATGACATTGAATTTAGAGATGAATTACCAAAAACAGTAGTTGGAAAAGTGGCTTATCGACTACTAGAAGAAGAAGAAAATAAGAAGTTGCAATTGGCAACCCAAAACTAAAATTAATGGCTAAAAATAACTAGCCATTTTTTTATAAAAAAATTCAAAAAAGTGTTGCAATTAAATATATAAGTATGATATTATATTTAGGCAGTCGAATAAAAATAGATTGCAAAAAACAAAGAATTTGGATGTAAAAAAATTCAAAAAGGTGTTGCAAAATATATTGGTATATGGTAATATATTTAAGCACAACCTAGTAGGAAGTGTTACGGAGGATTAGCTCAGTTGGGAGAGCATCTGCCTTACAAGCAGAGGGTCGGCGGTTCGAGCCCGTCATCCTCCACCATTAATTTTGCCGACTTAGCTCAATTGGTAGAGCAACTGACTTGTAATC
>JBATBW010000143.1:0-4349 GCA_049662565.1 Erysipelotrichaceae bacterium | reverse complement strand
GTTATTATTGGCTGATATCAGAGATTCAATTAGTGAAGATTTTGCTAGAGATTATATTAATAGTACATATTTAAAAAATGAAAAAGCTGGCGTTGATACTGCCTATAAAATTAAATTAAAACAAGTTGAAAGTGATTGGGAAGCATACAAGCATATTATATTAAATCAACCAATTAGTGGAGATGATATTAACTCTATTGTATGGAAAAATTATATTTATTTCAAAAACAGAATTAATTCAGAAATTTTTAAAAAACCCTATGCTATTACTAATTTAATTGAATATGGTTTGGAAAAATTCAGTTTAGTAACGATTCAATTAGAACCGCAAAAAAACTTTTGGGAAAACCCTCAAGAAATATTTGAGTCAATGAACTCATTAGGCAAGCCGCTTTCACTAGCTGATTTAGTAAGGAATTATATTTTATTAGGTAAAAAAGCTGATGAACAAGAAAGTTTATATCATGATTATTGGTTAGAAATGGAAAAAAATCTTCCGGGATATCTATCTGATTATATTCGCGATTATATGCAGCTTGTCGCTAGAGAATCTTTTAAAAAAGCAACGGAAAGAAATCATAAAGAATTATATGTTCAATTTAAACAACTATTTAAAAAAGAAGATGTTAATGAGTTATTGAATAATCTAAGAATTTATTCTAGATATTATTCTCAAATTGTACTTGGTGTAACTACAGGAAGTTTGCTAGTTGACCGAAAAATTAATGATTTAAAAAGTATTGATGTAACAACACTAAATTCTTTTTTGATGGCTATTATTAGTGAGTGGAAAAATAATTCATTAAAAGAAAGCGAAGTGTTAGATATTATTGATGTTTTCATCATTTATTTTATTAGACGTAAGATATTAAGACTTACTCAAGGTGAAAATAAAACATTCCCTCGATTAATTGCTGATATTCCTTTACTGGTTGAATCAAACAATAAAAAACAAAAAATGTATGAAATATTATCGAATCAAGAATTCGCACTAAGATTTCCTAATGATAATGAAACTAGACAACAATTGCAAGTTATGAATTTTTACAACTTTAGCCACTGTAAGTTTATATTGTCGCTTGTAGAAGAAAAAATCACAAAATCTCGTCCAAATAAAAACGACAAGAATTTACAAGTTGAACATATAATGCCACAAACATTAAGTAACGATTGGATGATTATGCTTGGAGAAGATTACGAGAAAATACATCAAGAAAATATACACAGTATTGGTAATCTTACGTTGATCAGGCATAACCAAGAGTTAGGTAATAAATCATTTGACGAGAAGAAGAAAATATTCTTGAATAATGCTGGTTTACAAATTGCAAAAACAATGATTATTGAAAATGATACATGGAATGATTATACAATTAATCGTAGAAAAGAGTGGATTGTAAATTATATATTAAATAATGTTTTCCCATTGCCTTCTAATATGAAAGAAAAGAATAATTTTTCTAAAAAAGATTCTTCTGCATTTTCTTTGAAAGAAAAAGGATTACTTGGTAAATATCTAACATATGTTAATGATGATAATATTGTTGTTAAAGTCGTAAATGATAAGGAAGTTGAATTTGAGAATATAAAATGGAAATTAACTCCTTTAGTTAGAGAACTTGAATCCAGAAGAGGGACAGTAAATAGTTCTGGATCTTATAGAGGTCCTGCATTTTGGAAATATAATGGTGTTGTTATTTTAGATTATAATATAAATGAAGAAGAGGATTAATTTATAAATTTAAATGGTAGGGGAAATATAATGGATAATAAAATTACTGATGAATTTTTAAGACTGTATGCAAAACTTGAAGGTTTTGAAACAAGCAATAACAAACTATATTGTATTATAAAAAATAAATATTTTAATCTTTTTGAATTATTCCGAAAAACAAGAAATGTGCTAGCGCACCAAACTATTGGAAAAAATGAATATCCGATCTATGTTAATACGAAATTGGTAGAAGAGTTAAAAATAATAATTGATAAATTTGAGATTACAGCTTATCAAAAAAGCATTAGATATTCTAATATTTATCAGGTTAGAACAACTGATAGATTAAAAGATATATTAATAAAAATGGATCAATATAATTATTCTTATGTTCCTATTATTGATGATAAAGGATTACTAAAAGGAGTTATAACTGAAAATTCATTATTAGCATACATAGTAGATAATGAAGCATCATTTATAATTGATGACGATAATACTGTTTTAGAAATATTCAAATATGCTGAATTAGCCAATAATAAAAATGAGAGATTCGTTTTTATTTCAAGAGATGTAACATTGTATGAAGTACAAAAGATGTTTTATGATAATATTGAAGATAGTAAGAAACTAGCAGCTGTATTTGTCACTGAAAAAGGCAAAACCAATGAAAAAGTAATTGGTATGTTAACTGCTTGGGATGTTGTAATTTAGCTGGTTTTGATCTGCTTTAAACATTTTATGAATTACATGAACAATAACAATGTAATTGTATTTCAAACACATTATTTTACGAAAAAGAGAAATCCATTTTCTCTTTTTTTGTAAAATATGCTGATTTGTACCTTTTTATGGACAAGTATATTGGTATAATAATTTTGCAAAAGATAAATATAGGAGACTAAAAACGAATGAAATAAAATGCCCAAATTGTGGCCAAGTATTTAGTGTTGATGAATCGGGATATAATGCTATTCTAGATCAAGTAAAAAATGAAGAGTTTCAAAAAGCTATTAAAGAAAGAGAAGAATTAATAAGATCAGATAAAGAAAAGGAAATACAATTAGAAATTCAAAAAGCTCAAAGAACATTAGAACAACAAGAAACTAAAGCGAAATTGGAAATTCAAGAACTAAAGGGGTTATTAAATAGTGCTAAACAAGAAAAAGAGAAACAATTAGAAATTGAAAAAGCAAATTCTAAAACATTGTTGGAGAAGAATTTATCGGATTTTAAAGCTGAAATTGAAAGATTAAAAGCGCAAATTAGTGAATCTGAAAGTTTGAAAACAATAGCTTTAAAAGATGAAGAACAAAAGAAGAACAAGGAATTGTTTGAAAAGGATGCTTTGATTAATAAACTAAATGATCGAATTGAACAAATGGAGAAAACATTTAAAACTGAGAAAGAAAATGAATTAAAACTATTGGAAGCTAATACTAAAGCAGAATTAGAAAGAGAGTTATCATTATTAAAAAATGAAAATGAAAAACTTAAATCTGAAAAAGAATTAGTTATTGTTACAGAAACAAATAAATTAAATGATCTTCAAAATAAATTAACTATATTAAATAATGAAAAGATAATTGAGTTGAGAGAAATTGAACAAAAGTTAGAATATGAACTAAAAAAGAAAGATGTCGAAATTAATTATTATAAAGATTTAAAAACTAAATCATCTACTAAAATGTTAGGTGAAACATTAGAAAAACATTGTGAAGTGTCTTTTAATCAAATTAGAGCAGTTGGTTTTCAAAATTCATATTTTGAAAAGGATAATGATGCTAGAACTGGCAGTAAAGGTGATTATATCTTTAAAGAAAAAACTGATAGTGGCGTTGAATTTATTTCAATTATGTTTGAAATGAAAAATGAGGCGGACACTACTTCTTCTAAGAAAAAGAATGAAGACTTCTTAAAAGAATTAGATAAGGATCGTAATGAAAAAGGTTGTGAATATGCTGTATTAGTTTCATTATTAGAATCGGATAATGAATTATATAATAATGGTATCGTCGATATGTCATATAAATATCCGAAGATGTATGTAATTCGTCCACAGTTCTTTATTCCAATTATTACATTATTAAGAAATGCGGCATTAAATTCGATTAAATATCGTGAACAATTAATCGATTTACAAAGATCAGAACTTGATATTACTAATTTTGAACAAAATATGCAGAATTTTAAAGATAATATCGGAAAAAATTATGATCTTGCAAGTCGTAAATTTAAGACGGCAATTGAAGAAATTGATAAAACAATCAGTAATTTAAATAAAGTTAAAGATAATTTATTATCTTCAGAAAAGAATTTGCGATTTGTTAATGATAAAACTTATGAATTAAGTATCAAAAAGTTAACTAAAGACAGTCCTTCAATAGCAAAAAAGTTTGAAGAACTAAAGAATAAATAATTGTATTTAATCAATATATCGGAAAGATAGGTGATATATATGATGATTGATCCAGAAACATATTATTATTTAAATTTGAAAGGTTTATCATTAGAAGAAGTAAAAAAAGAAATCACATCATTAAAAAAGGAAATTACAAGATTGAAGAATATTGTTGAAAATCCAGTTATCGGGAATAGGGTATTCACTCATCCTACTGATGATGTGATATTGTCT
>JBATBW010000142.1:0-5614 GCA_049662565.1 Erysipelotrichaceae bacterium | reverse complement strand
GGATTATGAACATCAACTTTTAATGGTAAGTTATGTAATAATTTAGTCGCAACTTTACGATTAATTTCATCACTAGTTAAAGGAAACATCTTGTTTTTTCTTTTCGCAAATACTTTAAAAGTCTTACAAGTTGTATCTTTAACTAATTCATATGTTTGATCAACAATTTCTTCAATATCATTGCTAACCTTTTTCGCATACGAATAAGAACTAATACCAAATACCTTTCCAACAATATTCCCAATCTCTAAATGATTATAACCATTCACATGGATATATAAACGATCATGGACTCGTTCATAAGTTAAATCCGGATAACTAGTTAAAGCTAATTTCAAATTATTCAATAAACGACGAGTAAAATCATTCTTATTTTTACCCTTCAAACTTAATTCGCCATAACGAACTAATACAACATCATACTTATTTTGCATACAAACCTCGAATTTCTAGTAAATTATTTACCAATATATCAATATCTTTTTTACTACTATGATAATCAAAACTAATCCTTACACTATTATGGGCTGCCAATTCACTAAACCCCATCGCAATTAATACTTTAGAATCTTCTTTCTTTTTACTAGAACAAGTACTCTTACCACTGATATAAATACCTCTTGCATCTAAAGCATTAATTAACACTTGACTAGAAATATCTTCTAAATAAAAATTAATAATAAAATTGCTACTATTTTTACTATTAATATGAACTTTATCCATACTTAATAATCTTTCAATGGCATAATCATGTAATTCTTGAATATAAGAAGTTAATCTTTTTTTCTTTTCTAAAATCAAACGCAAAGTTTTAGCCATAACAATTATACAAGGCGCATTACTAGTACCACCACGATAACCAAATTCTTGTTGACCGCCGATAATCAAAGGAACTAAATTAATATTATTCTTCTTATAAACAAAACCACTACCTTTTAATCCATTTATCTTATGCATCGAAAATGATGCAAAATCAACCAAACTAAGATCAATATCAATCTTTCCCAAAGCCTGCGTACCATCACAATGAATATAGGCTTTTGATTTACTTCTTACTATTTCATTAATCTTATTTAAATCAAAAATTGTCCCAACTTCATTATTAACAGCCATAATTGAAACTAATAATGTATCATCATTTAAAGCTTTTTCTAATTGATGATAATCTAAAACTCCATCCTTATCAACATCCAAATAAATAACATCGTAGCCTAATTGTTCATAATATTTAAAAACATTATACACACTAGAATGTTCCACACAAGTAGTGATTAAACGCTTCTTTGGATTATGATAATAATCAACTAAACCTCGAATAATAAAATTATTCCCTTCACTAGATCCTGAAGTAAAAATAATCTCTTTACTAGAAACACACAAAAGATTCGCTATACGTTCTCTTGCTTGTTCTATATATTTATTAACTGTAGCTCCTTGAGAATATAACGAATCGGCATTATAATACATATCTTTTATTAATTGACAATAGCTCACAAAAACTTCGTCATCAACTCTTGTAGTTGCAGCATTATCTAAATAAATATTATTCATTAACATATTCACTTTCTTTTACTAAAAGATCATAAATACCCGGATAGATCTTTTCAATGGCATTAACCGCAATATTTAAAGCATTACTATATTCACCATTCTTAAAACAAATTTCTGATCTTGTAAGATTAGTATCTAATTCATTATCTAGACATCGATAACGATTACCAAAAACTATAATTTTTTCGGTCAAATTCGCAACACCAACAATATTACCTACTTTATCAAAGAAAGTATATACAAAATCAATTGCTTCCTTAACTAAATCATTTAATAATACAATATCAATAGTTGGTTGAGCTAACAATCGTTTAATTTGTTTAATCAACTGCAAAGAGGTTTCCATATCTTCATCATAAGATTTACTAATTGAAGGCAATTGGCTCTTAGATACTCTTATTCTTATTTGTTCAATAATTAAATACATTTTATTCACTTGATTGATGGCCCTAATTTCATTATCACACTTATTATCTAAAGTATCTTTTAATTTCACTAATTGTTTTTTAGTTGCATCTGTTTTACTAATTAAACCATTAATCGTAATTAATAACTCACTATTTGATACATCTAAAGCAATTTTACTTTTCAATGCTTCTTCATCAATAGCGATTTCATTAATCTCATTTTCAACTCTCGCTAACACATCATTTAAATCTTCAAAACCATACCGATTTTTAACTTTAGTATATAAGTCACTAGATTCATAAAATAAGTCATAACAAAATTTATTTAATAATAAATAGCGATTATAGGCATCTTCTACTAATTTAGTCGCCTCAATTTCTTTATTGATTTGATCTAGCAACTGAACTAAACGCGTTTTATAATCCAAAAAGTGATCTTCCACACCAACAATATTACCTTTAGACATATTTAATAAATCGGACTTTATATTTTGTTCGATCATTTCAACATTCTTTTCCACATCTAAATTTTTAACGAAAGCTCCAATATTCTTAGCTTGTTCATAAGCATAATTAACATCATTAATTAATTTAGGTAATACCCCTTTCGCTACCGCAAGCAATTCTGGTAATTGTTTGTCTAAATTTTGTAAGTAAACAATTGAATCTTTAATTTCATCTGCAATGGCACTAGCTTTATTATATTCACTAGCATACATCCATTCTTCAAACAAATTAAATTTATTCTCAATATTTAATATTATTTCATCAATACTATCAAAACTAATTTCTACCTTATCTTTTTTAAGCGCAAACTTCTGTTTAATATTTCTAAAATCATCTTTATATTTTGATACTTTTTTACGTAATAAAGTTTCCTGTTGTAAAACCTCTTCTAACTTTACAATCAATTCTTGGACAACTTTTTCGGTGCTTATCAATAATGTCTCCGTCTCAACAATCGCATCATTAGCTTGTTTTACTTTGCCAATATCAATACTTTCGTCAATAGCACTTAATTGATTCATCACTAGTTTTAAATTATCACTCGCTAAATCAAAGTCCTTAGTTGCATTAACTACCATATCCGCAATGTCTTCGTTAAGCTTGGCAATAGCTAACGCTTGGTTTAACTTATAAGTAATAGGTTTGCTTTTAATCGTATTGTACATCACTTCTAATTCATTAAATTTCTTTTTACATTTCTTCAATTTAAATGATCTTATAACTAACCAAACTATCACAATTAATATTGCACAACCAACGACAACGATAATTGAATTTTCTTTTAATATATTAATAATATTTTCCATATTTCCCATTTCAAGACCTCTATATAACTTATGCTTATTTTATCACATTATTTCCAAAAAGTTAAGCACAAAAGAAAAGGGTGAATTATACAAATTCACCCAAATAATTAGTTGTGAGCTTTTACTCTTGTCCAAAGATCATCTAATTTTTTCTTTAGTAATTCACTATAAACAAATACTTCATCATTTTCATTCTTACGTACTACATACGCATCAATACCTTCATATGCACCGCCAGCTCCATATAATTGATCCGCAACTTTCTTAACACTAGAAGTATAACCAATAGTTGTACTATTTCTAGTCGCAATATCTTCACGTAAATTATAGTTCATCCATTCATGAGCTAATAATGGGCATTTAGAGTCACTAGGAATAACCATAGCATCTGTCCATAAATTAGTTCCCGATTCTGGCATAAAGAAACCTAAATTACTATTTTCACTAATTACATAAGTTGCATCGCCTGAATACATTAAGGCAATATCTTTTTCTTCATTAATCATCCCATCAATTACTTGGTCATCAACTAAAACTGTGTCCATTGTTGTTTTGAATTTCATTAACCATTCATAAGCAGCATTAATTTCTTCTTCTTTTTCGGTATTCATTGAATATCCTAAAGCTTTAAATGCTACCATAAACGCATCGCGTTGAGAATCATACATATAATTTTTCCCTTTATACTTTTGGTTTAGGAAAATATTATAACCTTGATTCTTTAAATCATCTTCACTAACATTATTTTTATTATAAACAATACCTACATTACCATACATATATGGTACGGCATATTCATTTTCTTTATCAAAAGGTAACCCTAATACATCCGGTTGCAAAGTATCTAAACCTACTAATAAAGACTTATCTAATTTTTGTAATTTATTTTCACTTATTAATCTTTCAATCATATAATCTGATGGATATAAAATATCATAAGTCTCTCCACCTAATAATTTAGTATACATTTCTTCATTAGAAGCAAATAAATCATAAATAACTTTTACACCATATTCTTTTTCAAAATCAGAAACCACATTATCACCAATATAAACACCAGTATTAAACACTTTTAAAGTATCACAACCATATTTATTTTCTTTTTTAGGCGCACTACTACAACCAACTAACAACAAACAAACTACTGCCAATAAAAATATTTTTTTCATTTACATACCCTCCATATTATTCTTCTTCTTGTTTTTCAAAACCGGTAAAACATTTACTAAAATAAGAATTAAAGTAATAACGACAACCATAATTGTTGATAAAGCATTAATCGTTGGATTAATCCGCTTACTCATCGTATAAACCATAATAGAAATATTCTTAAATCCATTACCAGTTACAAAATAACTAATGATAAAATCATCAAAAGACATCGTAAAGGCAATTAATGCCCCTGATAAGATACCTGGCATAATTAAAGGAACAATAACCTTCCATAAAGCTTGCATCGGAGTAGCTCCTAAGTCCAAAGCCGCTTCCGTTATATTTTGATCTAAACGTCTTAACTTCGGCAATACACTCAATATTACATATGGTATACAAAACGCAATATGAGCCAACAACATTGTCATAAAACCCTTATTTACCCCTAAAGCCGTAAAGAACAACATTAAACCTATAGCTGTTACAATTTCGGGATTTAAGATCGGTAAATTATTAATACTAAGAATCACTTCTTTCAATATTTTTTTACATTTCGACAAACCAATAGCCGTAATCGTCCCGATAATTGTTGAAACAAAAGTCGAAATTAAAGCCACAATAACCGTATTATAGATTGCATCCATCATCTCTTTATCCGCAAACAATTTTTGATACCACTGTAAAGAGAAACCATCCATTGTCGTTAAACTCTTTGATCCATTAAAAGAGAAAATCATCAAAGTAATAATCGGTAAATAAAAGAACAATAAACATAAACCAATCACAATTGGCGAAACAAAGCTCTTTTTCTTCATTTATTTCCCCCCTACAACTTTTTCTTCTTCGATATCTTTATCAAAACGTTTTGTAAAGTACATAGAAATCAAGATAATAACGGCCATAACTAAAGAAATAGCACTACCAAAATTCCATTGTCCAACACTAATAAATTGAGTTTCAATTAAATTACCAACTAAAACATATTGTCCGCCACCTAATAACTTCGGAATAACAAATGAACTTACCGCCGGTAAAAACACTAATGTAATTCCACTAATAACACCTGGTAAAGACAAAGGGAAAATAATCTTAGTAAAAGTTTGAAAACGATTAGCTCCCAAATCAAAAGAAGCATTAATAATCGCTTTATCCATCTTCGCTAAAGAAGAATGAATTTGAATAATCATAAAT
>JBATBW010000141.1:0-6324 GCA_049662565.1 Erysipelotrichaceae bacterium | reverse complement strand
CATTACATCCAGATAACATGGCTGCCGGTCCTGCTTCATATGGTATGACTGATACTATGGGACGTATGCATAGCGATGCTCAATTCGCTGGTTCATCTTCAGTTCCTGCTCACGTAGAAATGATGGGATTAATCGGTGCTGGAAACAACCCAATGGTTGGTATGACAGTAGCAGTTTCAGTAGCAATCTCAGAAGCTGTTAAATAATTAGACAATATTTTAAAACGCACATAGTGCGTTTTTTTATTATCATATTATTTTATTTTACAATTAACCCCATATTCTATATAATTAATAAGAAAAGAGGTAATTATGAAAAAATATTATAATAAAAACACTCTAATATATACCGCAATAGCAATCATTATTTCGCTAATTATGTTATTGTTTAAAATTAAAATTGTTGACAGTTTCTTCTACTTAACAATATTCACATTTGCTATTGGTTTTGTAATCTATTGCAATCACAAAGGCGACTTTGATGTTCTAACCTACAAAAAAGACCTTAACCCAAGTTATCGAGAATATCGCAAAGAATTACTAGAATTAAAAAAAGAAACACCCAACTCAATTCTTGGCTGTTCTTATATCTTATTAGTAATAACTATTTGTCTAAACTTTCTATTGTAAAAAAAAGGATAAGATACTTTTAATCTTACCTTTTTTTCAGCCCGCTTATTCAAATACTGTTTCTATTTTAAAAAATAATGCAACTTTATAGTTGCATTATTCTTTATCTTTCTTAGTAATTTTCTGATCTTACTTCAAAATATGATTGAGAATATTTACAAACTGGACATACTAATGGTGCTTTTTTACCCATTACTAAATGTCCACATACGCGGCATTCCCACATAGTTTCTTCTGCCTTCTCAAATACATTTTTCATGTCTACATTATTTAGTAATGCACGATATCTTTCTTCATGGCTTTTTTCAATCTTCGCCACATTTCTCATAGCGATAGCGATATCTTTAAAACCTTCTTCTTCAGCTTCTTTTGCGAAAGTATCATACATATCAGTCCATTCGTAATTTTCACCTTGAGCAGCTGCTAATAAGTTAGCGCTAGTATCACCAATACCGCCTAAAGCTTCAAACCATAAACGTGCATGTTCTTGTTCATTTCTTGCTGTTTGTAGAAAAATTTCTGCAATTTGTTCATATCCTTCATTTTTCGCAACATTCGCAAAATAAGTGTATTTGTTTCTTGCTTGGCTTTCTCCTGCAAAAGCACTAGCTAAATTCTTCGCAGTTTTTGTTCCTTCAAAACGATTTTTAACTTCTTTTTTTTCTTCTTCAACTAAAACAAACGCTGATGCCGGTTGCTTACAAATAGGGCACTTAAAATCAGCAGTTAATTCACCTTCGTGGATATATCCACATACTGTACAACGATATTTCATTTTTTCTCCTTTTTAGGGTTAACCTATTTAATATATAATTAATGAGCATTTTACTACTTACTTGCATAGAAAAGAGTATTTCGACAATATTCGCCCCTCTATCACTATCTCATTAATTGTTACTCTAATTTTACCACTATTTATATCGATATTAAAGTAATTTGCACATCAATATTGTCATTTTATTTTAATAACAAATATTCTCTTTTTGCACAATAAACAACATCTTGTATCCTTAATAATGTATCTTCTATTGATGTACCGCCAACTATTAACCCATAATTTTCTAATAATTGTCCACAATCAAAATGATCGCTACTTATATCTACATATCCTTCACAACGATAGTTGCTTTTTAAATTGCCTTGAATTGCAAAGTAATTACAATAACTATCATCACAACTAATTAACCAATTTACATTTTCGTTTTCATCATAAATATTATGATGGATTTTAAAATCAAGGCATCCATCCCCTTCAATTAAATTGCCTTGAAAATCATAAATAGATATATCCTTCAATTCCATATTCTCCTTTTTTTGTACCATTAATAATAAACGATAATCACGATCATAATAGCTAATTGAATAATGATGATAACTCTCTAATTTTTTACAATTTAAAAATATCAATTCTTTCTCTCTTTTTAGTAACATATGACACCTCAACATTATTATATATAAAAAAAGACTCTTATTAAAGAGCCTTAAGAACTATTTGATTAGTAGCTAATGATAAGGGAATATCGATAACCCTTTGATTACTACTACCTCTAAATTTTAACTTAATATCTTTTAATTCCTCAACAAACTTACCATCTACCAAGACATCGATATGCGAAATTAAATCACGTAACACTTCATTATCCTGCATTTCTTCCAAAATATATTCAAAAGCGAATCCAGTATAACACCATATATTTTTATCAGGCAATTCCTTTTTCACTCTAATTACTAAATCCTTTAATACCGCTTGATTTTCAGGTTCTAATGGTTCACCACCTAACAACGATAGACCGCTAATATAATCATAACTAAGGGCCATAATGATTTCATCTTCTTGTTCACTAGTAAATAACTCACCAAAGTTAAAATCCCACGCAGAAGCATTAAAACAATTCTTACAACGATGACGACAGCCACTAACAAACAAAGATACTCTTACACCTGAACCATTAGCAATATCATTCTTTTTTAAAGAAGCATAATTCATTATAAGTGTGTCACTCTCTTTTTAATTTCATTAGTTTTTCCACTATTCCAGAAGTTTTCACCCAAATAACCACAAGTACGACGAACAACATTCATTTTACTCTTATCTTTATTATGACAATTAGGGCAATACCAATCACCATTATCATCAATTAAAATTTCTTGATCATATCCACAAACTTGGCAATAATCCGATTTTAAATTAAACTCCGCATATTGAACATTATCATAGATAAACTTAACTAAAGCTTCCATCGCTTCTAAATTATTATTCATATTAGGTAATTCTACATAACTAATACATCCACCACTAGAAATCTTTTGATAAGCAGATTCTAATTTTAATTTAGTAAAAGCATCAACATGTTCACGAACATCAATATGATAAGAATTAGTATAATAATCTTTATCCGTAATGTTTTCAACACTGCCAAAATGTTCTTTATCAAGTCTAGCAAAACGGTAACACAAACTTTCTGCAGGCGTTCCATATAAAGCAAAACCTAAACCAGTTTCCCTTTTCCATTTATCCGTAGTTGAACGTAAATATTGCATTAATTTCAAACTAAATTCATAGCCTTTTTCCCCAGTTTGCGGTTCACCAGTCATCAATAATGACGCTTCATATAAACCAATATAACCAAGCGAAATAGTAGAATAACAACTGTTTAATAATTCATTAATTGTTTCTTCACCATCTAAACGAGCAATAGCGCCATATTCCCATAAAATAGGAGCTACTTTCGCCTTAGTATTAAGCAAAGAATTATGACGATACATCAATCCCTCATAACAAATGTCTAATCTTTCATCTAACACTTCAAAGAAATCACGTTTTTCTTTTTTCGCTGTCAAAGCCACATTTGGTAGATTTAATGAAATTACACCCTGATTAAATCGACCATCAAATGGATAATTACCATTTTCATCTTCAAAAGGCGATAAGAAACTACGACAACCCATTGGACTAAAGACAAAACCATTAGTATTATCTTTCATTACCTTTTCACTAATATAATCGGGATACATCCGTTTAGAACTACACTTAATCGCTAATTTAGTTAAATAATCATATTTTCCACCTGATAAATTATTAGTATCAGTTAAAACATAAATTAGTTTAGGGAAAGCAGGAGTAATATAAACACCCTTTTCATTTTTAATACCTTGAATACGTTGATTTAAAATTTCCTTAATAATCATTTCGTTTTCTTCCACATATTCATCATCCGCCTTCAAATACATAAACAAAGTAACAAAAGGTGATTGACCATTAGTCGACATTAAAGTATTAATTTGATATTGAATAGTTTGAACGCCCGATTGAACTTCTTTTAAAACTCTTTGATTAATCAATTTATTAATAATCTCTTCACTAACTTCATCACCACAAATTTCGCGAATTTCTTTATCAAACTTAACCTTCGATTTTCGCAAATACTTACCTAAGTGTGAAACATCAATTGATTGACCTCCATACTGACTACCTGCAACAGCGGCAATAATTTGTGTTAAAACAGTACAAGCAACTTGAAAAGATCTTGGACTTTCAACCAATTTACCATTCATCATCGTTCCATTATCTAACATATCTTTAACATTAACCAAACAACAATTTGTCATTGGCGAAATTGCATAGTCACTATCATGGAAATGAATTAATCCTTCGATATGCGCTTTAGACACCCTTTTAGGCAACAAAATACGATCCGTAATATCACGAGATACAATCCCCGCAATTAAATCTCTTTGCGTCGGAATATTATAAGCATCTTTATTAGAATTTTCTTCCATTACATCTTTATTAGACTGTCTAATCAAACTTAAAATTGATTCATCAGTAGTATTAGCTTGACGAATTAATTTATGTTCATAACGATACTCAATAAATACTTTTGCCAACATGTAGCAATCATATTTCATCATCGATTCTTCAACATAATCATTAATATCTTCCACACTTAGTGGTTCATTACTGTTAGCATAATGACGATTAATCTTCTTTAAGACATCACTAAAAATAACATCTACTTCTTCTTTAGTTGCTTTTTCCACTAATGTCTCATTTGCACTATTAATCGCTTTCAATATCTTTTCGCTATTAAATAATACCAACGAATTATCTCTTTTCTTAACTTTCATGATTTTTCCCTCACATCTTATAAATTAATAATATAATATTTCACTCACATTTAGAAATGATATGCTCAATATTAATTAACAAACAAATTCTTTCTTTTATAATAATAATATCCCACCACGACACCATAAATAATTGAAGTAATTAATTGAATAATGACCTGTGTAATATCAACAATTGGATTTTTTATAAAGAAAAATAAAGTATAACTACCATATGCTATATTAGATAACATATATGCATATATTCCCCAATATCCATAATACTTAAACTTTCTAAACCCAAAGAAGACAACTAAACACAAAACAATTGTAATTAAACTATAAAATACATCACCCATTAAAACAGAATAATTATTTTTATCAAAAATATTGATCAACACATATAAGTTATAACAACTAACAATAAAACTTAAAGGAATACTAAAATACATTACAAACTTATGCCACTTCAGTGGCGTACTATTAATATCATTATAAAATTTCATCAATATTTATATAACAATCCAAAGATTAATTATATTCTCCTTTCTAAACAAAGAATTTACTTACACCTAACAGCTAAAATAAAACCACCATCATAAGTAAAAACATATATATATATTATATAATATAACCACCTCTTTAACAAGAAAAACAAGTATACCATTTACCAACAATAATCAAACAAACTCCATATTATATTCATTATCTAGACAAAAAAATAAAACTCTAATCAGAAAATATGATATCATTACATGAATTTATATCTAAATTATTTGGATATTCAAACATGATCATAAGTGAAATAGAAGACAACAAAATAATATTGATTATAAATTGACAAACTATTATAATATGATATTATTATTATAGAAAAACGAGGATAAATATGATACCACCTAACTTATTACATGAATAAATTTTTAATACAATAAAGTAGCATCTATCTATAATATCATTATACTGTTTTGATAAATACATTCTTTTTGTTTATAATTAATGAAAAAATTAAGTGAAGTGTCTATCTATTATGCACAGTATTAAAATATTGATATATTTTTTAAAAAGTATCAATTTGTTTTCGTATCAATTACTGATCTATTATGATTAAAAATAATTCAAATATATTAATATTACCTATTTATTTTATATCAGAAGAAAGGAGAGTATGATAACATCTTAATAGATATATATCATACAAATACTATATGAAAGCACTAAAAATAAATTTATGTTTAATTTTGTGTTTTTTACTGCCAATTAGTACTTATGCAGAAAATCAGAATAGTATTATATCAGAAGACTATACCACAATAATTGTATACGCTAATTCTAATGATCGTTCTGATGTCGAACGAAAAGCATCAGAAGCTTTCAAAAAATTCGGTAAGAACATAATTGTAGAAGTTAGAGATTATGAGGAAGCATATTCTAAAGGAATCGAACATCCGGATATTAATCCTACTAGAGTAAGTAATTATAGATCTTATTTTATCGGACATCTCACTTATTCAACTGACGGGAGAATATCATGCTATGTTGCCGGAGATAGTGTATGGGATTACACCTCTGTTGTGAACACTTACGG
>JBATBW010000140.1:0-1924 GCA_049662565.1 Erysipelotrichaceae bacterium | reverse complement strand
GAACCATTTGTACCATGTTGATAGTTTTATTAGCATTTTCATCGATTCAGGTATATGCGAACAATGCCAATGAATCCCCTCTTGCTGCACCCAATGTTGATTCTTTTTATCATACAGTTCTTGAGAGCAAAGGTTTCAATGGAACATATCAAACACTGGATCTTTATAACGAAAATGAAGTAATCCAATGGCGCATGTATTTTGATAGTTCATCATACCTCATCTTGGATATAAGTAATGGGGAGGTTATGGAATATGGTTTTGATTGTATTGTTCCATTTTCAAACTTTAAAGACGAAAAACCTTATTATGGAGGGCCTCTCTGCTACTATATAAAAACAGAAGATAAATACTTTAGCATTAATGAAGATAAATATTACACTAAATCTCCAAAGATAAAAGGAGTAATTCTTACTGAAACGAGTGGTGAGAGCGTCTTACAAAATAATTTAAATTATCAAACTGATCAAGTTTACGCAAGTGCTGCAAGTCTAATAAGAACGGTCTCTGTATCATCGCCACTAAGCATCCAACGGCAGGCATTCGGTAACAATGTTAATGGGACTTGCTCTGCCGTCGCTACGAGTATTGTTTTAACTTACCTTAATAGGACTCGCTCAGCTTGGTATGTACCAGATAGCACATATATGTCAGAAAACCTCATTGGGACAACTTATTCTTCTACCTCTTATGCAAAAGCACAAAAACTGCACCTACTCCTTATATCTTGCGGCATGGGGACTATGAGCTATGCAGATGGCATAAGAAACCCTGTAAATAGATATAAATCTCAGCATTTACCGAACACAACTGTTTCGGTTGACTGGCGATTATTCAGAAGTAATCCAACTTATATCACGAATCAGATCGATAATAATATTCCTGGTATGATAACCACAACTCTATTTACTGGCGTGTATGACTGGCATACGATGGCTGTATATGGTTATAAGTACTTCAGCGATGGGTCTTATGATTTTCTTATACATACCGGTTGGTATTCTAGTGTTGTTAACAGCACATCAGGATATATTATGCCAAAAATTTATGTCCCCTCTAATTATGAAACCTATATGTATAAATTCAATATTTAGATGTAATTAAAGCTTATACACAAAAACTGAAAATTATGGTAACATAAAGTAACTATTATTGATTTTGTGTGTAGCGATTTAATTAACCAATCATTTGAAATTACCATATTGGATTTCTTGCTTAACTTAATGTTAAATAAAGGGGGCAACATATCTTGAAAAATAAAATTATTTTGCTGCTTATTGGTATAGCTATATTAGCAAGTTTAATCTTCTTAGCTCGACCATTTATTTTTAATGAATATCTCGTAAATACAAAAGATTTGTCGACGATTGAGGAGATTGATGTATTTCTAAAAGACTCCAGCATCCTTATACCTAGTTATTCAACGAATAAAGACAATCCACATCTACACACTTCAAAAGAGAGTGTATCAATAGAAAGAAGTAAACAATATGGCGCTTGGGATGGTTACAATATTGTAATTACACCAACGAAACTATCGGATTCTTCATTTTTTCAAATATTTATTTCATCATCAAAAGTGATTAATGAAAAGAATGAAGATGTTAAGTGGACGGTAAGTAATGCTAATTCTGATTTTCAACCAGGTGAAAACTATCCGGAAGGTGAGTACACTCGAGTAATTGGAACATTTCAACGTGGTAATAATCTGTATGAAATAACTGGATATTCACTAGGACCCATGAATAATACTAAGGAAAAACAACTAATAAGTGAACTACAATATTTTGTTGATAGTATGAACTAATTTTGAAGACGCCAGCTTAAATAAAGCAGGCGTCTTTTAAATTCAATTCATAATTTATCCAAACAAACCGGAAAGCAGCGGCACCAGTACGATGCCGATCAGGGCGACACCGCCGCC
>JBATBW010000139.1:0-2449 GCA_049662565.1 Erysipelotrichaceae bacterium | reverse complement strand
GAAAAGGATTGATCAGGCTGTAGAGTGGATCGAGTCAAACAAGAAAAGCATCCCATTGTCTGAATGGCATGGATACACAACAGAAGAATATGTTGATGCTGATGATCTACTGGATATTTTAAAAGTGAAAAACAATGACTGATTCAGAAAATAGAGAATCGTTTGAGCTGTAACCATGAGTACCAGTACGACTTCATTTTTAAAAAGTGGAGTTGTATTCATTGCGATAAAATTAAAATAAAACTTGATTATTATTTAATATAGTATATTATTAAATTATTGAAACGGAGACTGAAATGCAAACTGTAACTATCGAATTAGAAAACTTTGAAAATGATTTAGTTGATTTTAATGTGAGCTTTAATGGTGATGTTTTTACAGCACGAGCAAGCGTTAGCTATAATGACTTATGCGAATTTATGGAAGGTTGTTTTATTATCGAACCTTATGCTTGGTTTGATATGAACGAAGATCAAATTGATAAGCCTGAATGGTTTAAACGAAATGAGTTGTTTAAATTAAATCAAGTATTTGAAGACAATTTTAAAAAGTTTATGTGAGGCTAACGCCTCATTGGAGAGTGTGATGGATATTCAAAAAATTAAAGATCGTGTAGGTTATAAGGGTAAGTCACAACAGTGGCAGTATGGTTTTGACTTAGCTGTTCGTGGGTTGCAACAATCCCAAAAAGTAGCTGTGCCTGATGGTTATGTGGTTGTTCCGAGAGAGCCAACCAAGACAATGTTAATTGCTGCTGATAACTGTGAAATAGACGGTAAAGTTACAGCGCATAATATTTACAAAGCTATGATCGAAGCACAGGAGAACTAACATGGAATATGCAATAGGTTTTATTTTAGGGTTGGTTGTTTTGATTGTGGCTTGTGAGATCCGATACAGAAACAAGCAATCAAACAAGATTCAAGGTAAAGAAGATCAGCAGCGGTACGGCAGTAAATACAGTGTTGGTAAGATTGTAAGTTATAAAAAGATTTGGAAATGGTGGGTGAAGAAATGATTAGCGCAACAAACGGACACGATATTAAATATAAAGCTTCTCAAAAGTTGAATGATGAAGTTGAAAAGTGGTTAGCGAAAGGTAATGAGATTAAGAAGGTTAAGTCCACTTATGAAAATTATGATGAAATGGCGCAGATTGCTTTTAATAAGAATCACGTAAAATTAATGAGCAAAGGCGGTGCTGTAAATAATGGTAGATCGAAGGCAGATAAGTTATTGCGTCAAGCTACACAAATGCCAATCCTTCAAGAATACTTTGATTTAATGCAGGACAAGAATTGCTTTAATTTAGTTGTTGAAGGAACTAAAAATATAATTAGCACTTCACAGCTAAAGAAAACAATGCGAGGGCAAACAAGTATTTTGGATTCTATTGTTTGGCGTAAAGTTGCAAATTGTATCTATGATATTTTAAAAGAGAATAAATTAAAATGATGGATGTAATTATCGAACTTGAGCTTGCAATAAAAGATTTTAAGGAAAAGTTTATCATTGAGCCAAATTATATTTTTTTAAATAACAATGCATCTACAATGCTTAATAAAATGTTGGAGAATCGCATAGGGTTAATTGAATATTATCCAGAGATATTCACGAAGACTTTTAAGGTTATTAATGGGTGCAAGCGTGTTTCAGTTGGTATTATGATTTAATGCTAGACAATATATATTTAATATAGTATATTAATTAAAACTCAGGAGGTTTTAAGATGGAAAATTTAAAAATTGATTTGGGTTGTATTGCTCACAACAACAAGGCGAAGCAAGAAGTTGTTTGGATGTTGAATAATCTTGGCTTCACTACTGGTTTTAAGTCGATTGATTTTTATTGCTATCTTTATGCTTGTGTCGGGAAGCAAGCACCTTATGATATGACGATTCAATTTGGGAATAGCGCAAAGACCTTTAATAATAACAAAGGAAGGGAAATTTCAATTGGTGAGCTTCGAAGTCTTGTTCGTGGTAAGGAGTAATTAAAATGATAAATTGGTTCAATGAAAAAGAATTTTCAAAGCGTGAAGAATATTTTATTTTAGGTTTATTCTTTGTTTGTGTTTTTAGTTTTGTTTATTGGAGTGTGTGATGAAAGAATTTTTAGTGAACCGTGATAATAAATGGACTTTGCAGTTATTAGATTCAGACACAGAAGAATATAGCTATCGTGTTGCTGTGCCGAGTGGGGCAACATTCTATGCAGAATATAGTAGTATGGGTGTAAAAGGAAATTTCTTTTTTAGACTTAGAAGTGATGATTTTGACGATGAAGCTATTTATTTAAATAGTAACTGGATGCGAGCATCTTTTGATGTGCGCAACATGACTGTTTTATGGCAACGTCACACACCCCCCGAAGAATTACCGTTTATTGATGATGAGCCAAAAATAGAGACCGCAACAGGCTATCAATTGGATGTTGTTGGAAAAAATAC
>JBATBW010000138.1:0-1678 GCA_049662565.1 Erysipelotrichaceae bacterium | reverse complement strand
GGCTAAAACTCAAGATGATAGTATTGGTAATGTCAGATATATAGCTAAGCATCTTGAACAAAACTATGATATTATAAATATATTTGGAAAATTAAGAGGAGATATATGGAATAAGGAGGAAATTACTACAATTTATGGCGACAAATTGATTAGTAGTAGTAATCTTAAAAGTATTCGTGGAAAAACTGAAGCTACTATTGAAAGCGGTGCTATTCGTTTTAGCAGGGTCTTTGCTGATGATATTGAAAATGAACTTAATACTAAAACTCAGAGTGCAAGGCAAGATTTACGTAATACGCTTTTTGGTGCTATTCTACCAGCAATTGACCAAAAGCCACGTTGTAGATTATTTTTTATCAATACACCGCAACCATTATCAATAGCTCAAGAATTTATAGAAGCTTACAAAAAATGTAAAGCTGAAGGTACTTTAGATTCCTATCCGTGGAAAATATTTGTTTATCCCTCAACTCAACCAGATATGCCAGGTGGCGTTTTATGGAATAGCCGTTTGCCAAGATATGTTCTTAATAAAATCAAAGAAAGATTAGAATCTCGTGGTCAATTAGCGCTTTATTATCAAGAATATGAACTTGAAGTCGCCTCATCTGATGTTGCTATCTGGACACGTGATCATATCAAGTTTCACAATGGTGTATTTATGCACGAAGGTGGCAATATAAGAGATGGTAATGGAGTTAATTATCTTGTAATTAATGGCGAAAAGATAGTGGTAAATACTTTTCTCGGTTGCGATCCAGCTACGGATATTGCCACAAGAAGCAGTAGCTATTCGTGTATAATTGCTATTGCTGTTGATGGGCTTAATAGACGCTATCATTTGCGAACAGAAAGACATCAGAATATTCCAATGAGTGGGTTGCGTGGAGATAATGATGAGCTTATAGGGAAAAAGGGCGTAGTGGATTATTATATCGAAATGTATGATGAATTTCATTGTTTATACGGAAGTATCGAAGATGTATCGCTAAATAGAAGTGTTTTTCAGGATTTAATGCAAAGAAAAATGAAATTAAATAAAATGTATGTAATTGGCAATCCTCAAAAACCAGGTGGAGTTGACAAGCTTAATCGGATTTCATCTTATCTTAATCCGTTTTATACTCAAGGAATGATTTATTACCGTGAGGAAAGTTATAATCTTATTGAAGAAACTATAAATTTCGGGGCTACTATGGCGCATTCGGATGAAATAGATGCATTTTATTATGCAAATGTATCTGCTTACCCACCACAGGGTTATATCAAGAGAAAATCGCCAGAAGAAGCCAATACCGAATGGTATATCAAAAGGAAAAGAGCAAAATCGTGGAAAGTAATGTGAGGTTAGTGAATGGCAAGAAAAACCATAGGACTTGAAAAAGTATCACCAGACAAACGTGTTTCGGAGATAATAAGTATTTTTAATGCAAGTAATAATCCTAAACGCTGGGATTGGGAATATAATTTGCTAAAAGGCGAAGCATTTTTTGAGGATAAACAATTAACTGCCAGTGAAATTAGAGATCTTAAAGATGCTGATATGCCAACATTTACCGTCAATCGCATAACACCTGCTATTCTTGTTATGGAATACTTTTTGACTGCTAACAAACCACGTTGGAAAACTATTGGGCGTGATATGTCAGGATTCGATAGTGAAGTCGGTGTATTGCAT
>JBATBW010000137.1:0-1543 GCA_049662565.1 Erysipelotrichaceae bacterium | reverse complement strand
TATTGCCAATCATGCGGTGTGTAAATTGATTTACCTCTAAATTTAATTTGTCTCATTTTGAATATAATTTTATTTTTATTGTTTTTTAATACATTGAAATACAAGTGAATAACCGCTATGAGTAATTGTCGGAAAGAACGTGATTTAGTATTCGTTCATTTGCCATTTCTTTAGCAACCGAAAATGAAAATTTTATACGATTTTCCTCGTAAACTTTAGACCACATATCATCAAGCTCAAAAAGTTTTTCTAAAAGAGAATCGCCCTGTATTCTATCTTTTGCAAAAAATTTAGATAGAAGTATAATTTTAGTTTGTTTATCCATTGCTTTGTGTTTTATGATTAAAATTGAATGCACGCTTGTGAATGTGCAATGCGGAAACGGTTTAAATGATATTTTAAAAAAGAACAGGATTTTGCGCATTTATTTTAGTTTTAGCATATCCAAACTCTTTTATATCCTCCACCTTCTGTTCATATTCAGAAAACCTAAGTAAGGCGCTGGCAAAATATTCAGAATCGATTTCAATTATTGTGAGCTTTCTGCGCTTCATGTGAGCAGCTATTGCATGACTCATACTCCCGCCAAAACAATCAAGTATAGTGTCGGTTGGCTTGGTGTAGTTGTCTAAAATCCAACAATACAATTCTATTGGTTTTTGGGTTGGATGTATTCTGCTTTCGCTTTCGCTTACAATAAAAAAAGTAAATAGTTTAGCAGGTTTTTTAATGTTAGTCCATGCCTGTTCGCACATTGCAAAAGAAAAATTCAAAGCATTAGATTTTTGCCATATTATAAAATACTCGCTTGTTGGCAATTCAAAGTTGTTTCCGCCCCAAATAATTTGTTTTTTTGAAACTCTGAACATTTCATTAAACATATCGCCTGAAGGCTTTTCATTATTCCAACTTCCATTTTCAGAACCATATTTATTTACATGGCTACCACCCTTTTTAAATCTTTCAAGCCCGTACGGAGGGTCATTATGTATTAAGTCGAACTCATTTTCCTTGCATCCTGCCATAAACTCGTTGCAGTCCATGTTCTTGAATGTTATTAAACCATCGTTTGATTGCCATGTAATATCATCAATCTGTTTCATTTTTTGTTTTTTTTTGTTCGCAAAGATAATAAACTTTTTGTCGGACTGCAATTAAATTAATAATTATTAACAAACAATCAGACCCGAACAGTGTAGAAAATGGAATATGGCTCACACAAGCCCTGTAAAATACTTCTGAGTGCTGCCTGAAAAAAATTTGGGGGCTGTGTTTGTGCGTGTGCAGTTATGCGCAATATTAAAAAAGCGAAGTTTGACGCAAATATGGGTCTAATCGCTTGTTTGCCAATTCGACATATTCAGCAGAAATCTCCGAACCAATCCAATTGCGTTTGTAAATGTGTGCCATTTTTGCTGTAGTACCACTACCCATAAAAGGGTCATAAACTAAATCACCCTCATTGCTCCATGTATAAATGTGATCTGCTGCAAGTTTTTCTGGAAATACTGCTGGATGGTCAGTTGAATCGTCTGTGTTTGCA
>JBATBW010000136.1:0-6660 GCA_049662565.1 Erysipelotrichaceae bacterium | reverse complement strand
GCTTTAAAGATTGTTGCTAATGCAATTAATCAACAAAAGGATGAAACTAAAATGGGTTTAATGATTATTTCCCATTATGAAAGATTTTGTAATTTAGTTCAACCATCTTTTGTGCATATCATTATTGATGGTAAGATCGTTCGTAGTGGTGATTATTCTTTAGTAGATAAGATTGATACGGATGGTTATGATTGGTTGATTAAAGAGTTGAATATTAAGATTAATAAAGAAGATAAAAATCCCGTTTTATTAGGTACTTGTGGTAATAGCGGACAAGGTAAGTAATATGAGATTGTTAGAGAGTGGTTTTTATCAAATTGATGAACCTACAATTAATCTATCGGAGGATATGATTTATAATTTGTTGGTGGAAAATGATATTGATATTAATATTAAATGTGATCATATGATGAATGTTAATATTGTCAATGGTGCGAATAAGGCAATTACAATAAGAGTAAAAGGGGATGTTTATGATAGTTTAAATATCACCTTTTGTATGTTTAGTTTAAAAGAAACTAATATTGAGATGGATATTAAATTACTGAAAGAAGAGGCAAAGTTTTTAGGTTGTAGTAGTAGTATTACTAAGGATCGCCAAACTTATAAGTTTAATATTGATCATCTTGCTCCTTATACGACTAGTAACATGGAAAGTTATGGTGTGGTATTGGAAGATGGTGAATATTATTGTGATACGATTGGTAAAATTAGTAAGGGAAATTATCAATCTAGTGCTTATCAAACGACAAGAGTATTAACTTATAAGGATGTGAAAGAGGTTAAAGCTTTACCGGTTTTATATATTGATGAAAATGATGTTCAAGCTAAACATGCTTGTACGATTGGTAAATTAGATGAAGATCAATTATATTATCTTCAATCAAGAGGGATTAATGAGATTACGGCCGTTAAGTTATTGTCGCATGGTTATTTAAATAGTGTGTTAGAACTAATTTTAGATGATGATGTCAAAAAATTGATTAGTGATGATATTGAGAAAAGAGTGGAAGAAATATGTTTGATGTAAAACAAATAAGAAAAGATTTTCCGATGTTAAATAATAAAGGGATTAATGGTCATCCTTTAGTTTATTTTGATAATGCGGCTACTACATTTAAACCACAAGTGGTAATTGATGCGGTAGTGAATTATTATACTAATTTATCGGTAAACGCTAATAGAGGCGATTATGAATTGTCTTATCAAGTAAGTAAAGAGTATGAAGATGCGCGTAAAACGGTTGGTAAGTTATTGAACTGTGATAGTAAAAGTATTGTGTTTACTAGTGGTGCAAGTATGTCTTTAAACTTGGTGGCTTATGGTTATGGTCAGAAGTTTCTTAATCAAAATGATGTAATATTAAGTACGGAAGCTGAACATGCTTCAAATATTCTTCCTTGGTTTAAGGTTAGTGAAAAGACTAAGGCTATTATTGAATATATTCCTTTAGATGAAGATGGTAAAATTACGATCGATAATTTTAAAAAGGCGATGCATGAAAGAGTTAAGGTTGTATGTTTTGCGAATATTACTAATGTTATGGGTTTTGTGGCTCCAATGGATGAAATGATTAAGATTGCTCATGAATATGGGGCAATAGTAGTTGTGGATGGGGCTCAAAGTGTACCCCATATGCCAATAGATGTCATTAAGAGTGATATTGATTTTTTAGCTTTTAGTGGTCATAAGATGATGGGACCAACGGGTGTTGGTGTTTTATATGGTAAGTATGAGTTGTTAGAGAAGATGGATCCCTTTATGATGGGTGGTGGTTCTAATGCTCGTTTTGATATTTGTGGTAATATTTTATTGAAACATCCGCCTTATAAGTTTGAAGCGGGTACGCCAGCTATTGAAGCGGTTTTAGGTTTTAAGGCAGCAATTGAGTATTTGATGCAATATTCGATGCAAGATATCTTTGATTATGAACATAATTTACGTCAATATTTGTTAGCGGAAATGAAAAAGATGGATAATATAATTATTTATAATGAACATGCTAGTACGGGTATTATTACTTTTAATGTTAAAGATATTTTTGCCCAAGATGTGGCTTGTTATTTGAGTACTCAAGGAGTATGTGTTCGTAGTGGTAATCATTGTGCCAAAATATTGATGAATGTTTTAAAGACTAGTGAAACGTTAAGAGCGAGTATTGCTTTTTATAATACGAAAGAAGAAGTAGATTTATTTATTGAAGCACTAAAGAAAGTAAATATTGAAAATTGTATTAATACAATTTTATAGGAGGGCATATGGAAGAAAGTTTAAAAAATCCCGAAATATTACGCCAAATTATTTTGGATAATTATCAATATCCTAATAATAAAGGATTAGTAGAAGATGATCGTTATAAAAAAATCCATATGGCTAGTGATAGTTGTATCGATGATTTATTTATTCAAGTATTAATTGAAGATGATATGATCAAAGATGTCCGTTTTGATGGTGTAGGGTGTGCGATATCAACGGCATCGACATCAATAATTAGTGAATTAATTAAAGGTAAATCAGTTAATGATGCGAAGAATATTATCAATGAATATTACAAGATGGTTGATAATCAAGAGGCGGATTATGACATATTAGAAGAAGCATATGCTTTTGTCAATGTTGGCAAACAAGCTAATCGTATTAAGTGCGCAACTATTGGTATTAATGGAATGTCTTCTTTAATAAAGGAGTTTGAAGATGAATAACGAATATCAATATGGTTTCTCAGATAAAGATGTCAGTGTATTTAAGACTAAAAAAGGTTTAACGGAAGATACAGTTAGAGAAATATCAAAAATTAAAAAAGAGCCAGAGTGGATGTTAGAATATCGCTTAAAGGCTTATAAATATTTTGTGGAAAAAGAAATGCCAACTTGGGGTGTCGATTTAAGTGAATTAGATTTTGATGACTATACATATTATATTAAACCAAGTGATCGTCAAGAAACTAGTTGGGAGGAAGTGCCAGAAACAATTAAAGATACTTTTGATCGTTTAGGGATACCTGAAGCGGAAAAGAAATTCTTGTCTGGAGTATCTACCCAATATGAATCGGAAGTTGTTTATCACAATATGTTAGATGAAGTGAAAGATAAAGGAGTAATCTTTTTAGATACCGATAGTGCTTTAAGAGAATATCCAGAAATTATGAAAGAGTATTTTGGTAGTGTCATACCTTATAGTGATAATAAATTTAGTGCTTTAAATAGTGCGGTTTGGTCAGGTGGGTCTTTTATCTATGTGCCAAAAGGGGTAAAATTAGACAAGCCTTTACAATCATATTTCCGAATTAATACGCAACAAATGGGTCAATTTGAGCGAACTTTAATTATTGTCGAAGAAGGGGCAGATATCCATTATGTCGAAGGTTGTACCGCTCCTGTTTATTCTAAGGACTCTTTACATGCGGCAGTAGTGGAAATTATTATTAAAAAAGAAGGTAAGTGTCGTTATTCGACAGTGCAAAACTGGTCTAATAATATTATTAATTTAGTTACTAAAAGAGCTAAAGTATATGAATATGGTAATATGGAATGGATTGATGGCAACATCGGTTCACATATTAATATGAAATATCCAGCCTGTGTATTATTAGGTGATTATGCCAAAGGAACATGCATTTCAATTGCGGTCGCAAGTAAGGGTCAAACTCAAGATGCGGGTGCAAAAATGATTCATATTGGTAAAAATACTAGTAGTACGATTATATCTAAATCGATTGCCCGTGATGGTGGTAAAGTTAATTATCGCGGTTTAGTAAGCCATGGCAAACAAGCTAATAATGCGAAAAGTAAAATTGAATGTGATACGTTAATTTTAGATAAAATATCAACTAGTGACACAATTCCAACTAATATTAGTAAAAATGATAACTCTTCAATTGAACACGAAGCAAGTGTATCAAAAATATCAGAAGAACAATTATATTATTTAATGAGCCGTGGTTTAAATGAACAAGAAGCAACATCAATGATTATCATGGGATTTTTAGAACCATTTACAAGGGAGTTGCCAATGGAATATGCTGTAGAATTAAATCAATTATTAAAATTAGATATGTCAGGATCGATCGGCTAATGAGTAAAATATATTTGTTAGATTTAGATGGTACGATGTATCATGGTAAAAATATTATACCTAGTGCAAAAAAGTTTATTGATCATTGTTTAAAAAATAATATTAGGTTTTATTTTGTGACTAACAATGCCTCAAGAACTTTAGTTGAAAATGCCCAACATATGTTGGATATGGGTTATGAAAATATTGCCCCGGAAATGTTTTTTACTTCGGCTATGGCCGCTTGTTTATTTGTGAAAAAGAATTATGATAAGCGCAAAGCGTTTGTCATTGGTAGTAGTGGATTAAAAGAAGCTTTAAATGACAATGGGTTTACGATTGTCGAAAAAGATGCCGATTTTGTTTTTGTCGGTTTAGATAAGGACGCTAATTATGCAAGATATTCTTTAGGTGTCCAAAATTTATTAGATCATGCTATCTTAGTAGGAACTAATTTAGACCAAATTATCTTAACGGAAAAAGGTCCAACTATTGGTAATGGTAGTGTCGTAAAAATGATGGAATATGCTAGTGGGCAACAAAGCTTACAATTAGGTAAACCTTTTGGTGTTTATTTAGATGAATGTCTTTCATATTTTGATTTAAGTAAAGATGAAGTAATTATGGTTGGTGATAATTTGTTGACGGATATTGCCTTAGGTGTTAATTGTAATATTGATACGGCATTAGTACTTACGGGTATTCACCAAAAAGAAGATATTGATAAATTGAATATTAAACCAACTATCGTTATTAATGATTTAACGGAATTAGTAAATATATAAGAAAAACTCTACTGATATTATTGTCGGTAGAGTTTTTTATTTATAATGAATTTTGTGTATCAATAAAATATTGGCATACCTTATTGTTTTTTATATGTGCTGTAATGATTGTAAAACTATAAGCATTTATCGTTATTATTGAATTATCTATTGTTACATACAAGTTTTTACCTTTTCTCTCGATAATTGCTTAATCTTTCACTATAAAAGTACCATCGTTAATTTCGATAGATGTAATTTTATCTTAAATATCAACTCAATCAACTTCCCTTTATTCATTTTCGCCTTGTCTTTATCAAAAATATCAGCTGAATTATCAGTTCCTAGATTGTAAAAAGACATAAATATTTGCTGAGCTTCACAGTCCAATTTCCTAATTTGCTCGTCTTCATCAACAACTTTTATCGATGTATACGCTGCATCAGACTCTAAATTGTAATACTCTTTCCATATTGGCCCGTTAAATAAATCTAATTTAATCTTTAATTCTTTCATTTTTTATTTCCTCCTTGGATGCATCGAAATGATAAAACCATTTAATCCTATTCCCGAAATAACATAATATTTACTATCGTATTCAAATATACTCTCGTATCCATTATTCTTAAAAGTATTCTTGACTACAATACCATCATAATAATAATCAAGTCCAAGTAGTTTTATGTTGTTATTAATATTTATCACCTTTCATTGATTCCTAAAATAAATAATAGGAGAGACAAAAAGAATAGTCAACCCAATTGGGTTGACTATTTTAATGTAAATTTATCCCTCGCTAAAGTTTAAAGTTTAAATTTCATAGACCTTACATTAGTTTAAAGGACCATGTTAATTTCGTTTAAGTTTTTTTAAAATTAAGTGCATCTAATATTATAGTATCTGCTTTTTTAATTTTGAAAGACTGCACATAATTATCAAAGGTGTTGAAATTAACGTTCTTGTATTACAGCATTTATATTTTCAGGCATGGGATAACAAGTTTATTATGAAAACAAGGTATAATATGGATATGATTTATTATTGGTGTAAAGATAGATTAACTAAAGTGTTACACAAGATGAAGTTATATTGTCTAGACTACCTTAGAGTAAAAATTAAATAGGTATTATTTTGTTATCGCATAGGGAAAGTACTATAGCGATAGAATGATAGAGGTTGTATGATGGAAAAGAAAAAATCAATAAAAAGGATTATCTATATTATCCTTGGTTGTATTGGGGTAGTACTTGGTGCAATTGGTGCAATTCTTCCGATGATTCCAGCATTTCCATTTTTGATGATGGCAACTGTTTGCTTTGGGAAAAGTTCGGATAAATTAGATAAATGGTTTAAAGGGACAGAGCTTTATAAAAATAATCTTGAAAGTTTTGTCAAAGGTCAGGGTATGACTTGGAAAACAAAAATTAGAGTTATGGTCATGGTGACATTGCTTATGTCCTTTGGTTTCTTTATTATGTTTGGTAAAAAGCTTTATATCCCTTGTGTAATATTAGGGTTTGTATGGTTGTTTCATATATTGTATTTTTGTTTTGGTGTAAAAAAATATGTGCCTAGGAGTGCATAACTTTTGATAATGAAGGTTTGTTTTTATGTTAATTGTTATGAATAAAAAGCCGAAATTCCGATATATAAGGAGCATCTGTAAATGTTAACTCTAATATGTACATTTTTGATTATTTAAAAATGTACAATTATGATAAGATCAATAGTTTTATACTTTTAAATTATTCACTTGTTTTATCGTCTTTCTTTATGAAGTGGTCTTTTAATCTATATGATTTACCATTGATGGTAATTACCTTTGCGTGATGTAGTATTCTAT
>JBATBW010000135.1:0-1787 GCA_049662565.1 Erysipelotrichaceae bacterium | reverse complement strand
CCATTGAAACGGATTAATTCAGGATAGATATTATTTACGGTAATGTCTTTGTTGTTGATGGTTGCGAGTACTTTGTTTTCTTTTACTTTTGTATAAGCATCGCTACAGCCACTTAGTAATAATAGGGCTAGTAATATTGGTAATAGTTTTTTCATTATTCATCTACCTCCATAAATTTATAGAAGTTTTTCTTGAATTGTTCATCAGGGAAAGTTAAACCTAATTCTTTTCCCGCTGCTAAAACGATTTTAATTACTTCTTTATTGTCGCTTCGGATTAAGGCATCCATAAACGCTTGGTTTTTTATTAATGTTTCTTTATCGGAAGCGTCACATTTGATTAAGTGGTAGCCATATTGTGTTTTTACCCATTGACTTACTTCCCCTGTTTTTAATATTAATGATTGGGCTAAGAATTCTGGTACTAGTTGACTATTTTTATCGACTAATCCAATTGATCCTTTTTCTACTGCGCTTGCTGTATCGTCACTATATTCTTTCGCAACTGCGCCAAATTCTTTTGTTTTTAGTTCTTCATCGATTTTGGCCATTTTTGCTTTTTCATCAGCGCTTGGATTGTTGGCGTCGTTCATTTTTACTAGTATGTGTGATATTAAGCGTGGATTGCTGGCTGCAACAAATTTGTCATAGTATTTGTCGATATTTTTTTTGTAGTATTCTGTTAAGAATTTTGACATTTGATCTTGTTGGATGAAGTATTCATCAATTTGATCGACACCATTGATATTTGCTGATGCAAGTGCTTGGTTTAGATATGATTCATATTTATCGCCGTATTGTTGTTTGTAGTTGTTAATTAAATTTTTAACACTTGATTCGGCTGTTTTTTTCATATCGCTTGTTACGGGAATCTTATTGTCTAAGATGTTGGTAACGATTTGATTATATACTAAACCATAAGTAGTATCGTTGTTCATTTTGTTGTATAATTCGTCGGCTGTTAGTTTTTTGTCGCCGATTGTTAGGACGATGTCTTGTCCGTTTTCGCTTAGTCCTTTGATTTTGTCTTTGTTTTCGCTATAGACAAAATATCCTAAGCTTGACATTAGTAAGACAAAAACTAAAAGGATAAACCAATATTTTTTTAGTTGTTCTTTCATTGTTTTCCTCCAAATACTTTTTAATTATAATTGATATATTGGTTTTATGCAATAAACAACCCATCATTATAGTTGGAATATGTTGTAAAATTTGTTAAAATATAGTGATGAAAGAGGTATGTAGTTATGAGTAGATTGGAAATTAAAGATTTATATGTTAGTATCGATAATAAAGTGATACTAAAAGGAATAGATTTGATTGTAAATAGTGGCGAAGTTCATGCGTTGATGGGCCCTAATGGTAATGGAAAAAGTACATTGCTTCAAACAATTATGGGGCATCCGAAATATCATGTTGATAGTGGTAGTATTTTATTGGATGGCAAAGATGTCTTAAGTATGAGTGTTGATGAAAGAAGTAAGGCGGGTTTATTTTTGGGGATGCAATATCCCACAGAAATACCAGGTGTTACTAATTCGGATTTCTTAAAGGCGGCAGTTAATGCCCGTTTAGAGAAGCCAATTGGTTTATTTCCGTTTATTAAAAAGATGAATAAATCAATTGAAAGTTTACAATTAAAGAGTGAATTAGCTCATCGTTTCTTAAATGAAGGTTTTAGTGGTGGTGAGAAGAAGAGAAATGAAATCTTACAAATGCAATTATTGAATCCTTCGATTGCGATGTTAGATGAAATTGATTCGGGTTTAGATGTGGATGCTTTAAAGA
>JBATBW010000134.1:0-18544 GCA_049662565.1 Erysipelotrichaceae bacterium | reverse complement strand
ATCATCAACCATATAAAGCTATCCTTTATCGGTAATCTTTCAAACCATATATTATAAAGCTGCTCGCCATTTTTTCTCATTAATTCGCTTTTGATATCATTATGGATTCTTTTTTAGTCTTGTTCTAGGATTATATTACTTTTGCAAGTAAATTCTTTGTTTTAATATTCATCTCTTACAAATTCATTAAGATACTAAATTATGATCTTATCACTGTTCCAAAAAATTTTACTCTTCACAATCATTTGTAATCCTTACCACCATTATAATTTTCAATTCTAATATATATTTTTTTGATCATTTAAAAATGTACAATTATGATAATATTATAGTTTTATACTTTTAAATTATTCACTGTTTTATCGTCTTTCTTTATGAAACAGACTTAAATCTATATTATTTACCATTGATGGTTATTACCTTTGCATAATGTAGTATCATTCCATTATTGTATTCAGCAAAATAATGTTGGTAGTAATTATTTTGCTTTTCTTTTTGTATCTTTTAATTATCCATTGAAAGAGTAGTTTTGTATCTTCCTTATCGATTTGAAGATAGCCTAACTCTTAAAGCGTATATAATCAATATTAAATGTGATTCGTATAGATTAAGCGCAACTAAAATTCGAAAAAAATGATTTAAGAGAATAAACAATCAAAGATCAAGGGTCAATTTATGTTCTCATGTGAGTTTTGCCATAATGAAAACCCCTCATGTTGGTTATGTCCAACTTTTAGGGTTCACTTCATTCCAATATTCGTTTTATAATTTAGGAAGATTATGGTCGTAATCCCCCTCCACCTTGAGCGCTAAATGTTTCGCCACTGATATAAGAAGCATCTTCGCTTGCTAAGAAAACACAAATACGGCCGATATCTTTTTGGGCATCGCCAAATCTTTGTAGAGGGATTCCTTGAATAGTTTTCGCGTAAATTTCTGGATAGGCCGCTTTCCATTTTTCTAATTCTTCAGTCATAACTAATGGACATACGACATTAACATTAATATTGTAAGGTCCCCATTCTGTTGCTGCAACTCTACTCATACCGCGAATTCCTTCTTTACTAGCTGCATAACTGCTTTGTCCAGGTTTTCCACTTAATCCCGAACCACTCGCAAAGTTGATAACACTTCCTTGTGTTTCTTTTAAATATGGGAAACAGTATTTCATATAAAAGAATGTTCCATATAAACCTGAATTAATTGCTAAATCAAAATCTTCTTTAGAATGATCAACTAGCATTACACCACTTTTTGATGCTTGGGCATTATTTACTAAGACATCAATTTTACCATAAGTTTTAATTGCTTGATCAACTACATTTTTTACTTCCTCTTCATTTGCGCCTTCCGCAACTACTGGCAAAACTTTAACACCATACTCTTTTTCAATTTCATTTTTTGCGTCTTCTAGACGGGATAAAGTTCTTCCCGTAATGACTAAGTTTGCCCCTTCATCCGCAAAGGCTTTCGCAACTCCTTTGCCAATGCCTTTACCACCACCGGTAATAATTACTACTTTTCCTTCTAATTTCTTCATGGTAATTCCTCCTGTATGTTTAAGTTTATTATATCCATTATTTGATAAAAATCAATAATAATTGACAAAAAAAGGGACGTGTCCCTTTTTAGTTATTTCTTTCTAGTAAACAATTTTGTAATTTCCACAAAAATTATAATAGAGAATGCAAGACCAACTGCCACTAATAAATGAATTGGATCCATTGGTACCATTTTAAATACACTAGATAATGGTGTATAAATGATTACTAGTTGTAAGAATAAACCAATAATAAATGATCCGATTAAATATTTATTATTAAATACTTGTTTACTGAATACACTATGTTCGCTCTTAACATTAAATGCATGGAATAATTGAGATAATGCTAAAGTAATGAATGCCATTGTCATCCCCATTTCATGAGAATAAGCATTACCATACATATAAGAAGCTAAAGTAATAACTCCAACATAAGCTCCTTGATAAGCAATTCTTAGACCTAAACCATTCGCAAAGAAGTTTTCATTCTTAGGACGAGGTTTTTCATTCATAACATTTGGATCAGTAGCTTCCATACCTAAAGCAAATGCTGGTAATGAGTCAGTAATTAAATTAATCCATAATAAATGAATTGGTAATAGAGGCACTCCTAATTCAATACCTCCGAAGAAAGTAATTAAACTTGCGCCAAAAATAGTTAACACTTCCCCAATATTACTTGATAATAAGAATTGAACAACTTTTCGAATATTATTATAAATACCACGTCCTTCACGAATAGAAGTAACAATAGTCGCAAAATTATCATCAGTTAAAATCATACTAGCTGCACTCTTCGCAACATCAGTACCAGTAATACCCATAGCACAGCCAATATCTGCAGTTTTAAGGGCAGGAGAATCATTTACCCCATCACCAGTCATCGCAACAACTTTACCTTTAGATTGCCATGCATTAACGATACGCACCTTATGTTCAGGAGCAACTCGCGCATATACTGAATATTTTTCAATATTTGCGATTAATTCCTCATCACTCATATCACTTAAAGCTGTTCCCGATATTGCAAGTTCACCCTCATTAAGGATACCTAAATCTTTCGCAATCGCACTAGCTGTAGTAATATGGTCACCCGTAATCATAATAGTACGAACGCCTGCTTTTTTAGCTAAAGCAATCGCATCTTTAACTTCCACACGTGGTGGGTCAATCATACCAACTAAACCTAAGAATTGTAAATCAACTTCAGCTGTTTCGAAAGTATAATCTTTAGGTAATTGAGAATATTCTTTATAAGATACCGCCAATACTCTTAATGCTCCATTAGCCATATCATTATTTGCTTGCATAATTGCTTCTTTATCTTTGACATTTAAACAAACAGGTAAAATTGAATCCAAAGCACCTTTTGTAATTGATATATATTTATCTTGAGTTTTTAATAATACACTCATCATTTTACGATCAGAATCAAAAGCTAATTCATTAATACGAACAGCATTTTTTTCTAATTCTTCTTTCGTAATTCCATATTTCATAATTAAAGCAATAAGCGCTGTTTCTGTTGGGTCACCGATTTCTTTATCCCCAACAATAGTCGCATCACTACACAAAGCAAATGCTCTACTTAAGGCATGAATTTCATCACTAACACTTTCAGGTACATCTACTAAACCATCTTTAATATTGTAAGCTTTAACTACTGTCATTTTATTTTGAGTTAAAGTACCAGTTTTATCACTACAAATAATTGATGCACTACCTAATGTTTCAACTGCTGGTAATTTACGAACGATGGCATGAACCTTAACCATCTTTTGTACTCCTAATGCAAGTACTACTGTAACAAACGCTGGTAAACCTTCAGGAATTGCCGCTACTGCCAAAGCAATTGCCGTCTTAAATGAATCAATCCAAGATAAACCAGTTAATGTTTCCATAAAGAATACTACAATACAAATAACAATACAAATAACTCCAATAACTTTACCGAT
This sequence comes from Erysipelotrichaceae bacterium, assembly GCA_049662565.1. Classification (GTDB taxonomy): domain Bacteria; phylum Bacillota_I; class Bacilli_A; order Erysipelotrichales; family Erysipelotrichaceae; genus JBATBW01. Next base: position 15,046 of record JBATBW010000134.1, on the reverse strand, counting down.
TTGCGCTAAAGTTACTTGTAATGGTGTTAATTCATCTTTTTCTTGACTTAACATCTTCGCAATCTTACCAACTTCAGTATTCATACCAATATTAATAACTACACCAACACCGCGTCCGTAAGTTACTATTGTTGAAGAATAAGCAAGATTTTTACGATCACCTAATGGTACATCGTCACCTTCGATAACAGTAGAAATTTTATCAACAGGAACACTTTCTCCAGTTAAAGCTGATTCATCAATTTGTAAATTAAATGCTTCCGTTAAACGCAAATCAGCAGGAACAAAATCGCCTGCATCTAAAAATACGATATCACCAACAACAAGATCGCTGGCTGCAATTGATAATTTATCGCCGTTTCTTAATACTTTCGCACTTGGAGCACTCATTTTCTTTAAAGCTTCTAAACTCTTTTCTGCTTTTGATTCTTGTGCTACTCCAATAACCGCATTGATTATAACGATTAACATAATAATTAAACTGTCAACCCATTCATGTGGATCAACAATAATAGAAATAATAGCAGCTAATATTAAAATGATAATCATTATATCATTAAACTGCGCTAAAAATTTCTTCCAGATTGGAACTGGGGGTTTTTCAACTAATTCGTTTCTTCCATATTTTTCTAAGGAATTAGCGACTTCTTCATTGTTTAAACCAGTTTTTAGATTAGACCCTAGTTGTTCTAATACTTCATTAAAAGTCTTATTATACATTTTTTACCTCCATAAAAAAAAGACCATCTATATAGAATAAAGGTCTTGCCGATCAGAAGATATTATATCCGGACAATAAATGTCGTGTTGACGAATATAAAAGCATATAGCTAGCTACTCCCCTTTACTAATATATAATACAATATTTGTAATAATAATGCAAATAAAAACTGTGTATTTCTACACAGTTATCATTTTAGAAATTAGTAGGTGTAATCATGAAATAAGCTTTAGGATGATCACATACTGGACATACTTCTGGAGCATCTTTACCATAGTGTAAATGTCCACAGTTACGACATTCCCAAACTTGTTCATCAACACGTTTGAACATCGTGTCATTTTCAATATTTTGTAATAATTGTTTATATCTTTCTTCGTGATGTTTTTCAACTAGTGCAACACCATCCATAGTTTTCGCTACATCCTCGAAACCTTCTTCACGTGCTTCTTTTGCCATACGAGCATACATATCAGTCCATTCGTAGTTTTCGCCATTAGCAGCATCTTTTAAATTTTCCACAGTAGAAGGCATTCCATCATGTAATAATTTAAACCATAATTTTGCATGTTCTTTTTCATTATTAGCAGTATTTTCAAAAATGCTAGCTACTAATTCATAACCATCTTTTTTTGCTTTAGAAGCATAGTAAGAATATTTATTTCTTGCTTGGCTTTCTCCTGCAAATGCATCTTGTAAATTCTTTAAAGTCTTTGTGTTATCAAAACGTCCCATAATATCCTCCTTGTTTTGCTAATGATATTATATCATAAATAAGCAACAATTAGTATTTAATGCTCAATTTTGGATTATATATTTTTCCATTAATTTCCACATAAATATTATATTGACCAACTCTTCCTGAATCATATAGGTACTTTGTGACATTTAAACCTTCATTGTAGATATCAACACACATTGCAGTGTATGGCTTAGTAGAAATAGTCCAGTTATATTTATAAATATGTTTCCCTTGTAAGATAATACTTACCTTATCACTCTTAGAAAATTCTCCTTTAAATACTAAACGATCCTTTTCTTTTTCAATATTAACTTGATATTTACTAAAATCAATATCTTCTTGAGTATAAACAAATTCATTTAGTTTTTCATCATAAACATCTTTTTCATAATTAGTAACTACCTTCACTTCATCACTCTTTAAATAAGTAGTAGATTCATCATAAAGTTTCAATTTTTCCACACGATAATTATTAGTAGGCAAATTAATTTCATATAATAATTGATCATCTTTTACTTCAACAACAATACAATTTAAAACTGCTAAGGGATTAAATGGTGCTGGTTCATTATTCGCCACGCCATTAATTGTCGAAATCCCTCCCGAATTAATGACATAATGACCCTCATCTAAATAATCTACATCACTTATATATGGCGAATAAAAACTACTGCCTCTTTCTTTACCATATTGATAAATTTGGCTTACTTCCATTTTTTCTTTATTAATTTGATAAATTACCCCACGACTATAATTATCATTAGCTTTTACCAATTCTTTTGTGGTTTTGCTTCGATTATTGCCATTATCAAAAACAAACAAATTGCCATTTGGTAAAATCATTGCGGCATGTTGTTGATAAGAATACTCAAAATTATCCCCAACTGGCTTTAGCAAATACTTCTGCATATCTTTGCTCCAATTGTTGTGATCGCCTAAAATCCAATTTATTTCTTTAGTTGTATAATCAATATTTATAACGCTATCAATATGACGACAAGATAAAGTTAAACTATTAGTTGCTTTATCATACCAAATTGAATTATTATGCATCCAATCATAAGGAACACTATTTAAACTTTTACCATCTTCTTTATCAATAATATTCTTCATATCAATTCTTTTAACAATACGGCCGCTTTGGTAATCAACTTCTAAAATATTATCTTCCACATATCCTGTAGAAAAATCACTACTAGCAAGTAGAATATTACCATTATCCAACATTTGATAATCATGATGAACTCCATCTGTAAGTTCTAAAGTATGATATATTTTCCCTAAATAATCAATTTCCATTATACCCGTATTATAATACGGGCTATTAACAACCCGATCAGTACTAATTAGTAAATGACCGTTATCTATTTTATTTAACCGCCATGTAACATTAAGAGTTAAATACCAACGAACTTCACCATTACTATCATATCCAGTTGGATACCCACCAATTGCCGGAGTAGTAAAAAACAATTCATTATTATCTTTTAATCCATTATTGACTACCTTAGTAGCTTGAACTACCTTTTTATCTAAAGGCAAAGTTTTTATATGATAAATGTAACTCTTATTATCAACAATTAATTCTACTTTGTTATTATAATCCGCAAATAGTCCATAAATAGGAACATAATGTTCTTTAGCTTTACTAAAATTGTATGTTATATCTACTTTATCTTGTCGATCATAAATATTAACTTTGACATCACTATCATTTACTGTATTAAAACATATCAAAGCCGTCAAAGGTGATATTTCATAAGGGTTTTGGATTACTACCGCTTGATCAATAGATGGCAATCGCCCTTTAAACAATTCCTGATTAATTTTCTTTTGTTGATCAACTAAACTGCTCTTTTCGACTATTTGATCATAATATGTATTATTATCATAACTAACCGCATAAAAAGCACCAACAAATACTAATACAACTAAAACAACAATTATTCCGATTTTTTTCATAGGACCTCCGTAAGAATATATGTCACTAACATCTCATGAATTTTGATATCACTAATATGATATAACATTCTACTACCGACTACATCTTCAATTTCATTAAATATATAATCATTATTAACTATCAAAAAATCAATTCCTACATAATCATAATGATGATTACGCAAAATCTTATTTACATAATATCGTAATTTATCGTCAATTTCAAATAATTCAATATTCCCGTTCAAAGAATAATTAAAACGAAAATCATGATCATTAGTTCTTTTAACGGCTTTTACTATATTATTATTAATTACATAAACTCGAACATCACCAGTTGCATTTATAAATTTTTGGGTTAAATAATCCTTATTTATACTACTTAGTACCATTTCTTTTTTATAATCACTATCAATATAATAAACTTCACTACCACCATGACCATCTAATGATTTTAAGATATAAGGATAAACTAAATCATCGCTACTATTCAAATAACAAGGTTCACAATTAAGGCCCAATTCTTCAATATACTTATTCATTTTGTACTTATCATTAGCATATTCAATGACAAATAAATCATTAATTAAACGACAACACTTCAATTTTTTAGCCAATTCAATATTAATAGTTCTAAAAATAATGATATCTTGGGCCGAAAATTTATAATTATCAATATCTTCGCTTAATACTAAACGTAATTGATATCCATATTTATTAAATTCCTCCATTAATAAATTAACAAAAACTACATTCTTTTCATACCCGCTTTTATCATAAATAACATATATACTCATATAGCAAAAATGACTAATTAAATTAGTCATTTATACCTAAGAAAGTCATTTCTGTAGGACCATCTTCCTTTTTCTTGATTTTTTTAGCTTTTGGTTTGAATTTACGATGCGTACGAATGTATAACCATAATTGTGCTGCGATAAATAATGAAGAATATGCACCAGCAATTAATCCAATTAACATCGCTACATTAAAGACAAATATTTCTTTACTACCAATTAATAATAAGCAAGCAATTGGTAACAATGTTGTAATCGTATTATAGATAGAACGCATACTTGTTTGTCTTAATGAGTCGTTAACAATCTGCACATATTGCTCATTACGAATATGACCTTTACCTAAAGCCTTAACATTTTCTCTAATTCTATCAAAAATAACGATAGAGTCATCGATTGAATACCCAATAATCGCTAAGAATACCGCAATTAAGTTAGAATTAACTTCAAAACGGAAAATAGCAAATAAAGCTAATACAATGAAGACATCATGAACAAGAGCAACAATACAGCTGATTGCATAATCCAATTCAAAACGATAACTAATATAAATTAACATTAAGATCCAAGCAACTATCGACAAAATTATCGCATTTTGCACTAACTGACGACCAATTAATGGTGTAACCACACTATCATTAGCTTCATGACCATATTTGTTTTTAATCACTTCTTTAATATTCAATAATTTTTCACTATCGACAGCTTCTTTAAATGTTACTGTCGCTTGTTTATTATCACTAGTTAAAACTACTTTACTAGGATTTAATTCAAACTCTTTAAAGTCACCAACTAATACATCTTTAGTTAATTCGCTATCACTTACTACCGTAATTTGCGTACCACTTGAGAAATCTACACCCAAGTTCAAAGGTTCCTTATTTACAATACCGTTATAACCTGTGAATAATAGACCGGCAAGTAAAATTACAATTGACCCCATAATGAATTTTTTAGATACTTTAACGAAATCTACTTTATCAAACATATCTTTATGCCGAGATTCTTCGTTTTTTGAAACATCAGGAATATCGCTAAGTTTAACACCATATAATTTCAAATTATCAAAACGACCGCATTTTACTGCAAGTGATAAGAAGAATTTAGTTAAGAAAATTTGTAAAGTCAATGTACAAAAAATTGTAACCATCAACATTGTTGCAAAACCTTTAATTGCTCCTGTACCAAAAATGTACATAATTAATGCCGAAATGAATGTCGTAAATTGTGAATCAAAAATTGTACTAAACGCTTTTGAACTACCTTCTTTATAAGCTTTTTGTAAACTACGACCATTATACAACTCATCTTTAATTCTTTCAAAAGTGATAACGTTAGCATCTACTGCCATACCAACCCCTAAAACTAAGGCGGCAATACCAGGAAGAGTTAATACCCCACCCATCATATTATAAATAAACATGTTACCAAAAACAAAAGCAGTTAAAGATAAACTTGAGAAGAAACCTGGTAAACGATAAACTGTAATCATAAATCCGATAACTAATAAAATACCAATAAAACCAGCCATAACTGTTTGGTCATAAGCTAATTCACCAAATTGTGCACTAACTACATTAGAGTATATTTCCGTCATTTTTACTGGTAAACTACCTGAATTAATCAAGTCGGCAAGTTCACGAGCTTCACTTTCACTAAAATTCCCTTTAATGATTGCATCACCATCAATTTTAGTAGTTACTTGGGCAGCGGAAATATATTTAGGCTTATCTGCTTTAGATTCTTCTAAATAATGATCCTCGCTATTATAATCCAACCAAGTAACGATTAAATTATCACCACTAGGTTTTTTTGATAACTGTTCAGTAACTTCAGCAAACTTAGCTTTGTCATCAATCTTTAAAGAAACAACTGGAATACCATTTTCATAACTTAAAGCTGCCCCATTTTCTTTGACAACCTTAGAACTCATCAATTCTTTATCGTAGACATCTCTAAATGATAAATTAGCAGTCGAAGAAATAATACGACGGGCTTGGTCAACATCTTTAACCCCAGCTAATTGAACACGAACACGATTGTCACCTTCAACACTAATTATTGGTTCATTAACCCCTAAAATATCAATACGTTTAGAGATTGATTTTGCGACTACTCCCATATCTGGAATAGCTTCACCATCATTTAAAGGAGCAACTTCATAAACGATTTCAAATCCACCGTCTAAATCCAACCCTTTTGTTATGCCGTTAGCAACACCTTTACTTCCAAAACCAACAATGGCTACTAAAGCACCAATAGTTAGTAGAAGTATAATAAATCTAGAACTTATTTTTTTCATACCTTATCCCCTTAACAAATCGCTATAATCTTCAATGCTAGTGTCTAATGAACTAACTTGAACATCATTAGTAATATAATTAACAATTTCACTAGCTTTAATTTTCATAATATCATCAATGGCTTGATTTAAATTCTCTGGAACTTCGCCTTTCCATTTCGATTTAAAAAGCGCATTCTTCAAATCAGTCATAGTAATAGTAGACAAATTGTTTCTTTGTAAATTAATTAATTTTAGCGCTAATGCTGTTTCTATTTGACTATATAAATCATCACTAAATTTCACTTTTGACACCACCTTACAATCTTTTACCATTATAACATATGAATGTTATTTTTGACTATATCCACTTGTTATTTCTACACAATTGATAAATTGTGTCGCTATCAACATCTCCAATAATATGAGATGCCTGTTTTTTTAGTTCTTCGCAACCATTATTTAGACAATAATTATTTTTAATAATTTTAAACATCGATAGATCATTGATACTGTCACCAAAACATATCGCATCATCTAAACTAATATTTAGATATTGACAAACAAAGATAACACCACTTCCTTTATCCACCGACTTTTGACGTATATTATAATAATCATTTCTATATGCATACCAAACTAAACCATCAGGTAAAGTAAAATTGATCGGATAGAAGAAATCAATTTTTTCAATTTTATCATTTGAAGTTAGTTTCTTTATTTGATAAATTAAGTTATTATCATTTAAATATTTTAAAGCAACCTCTTCAATATGATCATCAAATGTATACATATCGTCGCTTACATACACCGGATTATAATTTTTATTCGCAAAGATTTTAATTAGTTCTTCCATTTGTTGAAGACTAAACACTTGATGAAAAACCTCTATTTCATCAATTATTATTTGCGAACCATCACAAAAAATATAACCATCAAAACCAACATCATAAAACAACGGTTGCATTTCCGCTCTCGTGCGTGAAGTACAAATAAAACAAAGAACTCCTTTATTTTGAAGTTCCTTGATTGCTTTAATACTATATTCCACAAGGCGATTACTCTTAGTACAATAAATCGTGTTATCGATATCAAAAAAAGCTATTTTAATCATAATTTACCTAAAATATATAAATGAGTAAACCAATAACACCAAATGCTAAACCACTAAACCAAAACATTAAAACAACACTCTTTTCTTTCATACCACATAATTCAAAATGATGATGAATTGGCGCCATTTTAAAAATTCTTTTACCATTTCTTAATTTGTAACTACCAACTTGTAATACAACTGACACTACTTCAATAACAAAAATCATGCCAATGTAAACAAGCATCATTTCTTCATTTAATAATAAAGCAATTGAAGCTAATAAACCACCAATAGCCAATGAACCAACATCGCCCATAAATAATTTAGCTGGCTTCTTATTAAAATATAAGTAAGCTAATAATGCCCCAATCACTCCACTTAGAAAGATCATGATTAATTCATTATTTTGTAGATAAGCAATAACCATAAAACAACTAAAAGCAATAATCGACAATCCGGCACAAAGACCATCCAAACCATCACTCAAGTTAGTACCGTTGGTTGTCGCCGTAAACATTACTAAAATAAACAATGGATAAACAAATCCCAAATTGATCTCAATATTTAACAACGGTAACACTAAGACACTATCAATATGATTTGCAATAAGCAAATATATACCAATCGTTAATAACACTTGCAATAAAAATTTAATACTTGGTTTAAGCCCATCATTATTATGTTTAACCACAATTAAGTAATCATCAATAAAACCAATCAAACCATATCCTAAATAAGAAATAATCAAAGTTAACCCTTGCCAAGACAATAAAGCTTGATAATCAAGTATCACAAAAATAATAGTAGGTACAATAACAAAATACAAACCACCCATAATTGGTGTCCCACTTTTGCTGATGTGACTTTGTGGTCCTTCTTTTCTCACGCTTTGTTTGATTTTCAAAGATTTTAAAAACGGAATTAAAATCTTTGGAATAATTATTAATCCTAATCCTAATGACAAAATAAAATTTAGTAATATTTTCATGTAGTTCCCCTATTCTAATTCAATAGTAATTGTTTCTTCAGTATTTATTACTGACCCTGCAGATAGAGATTGATTTTTAACTTTCCCATTACCTTGATATACAACTTTGACATTATCAATTAACGAAAAGAACTCTTTTGCTTCTTTTAAAGTATATCCCTTCAAGTTCGGGATTTTTATCTCACTTGCATCACTTAGCAAGAATACTTTTCTATTATTATATACTATTTCGTCATAATTAGGAAACTGCTTAACAATTTTATTTCCATTACCAATAATTATTGGAACTATTTTTTTACTTGCGAAAAGCTTATATGCATAATCTAAACTATAATTCACAACATTTGGCATTTTAACACCTTCATTAACAATTTGATTAACTTGTTCACTAGCTCCGTCTTTCAAACCTAAAGTAGTTGCCGTTTTTCGCAATACTTGTTTAAAATATTGCGGTGCATAGTTTAAGGCATGATTATCATAAGCTACAAAAGCATAATAACAAATGACTTTTGGGTTATCAGCCGGCATACCTAAAATAACTGATGATGTAACCATATTACTATTATAATTTCCACCTTTCGCAATTTCTCCAGTACCGGTTTTACCACTAATTTTTACTTCTGGAATCTTATAATTACCCGCAGCACTACCACCACCTTCGACAACATGAGTTAATAGTTCTTGCATCTTTTTAGCTGTTTTTTCACTTATAGGTTTACCTACAACTTGTGTTTTACCTTGATAAACTACTTCGTTTTTAGAATCAACAATCTTATCAATCATATATGGTTTTTTTAGCGATCCATCGCCATAAATGGCAGTATATGCTTGTAATAATTGAGCCATAGTAAAAGTAGAACCCTGGCCATAACCTGATGTAATATACTCGATAGGGTAATTCATATTATCCACACCAGGATCATCGGTAAATAAATCACTATTCACTGGATTAAAAAAACCAAACCGATACATATAATCCTTATATGTTTTAGTATCTAAGTAGTTAACCATTAAATCCGCAATACCCGTATTTGCTGAATACATCAAACCATCTTTATGAGAAATTGTTCCCCAGTTACGATTTGAAAAGTTACGAATTGAAGAAACAGCCTTATCGCTAGTTGTTCTTTCCATTTTACCATTATCATAATATCTAATATAAAATGGAGTACTATCAAAAGTATTTTCGGGATCTAAATTCGTCGTTTCTAAAGCAATTGCATATGTAATTGGTTTCATTGTTGAACCAACTTCATAAGGAATTTCAAATCCTAAATTATAATAATTTTTTAAATCACTTAAGTTATTTAAGTCAAAGCTAGGATATTGAGCCCAAGATAATATTTTCCCAGTTTCTACTTCTACTACAGCGCCCCATGCTTCTTGCGCATTAAAATGGTTACTTACTCCTTTTAGAGCTTGTTCCATCATTTCTTGAATTCCTTTATCGATAGTTAAATAGACGTTATTACCATCAATCGCCACCTTTTCATCAAAAGTAGAATCTGGTAAAAATCTACCAAAAGCATCAATTTGGTATTTTATGTGACCATTAGTACCTGTAAGTTGATTATTATATAATTTTTCAACCCCCATTTTTCCTACTAACTGTTTTTGTTTTGGATCAAAAGAAGTATAGCCAATAGTATTCGCTAATAATGATCCATATGGATAATATCTACCTGTCATATTCGCAAATTCAATTCCGGGCAATTTCAAACCAATTATTTCATTTTTCTTATCTAAACTTAAATTGATACCATATTCGCCAAGATATGTTTGTTTTAAATCTTGATTAAATAAACTTAATAAATAATCTTCACTACATCCTAAAACAGGTGCCAACTGTTTGGCAGTATTTTCTTTATCCTTAACATATACAGTTTCTTTACTTGAACTAATGCGATCTTTATCTAGCACCGCAACTATCATATATGTTTGAACATCATATGCCAGAATTGTTCCATGATTATCCATAATTTTACCGCGATTAGCAACTGTATCTTCATCCAATAAACTTAAATTTTTACCCATTCCCTTAAAATATGTACCACTAGGCAAATGATAACCAAAAAAGGCTACTAAACAGACGTTTATTAGCACACATGTACAAATTATTGTCAAAACTTTAGTAAATATTTTAATATTCTTATTAATATCATTCATACTATCTATTAATATTAACGACGTTATTTTGATTCAAATTCATCCCATTTTGGTTAGCTAAAGTAACGACTCTATCATATGAAGCTAAAGCTAAAGTATCATTGCTAAATTGTTCATTTTCTTTTACTAATACATTAATACGATCTAAATTATTATCCAAGGTTAAACTTAAAGAACGATTTAAAACAGTTAATCCAAATTGTACCAATATACAAACTGAACAAACAATTAACCATTTATTAATAATAAAATCGCAGATGTTTTTTCTTTTTTTAACTTTTTTCTTCATACTTATTTCCTTTCTAAAACACGTAATTTGGCACTGTGAGAACGCTTATTATGTTCAAGTTCTTCTACAGTTGGTAAAATAACTTTTTTATTTACTAATTGATAATCGCTTTGTTTAATGTCACTTGCTTTAATTGGTATTTTTTTGTCAAAATCAAAATCTTTACACCATTCTTTAAAAATATTTTTAACCATACGATCCTCTAAAGAATGAAAAGTAATAACCACTAATCTTCCTTTAGGGGCCAACAATTTAATTGCTTGTTCTAAAACTAATTCCAATGCTTCTAACTCATGATTTACTTCTATTCTAATAGCTTGAAACACTTGTTTAGCGGGATGCCCTTTACTATTTAACACTTTACTAGGCAAAGCGCTTTTAATGACATCAACTAATTGTAGAGTCGTTTCAATTTTATTTGTTTCTCTGACTTTGACAATTGCTCGCGCGATTTGTTTGCTAAACTTTTCCTCGCCATAAGTAAAGAAAATTCTAACTAAATCACCATAAGCATAGTCATTTACTACTTCATAGGCACTAAGTGCCTGATTTTGATCCATACGCATATCTAATTTCGCATCAAATCGATAAGAAAAACCACGATTAGGATCATCAAATTGAGGGCTCGACACCCCAAGATCTAATAAAATTCCATCTACTTCACTAATTCCTAAATTTGCTAAATCATTAGTCATATTACTAAAATCATCGTTGATTAAAGTAAAGTTATTGCTGATTTTTAATAACCTTTCGTTGGATTCTTTTATCGCTTGACAATCTTTATCAAAAGCATATAAATGACCGAAATCCAATTTTTTTAATATTTCACTACTGTGACCAGCACGGCCTAATGTACCATCGACATATATTTTATTGGGGCTAATATTTAAATTTTCTATGCATTCATTTAATAAGACACTTATATGTTGCATATTATTTTAGAAAACTAGTAACGCTTTCCGCAACTTCTTCATATTTGTCGTTAACGGCATTACTATATTCCTCCCATTTTTCTTTAGCCCATAATTCTAAATGATCGTTAGCACCTACAAAAACACATTCCTTTTGTAATTGTGCTAACGACATCATACTTTTAGAAATTAAAATACGATTTTGATTGTCAATTTCACAATCACTAGCTTTGGCAGTAGTAAGCCGAACATAATTTCTCACTTCATTGTTAGTTAAAGGCAACTTATTTAACTCATCAATTATCTTTAACCATTGTTCCTCTAAATATAAAGAAAGACAGCCATCATAACCACGCGTCAAAATGACTTTGTCATTAAAGTATTCACGATATTTACTTGGTATCACAATTCGACCTTTTGAATCGATATTGTGGTTGAATTCGCCCATGAAATACATAAAATCACCCACAAAGTACCATTTAATGACACTTTCCCCTATTTCTTACCACAATTATACCACTTTAAACCAAAAAAAAAAGAGTTTTTCAACTCTTTTTAATTATTTTTAATTTTACTTTTATAATCTTTGAGCCAATCTTCATCCAAAACATAATAATACGACTTCTCTTTATATATTGGAGATATCAAATAAGCATCATAACCTTTCGCTTTGTTTTGATTGATTACAAATTCATCTTCCAACGACAATTTATAAAATGCGTATAATTGCGTAATATTTAAATTAGTATCAATTGTTTTTAGTGCTTTAGTACCAAATTGATACATTGTCCATAAATCAACATTCTTAGCTTTATTAACTATTGCTTTAATAACTTCTTGTTGCCGTTGTGCCCGTTTAATATCATTATCCGTTTTACGATGGCGACTATAAGCTAAAGCCATTTCACCACTCATTAAGGTGTCTTGCCCTTCTGTAAAACAAATTTGTTGATCGGATGTGCCTAACTCGCAAAAACTTTTAGTTGGCGTTAAATTGATTCCCTTCAATTCATCAATTAATAAGATCATCTTCTCAAAATTGACAATCACATAAGTATCTAATTTATCTAATTCTAATAAACCTCTTAAAGTTTCTAAAGTACACTCTTTTTCACCATAGCGATAAGCATGAGTAATCTTATCTTTTACACCACCTTTTTCACAAGGAATATATACATAAGAATCTCTAGGGAATGATACCAACTCTAATTTTTTACCTTCAAAATCTACTGAAGCCATCAATAAGGCATCAGTACGATTGGTATTATCCGTAGCTTCTCTTCCATCAATACCCATTACTACAATATTAGTATCTTTAACTTGTCCTACTTGATAGTTTAAATAAGCATAAAAAATTGCCCCACCAATAGCACCAAGCAATAAAGTGACAATCAAAATAAAGCTACATAAAAGAAATATTAATCTGCCCCATTTAACTTTTCTCTTTTTCTTCTTACTATTTGTCATAAAAACCTACTTATTATATTTTATATAATAACTGGTACGATAATTCTCATTGGCTTTTAAAATTGTCATATTTGGGCGCTCATAAAAATCGTAATGATGTTCACTAGAATCACCAAGTCCACACCAAGGTTCAATGCAAACAAATCTCGCTTCTTCTTTTTTCCAAAAAGCTAAATATGGATATCCCTTAATTCCTACTTCGATATTATGTTTATCACTAACTAATTGAACATAATCACTAACCATATCTTTATAAATTAAAGTAGGATATTTTTCGAATATTTCTTCACTCAAATCAATATTCTCAGTAATAACTTTATCTTCTAATTGAATGTTTTCATTTAGTAATTGCGTCAATATCTCTTTTTTTTCGAATTGTAAATGATAATTACTCACATCTTCATCAATCGCAAAAGCCGGATGCAAACCAAAAATAAATGGCATATCTTTTTCATCATTATTAATTATTTCATAGTCTATTAGTAAAGTGTTATCAGCTAGCGTATATTTAACATTCATCGTAAAATTAAAAGGATATTGTTCTTTCGACCAATCATTAGCCTTAACTTGTAAAATTAAAGAGTCATCATTTTGACTAACTAAATCAAAATCCATATGGCGAATAACTCCATGATTACCAAAAGAGTATTCTAAACCATTAATCATGTATTTCTTACTATATGTGTTACCAATCATCGGAAATAAAATCGGATTATGATTAGCCCAATATTTACTATCCCCTGACCATATAATATCATAACCACTCAACTTATCAATAAAGTGAATACATTGAGCACTACGGGGTATAAATTGTACAACATAGCGACTATTTTCTAATTTCATCTTGCTCTCCTTTAAAAAAATCAGTACTAAGTACTGATTATAATATTATAGTTCCGTTACCTTTTACAAAACCTGCAGCATTTGCTTCATCTGTATCTAAATGCACAGCAGTCGCGAACTTATCACTAACACGAACAACAACATCATCAAACACTAAACTACGATCTTCTGTATCTAATTGTAATTTTATAACATCGCCATTTTTCACATTAATTTCTGCCGCATCACTGACAGTCATATGAATATGTCTTTTCGCTGCAATTACACCTTTAGTGATCGTTAATTCACCTTTTGGACCAATTATCTTACAACCAAATGTCCCTTCAATATCCCCTGATTCACGAACTAAAGCTTTAACACCTAAACTTCTAGCGTCAGTTAAAGATAATTCAATTTGCGTATTTTTACGAGTAGGTCCTAAAATAATAACATTTTTCAGTTCTCCCTTATCACCTACAAGAGTAACTCTTTCTTCACAAGCATATTGGTCCGGTTGACTTAAGTCTTTTTTATGAGTTAACTCATATCCTTCACCAAATAAAAACGCTAAATCATCATTAGACAAATGTACATGTCTTGCGCTTACTTCTACTAAAACTTCTTTCATTATAATATTACCTTCCTTTTCCTTAAATATTATACTATAAATCAGCATTAATTTTCATTGGTTTTAATGATTTCTTTCTCATTAACTTCAATATGTTTCTTATCCAATGTAAATGCCACTAATTCTCTAATTAAATTATATATTACAGCCGATAAAGGAACTCCAATAATTGCACCGAAAATCCCAAAATAATATCC
>JBATBW010000133.1:0-9824 GCA_049662565.1 Erysipelotrichaceae bacterium | reverse complement strand
CTTCAATATCATAATTATGATATTGTTGGTTAGGTAAAACATTATAAATATTATTGTTCTGATTAATCGTTATACCATATTTATTTAAGATATCAATAGTTAAATGAACATATTGTTTAGATTCATAAGGTTCAATAATAGAAAGTGTACTTTCTATTGGTAGTAATGGTAACGCAAATAATAAACCAGTAATAAATTGGGAAGATATGTTGCCTAATATCTTAATATTAAGATTAGTTAGTTTGCCACTAATATGAATTTCTTGCCCTTTTTTATTAATGTTAAATAACTGTTCATAGACATCTAATGGTCGGTTGATCAAATTATTTGATGTTTTGATAATTATTTGTTCTTGGTGTAATAATATTAAAGGAATTAAAAAACGAAGAGTGCTACCACTTTCATTGACATCAATTACTTTTGGTTGTTTTGTGAAAGTGGTGGAACCATTAACTATTACTTGGTCATTGATAATGGTGATGGTAGTTCCTAAAGCTTTTAAACATTCAATAGTTGCATTGACATCATCACAAAAATCCACATGTGAAATAGTACTAGTTTTATTACTAAGACTAGCACAGATTATTGAACGATGGGCGATGCTTTTACTACTATTTACTTGAATTGTTTTCATTGAGATATTTAATCATTTCTTTTATGGCCATGATATAGCCTTCAAAACTAAAACCACTAATAGTTTTAAGGGCATATTCTTCAATATATGAATGATGGCGATAGCTTTCTCTTTCTTTAATATTAGTTAGATGGACTTCGATAGTGGGGATATTCACACTTTTTAAAGCATCTAAGATGGCGATAGAAGTGTGGGAATAGGCACCGGCATTGATAATAATGCCATCATATTTTTGGTAAGCTTTTTGGATATATTCGACTATTTCTCCTTCGTAATTTGATTGTTTAATAGTAATATCTAATTTTTCTTGATAAGCATAAGCTTTGATATAGTTGTATAAATCTAAATAAGTTTGGTTACCGTAGATATTAGTTTCTCTGATTCCTAACATATTAAGGTTCACACCGTTAATAACTAAGATATTGGTCATAGGCCTCCTTTATTTTTTCTATTGTGTTTTCAATAGTTTGATCATTTTTGATGATGCAATTACTATATTGCTGATATAAAGGTAATCGTTGTTCGTATAGTTGATTTAATTTGTTGATGTTGTTGCTTAAAGGATGATCGTTATCACTTTTTAATAAGGATAAAGGACGATCTATAAAGATTATAAATGAATTATATGATAAGTTTTTTATATTATCATAATCTAAGATACTTCCTCCACCGGTGGCAATAATACTATTAGTTGTTTTTTGTAAGTTAAAAATCACTTCTTTTTCTAATTTACGAAAATTAGTAATTTCATATTTGTTGATATAGTCGGCAATACTCATATTTATTTTATCAATAATTAATTGGTCAGTGTCTTTAAAGGTTTTATTTAGTTTTTCACTTAGTAATTTCCCTAATGTGCTTTTGCCACAAGTTGGCATACCAATAAGGACAATATTAGTTAATTGATCTTTTAATTGATGATAAATATCAATTATTTGTTGTTTATTTAATTTTTGTTTTAGAAATAATTGATGTGAATAGTAGGCTTGAGCTACTAACATCAATAAACCGTTTATTTTAATGGTCTTTTGATCAAAGAATTGAAGAAAAGAGGTGTTCAAAGGATTATATATTAGATCAATGGCATATTGGTAGTTGGTGTTTATCAGGTTTATTTGTTCATTTAAGTTTGGATACATTCCAACTGGTGTCGTATTGACGATGATATCGCCACTATGTATTTGATCATAATGAAGATAATTATCTTTGTTACGAGAAATGATATTGATATTTTTGGCTTGATTTTTCCTACAGTAATAGGCAACACTTTGACTAGAACCACCGGTTCCTAAAATAGTAATATTTTTATCTTTAATAATGATATTATGGTGTTTGATTAAATAATCAAATCCTAAATAATCCGTATTGTATCCTTTGAGTTTATTATTGTGATAGACAATAGTATTAACGCTGTTAATTTCTTTGGCGATGTCATCTATTTCATCTAAATATGGAATAACGCTTTGTTTATAGGGAATAGTGACATTTAGGCCATCAAAATGGGGATTAGTTAAAAAGTCTTTGAGATCTTTAGGTTCTACTTCGTAGTAGTTATATTCATTATTGGATAACTTTTGATGAATTTGGGCCGAATAAGAGTGTTTTAGACTAGTAGATAGTAGACCTAATTTCATGACTTTAGCCACTCCTTGCCAAAAGCTTCTATTCCTAAATCACAAATGGCAAAAGCACTAAGGGCATTTATAACTGGAATAATGCGATTAGGTAAGAAGCGATCATGGCGACCTTCAATTTTAATGTTTGTATTTTGTTTAGTAGTTAAATTTATTGTTTTTTGGATTTTACTGATTGATGGGGTTGGTTTAATGGCGGTTTTAAAGTACACTGGCATACCATTAGTAATACCACCATTGATACCACCATTATTATTAGTAAAGGTTTTAATATTTTGGTTTTCATCATAATAAAATTCATCATTAGAGGTTGATCCTAATTGGTGAGCGAAGTCAAAGCCTAAACCAAAGCTGATCCCTTTAACGCCCCCGATGGAAAATATTAAAGATGATAGGTGACTTTCAAAAGAATCGAAGTAGGGTTCCCCAATACCTACGGGAAGGTTAGTGATGATAGTTTGTAAAGTTGCACCGTGGGAATCATCTTGTAGTTGAAGGAGGTTATTGATGATTTGTTCCTTCATAATTGGATCAAAGACCACAAGGTTATCCGTTTTATCATAATTGGGAAGGTTATTCATATCGATTTCATCGATTAAATCATTGTATTGATAAATATGAGTAATAATATTAATGTTTTTTTGTTGGAGGACATTGATAAATATGCTACCAGCTGCGACTAACAGGGCGCTTAAGCGACCACTAAAAGCTCCGCCTCCCCGATAGTCATTATAGTTTTGATATTTAATTTTTGTACTATAATCACAGTGGCTAGGACGAATTGTCTCGCTATTGTATTCTTTAGAATTTTGATTTTTATTAGGAATTATAATAGTTATCGGCATCCCAGTTGAGTAGTTATTAAAGACGCCACTAACAATTTCAAATTGATCTTTTTCATTTCTTGACGTGTTAAAAGGATAACTTGGTTGGCGAAGTTGCAAGTGTTGGTTAATAAATTCTTCTTCGATTTTAATTCCGCAAGGAAAGCCATTAATGGTGATGCCCATTAATTCACTGTGACTTTCGCCAAATATGGTTAGTTGAATTTGATTGCCGGTTATATTTTTCATTAGGCTCTCCTTTTACTGTAGACAATACTACATATTGTAATAGTTAAAGGAACACATAGTAGTATTCCTAAACTTCCGATGATTGCTTGTAGAATATCGACAACGATCATTTCGGAATTAATGATAAAAAAGAAATTAGACTGATAAGCAAGTAATAGTAATATTTGACCAAGCGATGATCCAATATAAGCTAGGATTAGAGTATTTGTCATTGTACCGATGATATCTCGACCAATATTGAGCCCGGCTTTAAAGAGATTGCTTTGAGTAATGGTATTGTTTGATGCTTCTGATATTTCGTGCATGGCGCTAGATAAGCTCATCGCAATATCCATTATTGCTCCTACTGATCCAATGATTACGGCTGCAAAGACGATTCCAAGTAGGTCAATTTTGACACCACTTTCTAATTGTAATAAATAGGTGTAATCAGTTTTTACTAATCCAGTTAGTTTATATAGATTAGAGAACCAGACTGTGAGCAATCCAGCTAAGGTTACACCGGCGCTATTGCCGATGATGGCGCACAAGGTTTTTTTGTTTAAACCATTTAATAGTATTAAGGTGACAAGGATAATATAGATACTAGTTAGGGTTGATACTAAATAGATGTTAGCTCCGTTTAATATGGCGGGTAACATATAATAAAAGATGATACCGGCTGTGAATACTAAGGATAAAACGGTATATAGACCTTTTTTTCTACCGATTAAAATTATCAATAGACCAAATATCGCAAATATTATTATGGTATAACTAGAACGATTATATTCGATAAAATTATAATATTGTGAATTGATATCGTCATAATTAGTGATAAATATTTTATTATTTAATTGCACTTGTTGTGGTGGTGCTGACATGGTGTCATCAATGGTTTGAATGGCTAGTACGCTAGAGTTATCCGGTAATTTTGCTTCAAATAAAACAGTTTTAAGATGGGTCGTATTATCCTTACTAATGATATTTACCACAGTTGCGGGTAATATTTTGTAGTTGGCAGCAACCTTGATATAGGGATATTTCAAATGACCGATATATATTAACGCAGATGCGATAATGCATGTAATAATTATTAAAATTGTTTGTTTTCTTTTCATATTGTACTCCTTAAACTACTTTATTATAGTATAATATATTCATTAATAATAGAAAAGGAGAAAAAAGATGTATAAAGGAAAAATAGTAATGAATAATGGTGAAGTTATTCCTTTTGAATTATATGAAGAATATGCACCAAAAACAGTAGAAAATTTTGTGAAATTAATTAAAGAAGGGTATTATGATCAAAAGACCTTTCATCGCGTAATTAAAGATTTCGTTTCTCAAGGCGGATGTCCTTATGGAACAGGTGCAGGTGACTTAGGTTATACTATTCCTTGTGAAACAAGAAATAATCCCTTGAAACATGAAGTAGGATCATTATCAATGGCACACCGTGGTAAAGATACTGGTTGTTGTCAATTCTTTATTGTTCATAAACCACAACCACATTTAGATGGTGTGCATACCGTATTTGGTAAAGTTACTGATAATATGTCAGCTGTATTAAAAATGAAAAATGGGGATATTATTAAAGAAATGAAAATCATTGATTAATCTCAGTTTCATCAAAAAGTGAATTTATAGGAAAAAGCACCGATTGGTGCTTTTTCATTTCTACATCCATTATTATGTACAAATAGATATGATTATGCATTGATTATTTTTTGTGATATAATTAATAAAAAAACATAAACGTAATGTTGGTGATATTATTCTTTGTTGAATTAGTAAAAAAGAAGTTAATATTAATTTTTAATGGTTGGTTTTAATGATTATTGGATAAAACATTAACATTTTTATCTAAAACAAGGAGGAACAGTTAATGAAAAAAAATATTATTATTGTCATAGCGTTTACGATGGGAGTAGTTATTTCAATTGTTGGTTATAGTTTGATTAATCAAAATAAAACTACTAATAATAATTATGTGTGTAGTAAATATTCTAATGAATTTCAAACTGTGAATTTTTCGAATCCTTCTACATCAATAGAGTATTTTCAAAAAGATGGATTATATTTCTTTAATGTAACTTTATCTTTAAATGATGCGGTAGATTTCTCTAATTATAGTGATAAGGGTAGCGCTTTTGTCAGTGTTTCTTTTGATGGATTAATTCCTTATTCAACGGTTGGATCGAAACAAAAGTTGGTGAAGATTCCCCTTGAAAATGGCAAACTTCCATCTAGTTATACTTTTACTATTTCTAGTAATGACAATGCCTTTACGGGTAAAGATTTAGAAGTTCTTAATAATTTCCTTAATAAAAAGGAGAAGAGAATTGTTGTGAGTGTTAATTTATTTGACCCCAATGGTATTATAGTTCAAGTTTCTAACGTATTTGTAGAATAGTAGTGGGTTATGATCATAAATATTACTTTTAATTAATAAAATGGAAATTATGATAAATTTTTGTTGACAAATGGGTATATTTGTTTTAAGATATCTTCAACAGCAATGAATAGAAGAGTAATTATCACAAGATTGCGTAGAGAGTTCTCATTTTGGTGCAAGAGAATCAATCAAGTTTTAATGAAGATGGTCTAGAAGCTTCATATTCGATATGTAGGATATGGCGGGTACACCCGTTATCGTGTTAGGAAATGATAGTTTCCAAAGAGGTAAGCAATATGCTTATAAATTTAGGTGGTAACATGGGTTAAGCTCATCCTTTAGGGATGGGCTTTTTTGTTTATAAGGAGGGTATATGATTAAATTTGAAAATGTTAGTAAGCAATTCAAGAATCAAGAAAAAATAATTAAGGCAGTGGACAATTTATCATTAGAGATTGAAGAAGGACAAATCTTTGGTATCATTGGAAGCAGTGGTGCGGGTAAGAGTACTTTGGTTCGTCTAATTAATAAATTGGAAGTTGTTGATAGTGGTAAAGTTTTTGTCGATGGAGCAGATGTGATGCAATTGAGTAACAATGAATTATTGAAGATGCGTCAAAACATTGGGATGATATTTCAACATTTTAATTTATTATGGTCCAAAAACGTTTATGAAAATATTGCGCTTCCTTTAAAGATTGCCCATAAAGATAAGGCTTATATCGATCAAAGAGTGAAAGAACTAATTGAACTAGTTGGATTACAAGGTAAAGAAAAGAGTTATCCTTCAAAACTAAGTGGCGGTCAAAAACAAAAAGTTGGGATTGCTAGAGCATTAGCGAATAATCCGAAAATTCTCTTATGTGATGAAGCTATTAGTGCTTTAGATCCGCAAACGACTAGTGATATCTTAGATTTGATTAAAAAAATAAATGAGAAGTATGGTATTACTATTGTGATGATTACTCACCAAATGGAAGTGGTCTTAAAGGTTAGTCATAAGATTGCGATTATTAGTGATGGTAAAATCATTGAATGTGGGGATACGAAAGATATCTTTGCCAATCCAACTCATCCGATTACTAAGAGTTTAGTTACAAAAAGTGATTACAATGATGAAGTGGAAGATGTTAATGATATTTTAATTAAACAATGCCCTAATGGTCATATTCTTCGCTTATATTTCACTCCAAGTATTAGTCATAAACCGATTATCCAAGAGGTGTTTAGTAAAGTTAAAGGAAGTATGAGTATAGTCCATGCGAATATTAAAAATACAGCTGATGGTAGTCGAGGAATTATGTATGTTCATGTTTTTGATATTGAAGATAATCAATATCAAAATTTGATAGATTTATTAAACGAAGAAAATGTAAAGGTGGAGGTGATTAAATAATGGGTTTGGATTATAATGCGATACTTATCGCAATAGAAGAAACCTTATATATGACTTTTGTTTCTTTAGTATTTGCGGTTATATTTGGTTTGTTTTTTGGAATTATCTTATTTGTTAGTAAAAAAGATGGGTTGTTTGAAAACTTATTTATTTATCATACGTTAAATTTATTTGTGAATATCTTTAGAGCAATACCCTTCATTATTTTACTATATAATCTAATTCCTTTTACCCAAGCATTAATGGGATCATTTTTAGGAGCTAGAGCAGCGGTGCCGGTATTAGTGTTTTCAAGTGTACCATTTTTCGCTAGATTAGTGGATATTGCCCTAATCGAAGTTGATAAGGGGACAATTGAAGCAGCGAAGTCTTTTGGTGCCAATAAGATTCAAATTATTTTTAAAATATTAATTCCAGAGGCGAAAGTCGCAATTATTAGTGGAATTAGTGTTACTGCCATTGCCTTAGTTGGTTATACTGCGATGAGTGGAGCTATTGGTAGTGGAGGATTAGGAAACTTAGCTTATATGTATGGATTAGCTCGTCGTAATGAAGCGATGTTACAAGTTTCAACTATATTAATTGTAATTATTGTCTTTATTATTCAAGCAATAGGTGATGTAATTATTAAGAAAATCGATAAACGATAAAAGGAGATCAACATGAAAAAATTAGTCATTATTTTAACTTTAGTATTAGTTTTATTTGGCTGTGCTAAAAAACCGGTAGATAACACTACTGTAAAGGTGGCAGCTACTTTAGACCCACATAGTAAAATATTGGAAGCTGCAAAACCAATTTTAAAAGAAGAATTTAACTTAGATTTAGAAATCATCGTTATGGATGATTATTATATCTTTAATAGAGCATTAGATAGCAAAGAAGTTGATGCGAATTACTTCCAACATGTACCTTTCTTTGAAGACGAAATTAAAAACAAAGGTTACAAAATTGAAAATGTGGCGGGCATCCATATTGAACCATTTGGTTTTTATTCTAAAAAGATCAAAAATATCACTGAATTAAAAGAAGGCAGTAAAATTATCATTAGTAATTCTATTGCGGATCATGGACGTATTTTAAAAATGTTACAAGAAGCAAATTTAATTAAATTAAAAGATAATGTTGATTTAACTAAATCATCTTTCAATGATATTATTGAAAACAAATTAAAATTAGAATTTGTAGAAATTAAACCAGAATTATTAACAGTAGCATTAAGAAATAATGAAGGCGACTTAGTCGCAATCAATGGTAACTACGCTATTGCGGAAGGTTTAGATCCAAGTAAAGATGCCTTGATTTTAGAAAAAGCTACTAGTGATAACCCTTATGTAAATATTCTTGCATGTCATAAAGATGATGTAAATAGCGACAAGATTAAAGCTTTAATCAAAGTACTAAAAGGTGATAAAATCAAAGATTTCATCAACAAAACATATACTAATAAATCAGTAATTGTTGCGGAATAGAAAAATTATTAAACACATTATAACATTAGCATATAATGTGTTTTTTATTTATTTGACATAACAATAAACAAAATATAACAAAGAGATTGAAAAACAATGAACTTTTAGTTATTCCATTGTTTTACTAAACATTTTGCGATATAATTAAAACGTATACAAATATACAATTTCTAAAGAGATTTTATATAAAACATTAAAGGGAGAAGAATATGAAACATTGTAAAAAGTTTTTATCCGTTTTAACAGCATTTATCTTAATATTTATTTAGGGGCCTCGTCAATAGTTCCTATTAAAGCTGAAAGCGGAATATCACCCTTAGCGGTTTTAACTGATGCGCAAGCAGCAGATAAAGCAAAGGCGGCAATCGAAGCAGCCACATTCGCTTTCAATCAAAATGTAGCAAACAGCGAAACAGTCAGCAAAACTGAAGTGGCAAGACAAATTAATGCTTTGTCCAGTATGGCGGACACAGGTATTATAATTACTAGTGTTAATATAAACACGGTTCAATTTGTTGCGGCTAAAGCTGAAACCGCAACATTAGGTGATGGAGTTGATGGATCTTATGATTTCACTGTAACCTTTACTAAAGGAAGTGAAAACCGCACGACATCTAATAAAAAGGCTACTATCAAATATAATGTATATTCAACTGAAACAGATAGTGAAGCAGTATTAAGAGCTAAAAATTTAATCCAAAATGGTACATATACTTTTACTCAAGCGATAGTTAATAGTGTGTCAACAGCACAAATTGAAGTAGCGCGACAAATTAATGCCTTAACAGGTATGAATACTACAGGAATTACGATAAATAGCAGTGATGTTACTATAACTGACTTTGTGGCAGCAACAGCTGGAAATGCCGCGACACCTAATGGGAATAATGGAAGTTTTAAATTCAAAGTTATGGTGAAAAGAAACGCTTTAAGTCAACAAACCGATGAAAAAGCAGCAAGTATTACTGCGACAAAATTTACCGGTTTAACAGATCTACAAGCTGTAACAAATGTCAAAACAATAATTGAAAATGGAACATATGCTTTCACTCAAGCAGTAGCTAGTAATGAAGGGAAAACAAAAACCGATTTAGTAAGACAAATAAATGCTTTATCAGGTATGAGTACAAATGGAATCACAATTAGCGAAGCTAATGTAACTATTACTGATTTTAAAGCTGCGGTTGCAGAAACTTCAGCAACTAGTGATGGTGTTAATGGTAGTTTTAAGTTTACAG
>JBATBW010000132.1:0-3545 GCA_049662565.1 Erysipelotrichaceae bacterium | reverse complement strand
CTCCTTAGTCTTCATCTTTATAATCAACAGACTCTTCAATTTCTAATGATAAAATATGTTTAGCATATTCCTTTAGTACTTCTTTTTGTTTTATATGCGTATCAAATTGATCACCATTAATCAAAATTTCACCATCAACGATATGATATTTGATACGATTTTCAAAAACTAATTTCTTTAACTGATCCTCACTCATTTCCAAATAAATGCTACAATCTTTAAGATTTAAAAACATTACATTTTCGCCATTTTAAAGGTAACAATTGCCCCTACAACAAATAAAACTAAGCCAATTACCATTTCCATATTAAATACGACACCAGGAAACAAATTAATTAAAGAACCAAAAATTAATCCTAAAATAACACTATAAGTTAAATCCGGGAACTTCTTTAACATAATTGAAATACCTTTAGCTCCCAACAATAAACCAAACACAACACCTAACCCGCAAACAATTAATAAAGGCCAATATAAATTAGGAATAATGAAACCAAATACCGAACTATATAAGCCCAATACCATTAATATTAACGAACCACTAATGCCTGGAACTAACATCGTAATTGTTGCAAAAAACATCGCAACAAATAAAATTAAAGCGTTAGTAATACTAAACGTACTAATCATAATAGCTTGGTTTTTATCGCCATTGGCAAAAAACAAGGCAATCATAATACCAAAAGAAATTAAAAACCCTAAAATATTAGCAATTTTCCCTTTGTTTTTTACTTGGCCTAATATAGCAGGAATACTACCAATAATAATTCCTAAAAAAGTAAAACAAGTCGCAAGATTATAATTATTTAAACAATAAGAAATAAGCTTGCTTACACCAAACACTCCAACAACCAAACCTAACCCTAATAAAACAATAAAGACTCTATTTTCCCATAATTTTTTAAAGTTAAGAGTTATACATTCTAATAACCGATCATAAAATCCCATGATTACTGCCACTGTTCCTCCACTAACACCAGGAATAACGTTGGCAATACCCATTAAAACACCACCTATAAAAGTTTTCATCTATCCAAATATCCTTGTTATATCATTAAAAGTTGATAATATTAATAATCCAAACACTAGAGCTATCGAAGCCATCATTAAGACATTTACTAATTTTTCATTTAACGGTTTACGAATTATCGCTTCTATTACCGTGATAACTACTCGACCTCCATCCAATAAAGGTACCGGTAATAAATTGAATATCGCTAAGTTTAATGAAAGAAAAGCCATTAATGATAGGAAAGGTAATATACCACTTTGCGCAAATTGATTAGTAACTTCAAAAATACCAATAGGTCCAGATAACTGATCTAAACCATAACCATTAAATAATTGGCCAATAACATGGACTAAATTACCAATACTATTTTGGAACTCTTTAAAACCATAATTAACTGCCTCAAAAAAACTAATCTCTTTAATAGTTGATTTCGCAGAAGTAATACCAATTAAATAGCGATTGCTAGGCTCGTCAAATCTTGGCGTAACATATAAATCCATTTTTTCATTATTACGATCAACTGTAAAAATCATTGTCGAATTATAAGCTCCAATTTTATTAATCATATCATAATAATCAGTTGGTTTAATTACTTTTTTATTTTCAAACGTAATCTCTAATATTTTATCGCCCTTAAGCATACCGGCCGCTTGCGCTGGTGAATTTTCTAAAACTTGATCAATAACTGCCGGAGGCGGTATAACTACTTTACCATTAATCGCATTAATACTAATAAATAGTAATAAAGCAATAATAAAGTTCATTAATACCCCTGACAACATAATTATAATTTGCTTAAAACGATTGATACCTTTTATCGTCCGGTTTACAGGCACTACAACATCGTTTTTAACTTCATCGCTTTCTCCAGCCATTGAAACAAAACCACCTAAAGGCAAAGCTCTAAGGGCATATTTTGTTTCTTTTCCTTTAAAAGAAAATAAAGTAGGTCCAAAACCAATAGCGAACTCATGACAATACACCCCAAAGATTTTGGCCGCAATAAAATGTCCTAATTCATGAACTAAGGTTAAAAAACCAATTAAAATTATAAAGTAAACTACACTCATTAATTACCTCGTATCTTTCTTAATACATATTCCTTTGTCATTTGATTACATTTGATTAAATCATTGACATCAACTTCTGCTTGGTAAGGAATATTGTTATAAGCCATCATAACATATTTTTCAATATCTAAAAAACTAATTTCATTATTTAAGAATGCTTCTACACACACTTCATCCGCACAATTTAAAATACATCCCAAGTTCCCTTGTCTTTTAATTACATCATATGCCAATTTAACAAAAGGAAATTGATCAATAGATAAAGGACTAAATGTCATATCTATCAAACTAAAAGGTTTTTGATTTTTAATTTCAAATCGATCAGGATAAGTTAAAGCATATTGAATAGACAAACGCATATCACAACTACCCATTTGCGCAATAATTGATCCATCAACATATTGCACCATTGAATGAATAACGCTTTGTGGATGAATAGTTACATCAATATGATCACCATCAAAATGAAACAAATGATGAGCTTCAATTATTTCAAAAGTTTTATTCATCATCGTTGCACTATCGATAGTTATTTTAGCACCCATTGACCAATTAGGGTGCGCTAATGCTTCTTCAATCGTAACTTCTTCTAATTGTTCTCTACTCAAATCACGAAAACTACCACCACTAGCAGTAATAATTAGTTTATCTACTTGTTTAATATCATTCCCTTGTAAAGATTGCCATATAGCACTATGTTCTGAATCAATTGGATATAAATTTACATTATTTTCCTTCAATAAACGATTAATAATACTACCACCTACTACTAATGATTCTTTATTAGCTAAAGCCACATTTTTTTTATTTTTAATCGCATAAATTGTCGGTAACATACCTACAAATCCCACTAAAGCATTTACTAATAAATTATAATCATTAACACTAACAATATCGATTAATCCTTGTTCATCACTAAAAAAAGTTAAATAAGGATATTTATTTTCATAAAAATCTCGATCTTCGCTTTTCAACCATAAATATTTCAAGCTTGAAAAAGTAACCAATTGATCAATAACCTGCGGATTGTTATAAACACTCGCACCGATTAAAGAAAATTTATCGGGATATGATTTTATAACATCTAAAGTGTTTTGACCAATTGAACCACTAGCTCCTAATAAAATTATATTTTTCATACAAAGTGCTCCATCATTTTAATAACTGTAAATACAAAAACTAAAGTAAATAACAAACTATCCAAACGATCTAATATTCCGCCATGACCTGGTAATAACTTCCCAAAATCTTTAATATCGAAATGTCTTTTTACCACACTAAATGATAAATCACCAATTTGCGCAACAACAGGAATAAATACAGCTAAGATAATTTCTACTCCTAAATTTTGTAAATCTAAAAAGAAATACATAAATATAACACTAACGATAATTGAACATAAAGTACCACTAATTGATCCTTCAATTGTCTTTTTAGGCGAAATCCTTTCAATAAGTTTATGC
>JBATBW010000131.1:0-2008 GCA_049662565.1 Erysipelotrichaceae bacterium | reverse complement strand
CCGTTAATATAAGTTCTCACCAACCACTTACTCTCTAAAATTAACGAATTAACTACTCCTTTAATCCCCTATATGCATATATAATATTATAATTAAATTAATAAGTCAATTATTAAATAAATTAACGATGACTACCTAAAAAGAATAAAGCTATAGTATCTGGACCGCTATGACTACCAATAACCGGACCAATTTCACTCAAATATACATTTAAATGTGGTAAAGTTTCTAATATCAACTTCTTTAACGTAAGCGCATCTTCTAAACAATCACCATGACTAATAAAAATCGTATCACAATCATCTAATATCGATTCCTTAAGTTTCGTTGCTAGAAAGTTAATCGATAATTTACGCCCTCTAACCTTAGTAACATTAACTAATTTACCATCATCATCAACATGAAGTATCGGTTTAATTTTTAATGTGGTTCCAATAACAGCCGTAATGCCACTAATTCTACCACCTCTTTGAAGAAACATTAAATCATCAACAGTAAACCAAGAACATACTGACATCTTATGATTTTCTAACCATTCATAATTATCTGATAAAGACATCCCTTTCTTTTGATTTTCTAAAGCATGATATACTAATAACCCTTCACCAGCGCTTGCTAGTAACGTGTCTACAACCTTTATTTCTTGATTAGGAAACATTTCTTTTAATTCTCTTTGTGCTAGTAATGCGCTATTATACGTATTACTTAGACCACTAGAAAAACATAAATATAAAATATCATTTCCTTGTTTTAAATATGTCTCAAAAATATTCACAAAAATCGCTGGCGTAATTTGTGAAGTCGATGATTTGCCACCATCACGCAATATTTTGTAAAAATCACTAGAACTCAAATTTTTAAAATCTTTAGTATGTAAAAATTCTTTCTCATCAATTAATACATTCATATCAATAATATTAACTGGATATTCATTGTAAATAGAAGAACTTAAGTCTGATGTTACATCAGAAAAAACAACATAATTATTCATAAATAATCACCTTTCTATCTGAAAAAAATCTCCCCATCTTCAAATCTTTCAATGCACGCTAATGACTCAATATGATAGCCTAATTTTTCTACACGACGATGTCCGTCTTGAAAAGCTTTCTCAATAACAATACCAATGCCATTAACGTTAGCTTTAGCTTGTGTAACTAAATCCACTAAACCGATAACCGCATTCCCATTTGCTAAAAAGTCATCGATAATTAATATATTGTCCTGTTCATTAATAAAATCTTTTTCAATAGAAACAACATAGTTAGTTTTTTTAGTAAAAGAATAAACATTAGTTTGATAATAATTATTAGATAACACGGAAAAGTGTTTCTTCGCAAAAATTAAAGGAATATTGCCAAAAGCTATCGCAGTTGCTAAACCAAATGCAATGCCACTACTTTCAATAGTGACAATCTTTGTAATGTTCTTATCCTTAAATAATCGATAGAATTGTTGACCAATTTCCATTGTCAATTCCGGATCAATTTGTTGGTTAATAAAACTGTCCACCTTTAAAACATTACCGCTAAGAACTTCGCCATATTTTACAATCTTATCTTTTAATAATTGCATATACTACCTCCTATCGTAAAAATAAAAAGTAACCAATAACTAAAACAGCTAAAACAATACGATACCAACCAAAAATTTGGAAATCATGTTTTTTAATATATTTCATTAAATATTTAATCGCAAAAATTGATACAACGAATGATACAATAACACCTAAACTTAAATAAATCAACTCTATCGCTGTAAAATTAAAACCAAACTTAACTAGTTTCAGTAAACTAGCACCAAACATAACTGGTATTGCTAAAAAGAAAGTAAACTCTGCCGCAACAGTACGGCTTACACCATTAGATAATGCTCCAACAATCGTTGCACCACTGCGTGAAGTACCAGGAATCAATGCTAAAACTTGAAATAAACCAATTTTTATAGCTGTCCAATAATCTAATTCTTCTAAAGTATTAATAATCGGCCGAGCTCCTTTTATAACTCT
>JBATBW010000130.1:0-1986 GCA_049662565.1 Erysipelotrichaceae bacterium | reverse complement strand
ATCTAAAGCATATACTAAGTAGTCTTTTGAAAGAATTGCGATTAATTTTTGGAATATTTGTAAATTCTCACCATTGCCATGTAATAAAATTATTGGTTGTCCTTGACCGTACATTACATAATTAATATTTATATCGTTAACTTTTATTTTCATAAATCACCTAAATTATAGCCCATGCAGCTAACATTCGGACTAACATAAACACAACATTCCAAACAATAATACCTAATGTTGAATAAAACATGTAGTTGAATATGTTCATTTTAATTCTTCCTGCTGGAAAGCCGACTAAAGTTCTTGCGAAAGGAATAATTTTTGCGACAAAAATTGTAACATTCGCATTATTCTCTAATTTCTTTTCATAATTCGCAACCCCTTTACCAATCTTTGGGAATTTATTATACATTTTCTGCATGAAATTATCAGCATATCTTCCGACAATATATAAAAACATACTACCAATAATACCCGCAATTGTACTTAATAATAACGCCATAAAAAACGATTTATTAAAGTATACTACCCAAAAACCAACCACCGGCAAAACAATTCCAGATGGAAAAAATGGAATATTTAAGTATTCAATTATGATAATTACAAACATAATTATCAAACCATACTGATTTAAATAATTAATAATGTCATTTCCGCTCATATAACTCCTGTAATAAATACAAACAACGATTACTCGTTGTCAGTATTTTTATTTTCCTTTGATACTTCATATAATAATTTTTCAATTCTGTTACTACGTTCCATTGTTTCGTCGTAAAGAAAGATCAATTGAGGAACTTTACGAATGCTTAATGTCTTACTTAATTCACTTCTTAAAAAACCTTTAGATTTATCCAATACTTTAAATCCAGCTTCATTACGTTCTTTTTTACCTAAAAAAGTTACATAAATTTTCGCAATTGATAAATCACTTGTAACTACTACATCGGTAATAGTTACAAAACCAATCTTTGGATCTTTTAAATTAAATTGAATAATTTCACTTAAATTCTTTTTTATCAAATTTGCAATTCGATCTTGTTTAACTGCCATTATTCAACACTCACTTCCACTTCACCAAAGGCTTCAATTACATCGCTTTCTTTAATATCATTAAAGTTTTCAATAGTTATACCACATTCATAACCATTCGCAACTTCTTTAACATCATTTTCAAAACGCTTTAATGAACCTAATTTACCAGTATATACTACAATACCATTACGAATTAAACGCACTTGACAATTGCGAACAAGTTTACCATCATTGACAATACATCCCGCAATTGTACCAACTTTAGAAACTTTGAAAGTTTGACGAACAGTTGCTTGTCCTAAAATAACTTCCTCATATTCTGGTTCAAGTAGACCTTTCATCGCCTTTTCCATTTCTTCGACAACTTTATAAATAATATTATGTAGACGAATAGTTACATTGCTTTCTTCCGCTTTTTTACGAATATTGGCATCAGGACGAACATTAAAGCCATAAATAATCGCATTAGAAGCATCAGCTAACATAATATCTGATTCACTAATAGCTCCTGCAGTTGAACGAATAACATTAACACGAACTGTTCCTACTTCAATCTTTTCAATTGAAGATTTAACTGCTTCTGCTGTACCTTGTACATCAGCTTTGATAATAACGTTAATTTCCGCAACATTACCATCTTTAATTTGTTGTGACAAATCATCTAAGCTACGAGCACTAGATTCTCTTCTACTTAATTCAATCATATCATTTTGACGGTGTTCCGCAATGATTCGAGCTTGACGTTCATTAGTAAATACTTTAAAGTTATCTCCCGCAATAGGAACATCACTTAACCCAATAATTTCTACTGGTGTTGAAGGCAATGCTTCTTGAATTTCTTTACCAATATCATTAACCATTTTACGAACCTTACAAAAACAACTACCAATAACTAAAGCATCACCAGAATGTAAAGTACCATTTTGTACTAAAATAGTCGCAACTGGTCCTCTACCT
>JBATBW010000129.1:0-6464 GCA_049662565.1 Erysipelotrichaceae bacterium | reverse complement strand
CTGTTACACTAACAATTCCTAAAGGAGAACGATAAATGAAAACAATTATTGTTGATGATGAGCCATGGGCGATAAGAAGTTTTAAAAACTATTGCGACAAAATAAATTATTTAGAAATAGTAGGTTCCTTCAATAATCCATTTGAAGCATTAGAATATGCAAGAAGAAATACTATAAATTTTGCTGTATTGGATATAGACATGCCCCAAATGAACGGATTAGAACTAGGAAAAGAATTAAGAAAAATATATCCTGAATTAGTTTTGATATATGTAACAGCCTATGAACAATATGCAATGGAAGCAATAAGATTAAAAGCCGATTACTTCTTAACTAAACCATATACCAAAGAAGATATAGCAGAAATAGTAGAAAGAGCTAAATTACTATCCGCTAGACAAAAAAAACAAGTGTTTATAAAAACATTTGGTAGTTTTGATGTTTTTATTAATGGAGAACTACTAGAGTTCAGCAGCGAAAAAGCTAAAGAACTATTAGCTCTAATGGTAGATAACAACGGTGGTCTAGTTTCAACCGAAGAAGCAATGGCAATAATTTGGGAAGGAATAGGGGATAGTTCACTATGTCGAACAGCAGTAATGCGACTAAAAAAGACGCTATACGATAATGGTATAGAATATATTTTGTCCAAAGAAAATAACAATAGAAGTATTAACGTAGACACATTTGATTGTGATTATTACCAGTTCCTTAAAGGAGATAATAAAGCAATATGGACCTTTACAGGTGAATACATGCGACAATATAGTTGGGCAGAAATAACATTGAATTCACTTTTGAAGAAGACAGGTATGTTGTAAGTTACTGACAATTGTTAGTTTTAATGAAAATAAATATTCTTTTGATATAAAAAAATAATGCATTTTTAAGATGTATTATTTTATGTAAGAAGTTTCTTATAGTTACTATCAATAAGGATAGTATCACCAAAAGTTAGACCTAATGCTAAAGGGATGCCACCAATGGCTGCTTGGACAGTAGCTTTAAGTGAGTAGGCAAAAGTACAAAAGTTTTTTCTTATGTGTTTAAAGGCGTTTTATTGGGCTTATAAGTGCGCCAATAGTTTTGAATAATAATAGCAGGATAATTAAGATAAGGGCTGTAACGCCGCTTTTTATGGCGTAGGCAATGTTTACAGTGGCTCCTACTAATACAAATAACTAACTTGTGCACCGAACCATAGTTAGGAGAATTTGTTGGGTAGTCTAGATTATAATTCTTTTGTATAGCTTATTTTGAATTTAAGATATTTCTATAATTTCAAGAAAATGAGTTAGATTAGCGCACCATATTCATTACTTTTTGTTTAATTTAATTTGAATACTTAGTAGCTGGTTGCTTACCTCTATTTCCATGCATAAATGCAGCTTTACCAAATTTTATATATTTATCTTCTAATCGATAAATTGTTCTGTTTGTACTACCTAATCTAACAACTGTAGCTTTTACTGATAAATCCTTCTTTACTACTTTTCTAATTGTTTCTTATTTATAATTTTCATCCATTGCTAGTTCCACCTTTCTCATATGAATATCCTCATCTAGATGGTGTTGTATTATCCAGCATATGAATTTGCGACATAATCTTTGGTGATAATAAAGACATTATCATAAGTGAAAGATGATATATGCGATAGTACAAGATGGTCAATTGAAAGATTTACATTATATGATAAAATAAATATACAACATATAAGTGTTGACTTGCTTCATGAACACAATGGCGTGTAACCTTACATACATATTGGTTTAAGTCATAGCAAAGAAGCTCACTTTGGCATTTATAGTTTAATGCAATAAAGATTCAAAAGGATCTTAATATTCTGATATGTAAAGTCTGCTTGATAATTTATTATTGACAAGAGAAAATTTAGAGACATAATAATGGATGATAATACTCAAATCACTGGCAAAGACTAAATTTCTATTTTGATCCTAATATTTAGATATAAAGAAAACTGTCATACGAAAGCGGAACTGCTCTTACATAATAGTTTTTTCTTCGTTTGTGTTTTAAAGTGTCAATGAAAGTTTACTTTGTTTAATAAATCGCTAAGCGAACGCTCCAAAGGATGCCTTCTTTTGTGTGTCGTGCATGCACACAAAGGACAACCCCTATTAAGGGGTTGTCCTATTTTAATTATCGTGTTTGATTTTAGTGAAAGCTAAAATGATCATAATAGATGTGTTATTTCTTTAGTTTTGATGTGATTTCTAAGATAATATAGCCTAATGCATAGCCGATAATGCCACCACCGATACCAAATGCTCCCATATTGATAGTTGTTCCTACAATACTCATTAGTAACCATCCTACAACTAAGCCTATGATAGCCATAGAAAAACATATCTTCCAACAAAAGTATTCATCTGTTGATTCCATTTCTTCGACATCATTTAGTAAAGAGTCTAATGTGACATCAAATATTTCTGCTATTGCTTTAATATTGTTGATATCGGGCATTCCTTTGCCGTTTTCCCATTTAGTTATTGCTTGTCGGGATACATTAAGCAGTTCTGCAAGTTGTTCTTGTGAGTATTCGTTTTTAACTCTTAGGTTTTTTAATTTTTCGTGAAAAGTCATATATTTACCTCCTGTATCCATTATATAAAGACTTTAATAAAATGTCGGCTACTATTAGTTTCTACAATGCTATTTATCGTTGCATAAGTAGTTTTAATGTACCAAGCTAATTTAAAGTCATGATAAGTGTTAAATTGTTTACTATTATTTATGGATAATTTGAAGTTTACCATAGTAAAGTAAAATCTACAAGTGTTCAAATAGAGATGGTAATAAAATAACAATAATTATTTGACTTTATGATATGATTTGTGTTCAACATAGTAAAGTTAATTAGGGTATACTGTATTGGGTTTACAAATAGGTGAATATATTAGATATCGTCATGATTAGTGTATTATAAAATCAAGATGAGTATAAATATGTGCGAATACAGGAAGTGCGGATGTATCTAGCTTTAAATCAACACAAAGTTATTATCAGTTGACAGACAAAGGTGAAATGGATATGATACAGTTACATAATAAAAAAGATGAGAATGATTAAGAAAACGGTTATTGTATTAAGTGTCGTGCTTGTGATAGGAGGTGTATTATTTAGCATGGGTTCATTTATTAAGAAAGATTTTTCATTGTTTAGTTATTCTAATAGCTTTGGGGGCTCAGATCAGTTTTTAGAGAAGGAAGTACAGGAGTTTAGTAATATTGAGGTTAATATTAAGTCAGGTGATATTATTATTGAAGAGGGTGATGTTTTTTCGGTTAAGTATAATATAAGTGATAAAGAAAAAATACAACGATTGGAAGTAGTGGATGGCACATTATATTTTGTTACTGAATTCGATGATTTATTTGGTTTGAGTTTAAACCATGGCGAAGTTCGTATTACGATGCCTAAAGGACATAATATAGGTAAATTGAATTTGTCTAGTGTGGATGGCGACATTAAATTTAGTGATCGGACAATTAAGAACGGAATTTTAAATAGTGTTTCTGGCGATATTATTTTAGATAATATTACTAGTGATAGTATCAATTGTGAGGGAATATCGGGTGATATTACTTTAAGAAATAGTATAATTACGCAGGTTATTGGTAATACTACTTCGTCAGATATTAGTGTCGATGGTTCTTTCTTAGATGTTACTTTAAAATCGGTTTCTGGTGATTGTCATATTACTTCAGATCGGATTAAGAAGATGCAAATAGAAACGGTATCAGGGGATATTAAGACTGTTACTCCTAGTGCTAGTGTTAGGGCAAAGAGTTTTGGGGAAATATCATATAATGGCAATGAACAAGGATTTAATTTTTCTATTGATGGTATTGATGCTTCTTTGGATTTGCTTAGCACATCGGGTGAAATTAGTATTAAGACTAAGTAATAAAAGACAACCAAATATTTTGTTTGGTTGTCTTTTTCTTATAATGAATTCTTTTTAGTTAGAAGTTTCTTATAGTTATTCTCAATAAGAGTAGCTCCTAGTGGGGCAGTTATTAAGATGGATAAGACGGCCACACTAAGAATAGTATCACCACAAGTTAGATTTAATGCTAAGGGGATGCCACCTATGGCTGCTTGGACAGTAGCTTTAGGTGAATAGGCAAAAGTACAGAAGGTTTTTTCTTTGGTGTTTAAAAGCGTTTTTAGTAGGCAAATAAGCACACCAACACTTCTGAATAATAATAGTAAGATAATTAAGATAAGGGCTGTAATGCCGGTTTTTGTGGCATAGGCAATGTTTACTGTGGCTCCTACTAATACAAATAACCAAACTTGGGCACTAACCCATAGTTTGGAAAATTTGTTGGATAGTCTTTTTGATAATTCTTGTTTCTTTTGTTGGATGGTAATACCAATGGTCATAATAGCTAGTAGTGCGGAGAATCCCATTATTGATGATAGCTGTTGTTCTAGGGTTACTAGTAGAAATGATATTGATAATATGATTACTATTTTACTACTATCTCGCATATGGATTTTGGTAAATAGTTTGGTTAGTAGTAAACCAATTATTACTCCTACAATGATTCCTAGAATAATGGAAGAAGGGATGGTGATAAATTGAGTTAGATTAAGGGTGTTGCTTTGGGCTAAGTTAGTAAGTGAGGTGAATAGGACAATGACTATGACATCATCAACTGAGGCTCCGGCCATGATCATTTGGGGGATGCTTTTGTTAGTGCCATATCCTTCTTTTATTAGTTTCAACATCTTAGGAACGATTACCGCTGGTGATACGGCTGCGATTACCGTTCCTAAGATAGCACTGTCTAATATACTTAGATTTAATAATAAGGGTCCTAGTATGATGGCTCCTAGTATTTCAAATAGGGCGGGGACAAAACATAATAAGATGGCTGGTCTTCCGACTTTTTTTAGATCTTTAATATCTAAGTTGAGTCCGGCTCTAGTAAGGATTATTATAAGGGCTATTTGTCTTAGTTCGGGTGATATGCTTAATATTTTTGGATCTAATAAATTTAGACAATAGGGTCCTAAAATAATTCCACTTATCAACATACCTAACAAATTTGGTAGTTTTAGTTTTTCAAAGATGGCGCCTAAGACCATCCCACATAAAAAGATTAAGGCTAGTGATAATAACATATTTTTTCTCCTTCATTATGACCACAAAAAAGCTGATGCTAGTGGTCGTTAAAAATACCAGAAGTCATCAGCTTTGTCAGCGGTTCAGGGTTATCCTAGGGAGAACATCATTCCCTTTTTAATGCTTTTTAATAATATCATTATTTTGTTGGAAAATAAACTAATAATTGTTGTTTGTCATATTGATTATTATATTTTTGAGAGTATAATGAAATACGTGTGTAAAGGGAGATGGATATATGAACAAGAAAATTATTATGGGAGTATTATGTGGTGTAGTTGCTTTAGGAATTGCTGGGTGTGGGAATAGTGATTCTAAGGCAAAGTTAGACGTGGATGCTTATGCTCGTATTTCTAAATGTATTAGTGAAAATTTAGAAGTTAAAGAAATTTCTAAATTAGAAGATTCTAAAGTAGTATACTTAACTAAGGGCAGTGAAGATGGTTTAAATATTAATGGAAAAATTAGTTACACTGAAAAAGGTGAAGTAATTGAAGGAACATTCAACGGTCAACAAACAGTTAAAGACAATAAATATGTAATTTATGTCAATGATCCAACATCATTTGTATGTAAATATGACAAGTAGGTAATACTACTTGTTTTATTTATAAATGTGCTATAATTATACAAGGTGGTGAAATGATGGAAAAAACAATGAGAGATAATACCAAACTTAGTTTTGGTGAAGAAGTAGCTAATTCAATATCGCATGGGGTAATGGCAATAATTATATTATTTGGGTTACCTATAATAGTAGTATATAGTTATATCCAAAATGGCTGGATGCAAGCTATTGGGGTAGGTATTTTTTTAATAAGTATTTTCTTGATGTTTCTGACAAGTTGCTTATATCATGCAATGCCTTATGGCACAGATCACAAATATGTGTTTAGAATTTTAGATCACTGTATGATTTATATCGCAATTGCGGGTAGTTATACTCCGATTGCTTTAGTTATTATTGGTGGATGGCAAGGCATACTGATTATTGTGATGCAATGGATTGCGGTTTTAGTCGGTATTTTATTTAAGAGTATTGCCCAAAAGAGTGCGCCTAAAGTTACGGTATTAATATATATGATAATGGGATGGAGTGTTGTCTTCTTCTTACCAATATTGATTAGGGAATCAAATTGGATGTTTATGTTTTTATTGGTATTAGGTGGAGTTTTTTATTCGATTGGGGCGGGATTTTATGTCCAAAAGAAAAATTTCATGCATGCAATATGGCATTTCTTTATAGTAGCTGCAGCTATTTCGCACATGGTTGCGATTATCTTTTTTATGATCTAGAGAGGGATTAAT
>JBATBW010000128.1:0-5231 GCA_049662565.1 Erysipelotrichaceae bacterium | reverse complement strand
ATTTTAATATAACTAAAATCCCAATATTTAATAAAACCCCTAACACAATTAATAATTTTTGCTTCTTTTGATAGCTTTTCTTGTTTACACTATCATCACTAATTTTCTGATGGTAGTTATTAATCAGTCTTGCAAGAAAATAGATTGATAGTGTCGAAAAAGCAATATATATTATTAGCCAGTTACTTATCAAATAATAAAATACTAAACTCGCTACTAATAAAACTACCCAGCGATATTTCTTAATGCATACATGATATAGTCCCACTACTATCGGCAAAAAAGCAAAAATATAAACTAATGAGAAATAAGAACTCATTTATTATGCCTCGTTTTGTAGACGACTGATTAAATTATGAATATCTTTTAAAGAATTAAAATTATGATTAACTATTTCAACTGGTGGAATTACAACATCGAATTCATCTTCAATTTCCGCAATCAAA
Organism: Erysipelotrichaceae bacterium; assembly: GCA_049662565.1. Classification (GTDB taxonomy): domain Bacteria; phylum Bacillota_I; class Bacilli_A; order Erysipelotrichales; family Erysipelotrichaceae; genus JBATBW01. Next base: position 4,785 of record JBATBW010000128.1, on the reverse strand, counting down.
CTAAGTATATCTAACGAATCTAAAATATGATTATCAATCAACTTATCCTCATTATCATAATCTACCATTGGATGGATTTCTTCTAATATTTCTTTTAACTTTTCCATTTTTGTTCTCCTTATTGACATTTATTTAAATTATAAATTGCTTGCTTATCGCGCGCAATTTCATAGCCGTTTTCTTGACTATAAATAATTACTTGAGGTAAATCTCTACTCAAAAATAAAGAGATTCCTTCACACATACAGTAAGCACCCGTGTTTTTGAATACTAAATAATCATTAATTTTTAAGTCTTCTATTTGTAATTCTTTTACCAAAATATCATTATTAGTACACAAAGACCCACAAATATTCCACATTTTTCCATCTTCGCAATTTCTTGGTGGATAGATATCAATAAATGGTATTTTAGTTGCCATAAACTGACCGAAGTATGCAATATGATGGATTCCACCATCGACAATCGCATAATTTAATTCACCAATGTTTTTTAGATCTACTACTTTAGTAATATAATTACCACAACTAGCTACTAGACTTCTTCCAATTTCTAAAGTTACACTAACTGAACTAGTAATTGATCCTAAAATATTCTTAAATTCTAATAAAAATTCATCTTCATCAAATTCGTCATTATTAAAATAGAATATTGGAAATCCTGGACCATACTCTAATTCTTTAATAGTTTCTGGATATTTTTCATTAATTTCTTGAATTAACTCATCTAATTGATTTATTTCTTTAGTTAACCGCTTAATTGATTTCTTTTGTGTTGATGAGTAATGCTGAATACCTTGAACATTAAGATAAGGATTATCAACTGCTTTATCAATAATTGTCCATAAATCTTCTTCACTAACTCCAAATTGAGTCTTACTTGATAAACGAACTAATAAATTAATCTTCTTATCATATTTATGGCACAATTCATCTAACAACTCATATTGAGATAATGATTCAATTGTAAAAATATTGATTCCATCATAATGATTTAAAGCATATTCCATTACTTGTTCTTCTTTATGAACACCCGAAACGACAATCTTTTTTCCTGCAATTTCATAGTCATTACAAATATATAATTCACCTGGTGAACATACTTCAAATTTCTCAATACTATCCTTAAGATATTTTGCGACAAAAGGATTAGCCTTTATGGCATAACATATTTGGGCTTTATTATCTAAAATCTTGTTTAAATAATTCACTCTTTCTTGTAGCACTTCCATATCAAATATATATGCTGGAGTACTATAATTATCAATAATATTCTCTACACTATATTTCATATTATTTACCTTTTCTTTCTAATAGTTTCTTGCGATCAATTTTTCCATTTTTGTTTAATTCGAATTCTTCAATTTGAACTAAACGAGTAGGAATCATATGACTTGGTAATCTTTCTTGTAGTTTTTGAAAAATTATTTCTTTATCGACCTGACCAATATAATAACCATATAAACGATGTTTATCTTCATCAAACACACAACAACAACGAGTTACATCTTGAATGTCATTGATGTTTTTTTCGATTTCTTCTAATTCTATTCGATGACCCAAATATTTAATTTGAAAGTCTTTACGACCACAGAAATATAATTCGCCATTATGATATTTAGCTAAATCTCTTGTTAGATAGATTCTTTCAAAATATTTATCATTTAATGGGTTTTGAATAAATACTTTATCACTTTGGCTTGGATTATTATAGTAACCTAATCCTAAAGCCTTACCTTTTACACATAATTCACCGACAACATTATCTTTCATAATCTCTTGGTTGTTATCATCTAATAAGAATACCCCTTCATTGAAAAAGGGCTTACCAATAGGAATTCCATTAGGATATTCATTATCACGATCAATTTGATGATAAGTGCAATTACAAGTAATTTCTGTTGGCCCATACAAATTAATCATTGCCGCTTGTGGTAATTTATCTAACCACTGTTTCAAATGTTTCAGCGGCATTACTTCACCACTAAACAATATTTTACGAACACTCGGTAATAATTTATAATCTAACCCATGGAAAGTTGTGATTAAACATAAAGCCGATACCGCCCAAACCATTACTGTGGCCTCATTATCGGATAAATAGTCCATTAGTTTTATGGGATTAGAAAACATATATTTGGGAACTATTAGTAAAGTAGCTCCCTTTTTAAGTGCAGTATAGATATCTTTTGTTGAAACATCAAAATCCCATGGTGCCTGATTCGCAATAATATCATCTTCTTGAAAATTAAAAGACTGATCAAAAACATCAATAAAATCAATAACACTGCCATGTGATACGACAACTCCTTTTGGTACTCCAGTACTTCCTGAAGTAAAATTAGTATACAACGGATCAATATCTAACCATTGTTTTTTAACATTGTTGATTTTTTCTTCATCAATATTTTGATTAATTAAATCATCATATAATGTTATCTTTTTTTGATCAAATATTTCTCTAGCTTTATCTACATCTTTAGTTGTTGTGACAACTAATGCTGGATTCAACACTTCAATAATTTGTTCTATCCGATAATTAGGTAATGATGGATCTATTAATACATAAAAATTTCTTGTTGCTGCAACCCCCAAAAATACTGTAAGGGTTTGGTAACTCTTTTCCATAAATACAACTATGGGATTACAGACGATCACCTTATTCAATAGCGAAGTAGCTAAACATTTGCTATCTTTATATAGTTGATTGTAACTATATTTATGATCTTCACAGATTACTGCAATTTTATTAGGATTTATAATTGAGCTTTTTTCTAAATAGGTAAAAATGTTATTCATATCTAATCCTCCGATTAAATTATATGATTATTATCTTAAATATATATATTGCGATCCTTAAGTTAACCTTAAGAAAAAAACATTACCCTATAAAGGTAATGTTATTTCGAAAACAGTCTTAAAGTCATCTTTATTTTTTAATGATATACTTCCCTTATGTAATATGATAATTTTATAGACAATACTTAATCCTAGTCCCGTACCATTATTTGCCGTTCTTGACTCATTAGTTGTGATAAATGGATCAAATATTTTATCTTTAATATTATCATCTACGCCAACTCCGTTGTCAGCAATCGTAATAATAATATTTTTTTCTTTAACCGATAAACTGATTTTTACAGTAATATCTTTATCATTGTATTTAATGGTATTACTGATTAAATTATCTAGAGCTCTTCTAAATAAGACTTCATCTAAATCATAGAAAATATCATTTTCCGGTATTTCAACTATTAGTTGAATATTTCTTGATTCTAATTGCGAATAAATACTAATTATATATTTTCTTATGAATTCATTGATATTAGTTTTTTTTGTATTAATAATATATGAAGGATGTTCTAATTGTGAATACTCATAGAAAGATTCAATTCTTTCATTTGCGAGAACCGCTTTCTTATATATTGTATCTAAATAGTAGCTAACTTTATCTTTCTCAATAAGATTATCATTAAGCGCTTTACTATATCCTAAAATTACCGTTAAAGGTGTTTTAATATCATGAGAGATATCCGCAATAATTTGGTTTTTTTCTTCATTAATTTTCATTTTTTCTTTGTTTATTTGTTCAATATTATTAACTAGTGATTTAAAGTCATCTAAAATGCTTTGATATTCTTTAACCCTGATTTCATTAGGAATAGTTTGACTATTTCCTAATTTGTAATTATTAATCGCATTATTTAGTGGAGCGATTAATTTAATAATTTTATTTTTAAATAATAATGATTGCAAAAGAATTACAAAGAATATAGTTACCAACATAATTAGATATTTAAAATCATAATTATTGATGACATTCATGTATGATTCTTCTGTTAAAATTGGACTAATATATGCCAAAATTCTTTTTTCACCTTCAAAAGTAAAATATTGAGTAACATTAATTTGATGTTTTTCATCATATTGTTTGGCCATATAATTAATTTGATTCAAGGTAAGCTGTGTATTAACTGGCAAAATACCTCCAGCTATTACCCTGAAGTTTTTATCGATATCAATATAATCCAGATTAATTCGATCCCATCCTTCATAAATATAGGAAGTGACATAAAAACCTTGGTCATTTTGCTTATGAACTAAATCATATGATACTTCATCATTATACATTGTAGTATAGTTTAAATCGATTAAAGATAAATTGTTTTTAACTTCTTTACTTGATGCATAGATCACACTTCCAATTTCATTAAAAACAACAACATCACTGTTTTTATAATGATGAAACGGAATATTGACAAAATCATCTTCCTCAAGTTCATCACTATAAACTAATATATCTTCAATTGAAGAAAATGATTGAGTAATGAAATGATTAAAAGTACTGTCCACTGCATATATAATTACTAATATTATGAAGATATTCAACAATAGATACGATATTGTAATCGACACTAAACTTTTATTCTTTTTCATATTTAAACTTATACCCCAACCCTCTAACCGTAATTATATATTGCGGGTCGGAAGGATTTTTTTCAATTTTCGATCTAAGATTAGAAATATGCACCATCATCGCATTGTCATATACATCAAAATAATCATCACTAGTACTTTCATATAGTTGTGCCTTAGTAAAGATATTATTAGGGTTGCCCATCAATGTTCTTAATATCTTATATTCAAAAGATGTTAATGGGACAACTTTCCCGCTAATACGTAACACACATTGTTCTAAATTTAATTGTAAATCATCAATATCAATAACTTTAATTTCTTTTTCGTCATTAACTCTTCTTCTTAATAGAGCTTGAACATATGGTAC
>JBATBW010000127.1:0-3206 GCA_049662565.1 Erysipelotrichaceae bacterium | reverse complement strand
ACCTAATGTTTTAATGCCCACTATCTTTGAAACCAAAGCCGAAAGCAAATACTTAAGCGTAGCTGTAGCTGCCATCATTGCTCGCTATTATTTCTTAAATGCCATTGATAAAATCAATGAACATTATGATATTCAATTACCTTTAGGGGCTGGTGATAAACCCCAGGCTTATTTGAACTATTTAAAACAAAAAAATCCATCTTTGTTACCATTAATCACAAAAATGAATTTTAAAAATTTACAAAAATGATACGAGAATACTATTACTAACAAATAATAAATCTTCTCTAATTTTTAAATAATTATCAATATAAACTAGTTGATTATCATCAATTAGTTTTTTTATTACTGCATAATCCAGAAAGATATCACTATTAAAACGATTAAAATATTCATTAATATCTAATCCCTTAACTAGACGAAGATTAGTCATAATATATTCAAATTTCATTTCATCAATAGTATTTTCTTCAATTTCATAAGCATTATCATTCAGATAATCAATAAAATTAGTACTATAAGTTTTACGAATATTATTCATTTTACCACTAGCACCTAATCCTAAAGCAATATAATTATCATCTTTCCAATACAACATATTATGAAATGAATAATGATTATTAAAAGCAAAATTACTAATTTCATAATGCTCAAACTTAGATGACAAGATTTCTACGGCTTTTTGATACATTAAATAAGAAGTATCATCATCCACACTTTCAATATTATGACGTTTAAAATAACTATTTTCTTCGATTGTAAGCGCATATATCGAAAGATGTTGAACATCTAAATTTAAAGACTTAATTAAAGTGTCTTCCCAAAGAGCTAAAGATTGTTGTTTAAAACCATAAATTAAATCAATTGAAATATTATTTAAACCATTACTATTCAAAATATCAATCGCTTGATAAACTTGTTTAACACTATGATTACGATTAATATCCTTTAATAATTGATCATCTAAAGACTGAACTCCTAAAGATATCCGATTAATCTTATGAGAAACTAATAATTTCACTAATTCAAAATCAATGTCATTAGGATTAGCTTCTATAGTAAATTCTTTAAAATTGAATCGTTGTAGACTTTTTAACAATGTAGTTAATTGTTTTGTTGTTAGACAACTTGGTGTTCCCCCACCAATATAACAGGTAATAAAATCGTCATCTAATTGATCAATATCCCTTACTAATTTATCGATATATTGATTAGCGAGTTGTTCACTATAGATACAACGCGTAAAATCACAATAATGACAAATCGAATGACAAAAAGGGATATGTAAATACAATCCCTTATTCATCGTCCATTGCTAGAACGCTCATGAATGCTTCTTGAGGTATTTCTACATTACCTACTTGCTTCATTCGTTTTTTACCTTCTTTTTGTTTTTCTAATAATTTTTTCTTACGTGATATATCACCACCATAACATTTAGCAAGAACGTTTTTACGTAATGCCTTAATGTCACTACGTGCGACAATCTTACTGTTTACGGCCGCTTGAATGGGTATTTCAAATTGTTGTCGCGGAATTAATTTTCTCAATTTCTCCACAATCGCTTTTCCTCGATTATAGGCAAAATCACGATGAACAATTGTCGATAAAGCATCAACGATGTCTCCATTTAATAAAATATCCATCTTCATTAACTTAGAAGCTTGATAGCCAATTAGTTCATAATCTAAAGAAGCATAACCTTTAGTAACTGTTTTTAAGGTATCAAAGAAATCAAAGATAATTTCTGATAATGGTAAATTATATACAACATTAACACGGGTATCATCTAAATAAACAATATCCATATATATGCCACGTTTCTTTTGACATAGTTCCATAATTGGACCAATATATTCCTTTGGCGACATTATGCTCGCTTTTACATATGGTTCTTCAATCCTTTCGATTCGTAAAGGATCGGGCATCATTGAAGGGTTATCAACAGTAACCATCGTTTTATCCGTTAAATATACATGATAGATAACACTAGGAGAAGTCGCAATTAAGTTCATATTAAATTCTCGTTCTAAACGTTCTTGTATAACATCCATATGTAGTAAACCTAAAAATCCACATCTAAAACCAAAACCTAAAGCGACACTTGATTCAGGTTCATAATTTAAACTAGCATCATTTAATTGCATCTTTTCTAAGGCATCCCTTAAGTCATTATAACGGTTATTTTCTACTGGGTATAATCCACAATAAACCATCGAATTCATCTTACGATAACCTTCTAAAGCTTCCTTAGCCGGATTATCTTTTCTAGTTATTGTATCACCAACATTGATATCCTTAATTGACTTAATACTTGCACTAATCCATCCTACTTCACCTGTAATTAGACAATCTTTTTTAACTTCTTTTGGTGTATGAACACCCAACTCTAATACTTCATAAACCGCACCAGTTGACATAAAAACAATTTCATCACCAACTTTTACTTGTCCTTCTTTAACACAAACATAAACAATTACTCCACGATATGAATCATAAATAGAATCAAATACTAAAGCTTGTAATGGTTTATTGACATCTCCTTTAGGAGCAGGCACATTTTTAATTATTTGGGCCATTACCTGATCAATACCAATACCATTTTTCGCACTAATTAATGGAGCTTCACTACAATCTAAACCAATAACATTTTCAATTTCATTTTTAACTAATTCCACATCCGCACTTGGTAAATCTATTTTATTAATAACTGGAATAATTTCCAAATCATTATCTAAAGCTAAATAGACGTTCGCAAGCGTTTGCGCTTCAATACCTTGAGCTGCATCAACGACAAGCAATGCCCCATCACAGGCCGCCAAAGATCTACTAACTTCATATGTAAAATCGACATGACCCGGAGTATCTATCAAATGTAAATGATAAGTTTCATTATCTGGTGCAAGGTAATCAATGCGTACCGCATTTAACTTAATAGTAATACCTCTTTCTCTTTCTAAATCTAAAGTATCTAATGTTTGTTCAACCATTTCCCTTTTAGTTAAAGTATTAGTGAATTCCAAAATTCGATCCGCTAAAGTACTCTTACCATGATCAATATGGGCAATAATCGAAAAATTACGAATATTCTCTTGTTTCATTCTAACCTCTGTCCACAATATCTTTTAAACGGACAATCAACAACTTATAACAAGCACTAACAATAATTATACTTGTCGATGCTTGAATAACATTTAATAATAAAC
>JBATBW010000126.1:0-1725 GCA_049662565.1 Erysipelotrichaceae bacterium | reverse complement strand
ATTGGGGCCTCATTTTATAGGGGAATACTCCAAACTATTTTACCATCCGTTTCAGTCTTTTTTCAGATTTGAACGAAAAATAATTATAACTAACAAAAATAAAAATTCCCAAATAAAGCATTAACTCGTTAAATTCAAACCACGAGCCTAACAATTGTTGGTCTACCCAGGTTCGCAAATTATAAATAAAAGGAATAAAAAAATAGAAAAACAAAAAACTCTGTGGAATAAAAATATCCACAGCGTCGTTTTTAGTTTTCCATACTTTCGCAACTGCCCAAGCAAAGGAACCATAAAACCCAACGATTATATATCCAATAGTTATAGCAGTTGAAAATAGCGATAAGTTATGCCAGTTGAATTCCGATTGAATATTGATCTCCGCAAGGCGAGCTGGTGTCTCAATATTTAATACTCTTTGTCCCCAAGACACTTCATCGCCTGCAACCAGAATCATTCCAATTCCAAAAATTATGTATAGCCTAGCTGCTATTTTATATTTGCTTGTCCATATTTTTTTTGCGTATTTTAGTGCCAAAATCGCGCTTGCGGCTGAAAGTAAAAATTGTAAGCTTTCAATAACTCCGTCTTCTCTTGAAAGTTTTCTCAAAACATCAAATGGCCACATTCCCACAACCACTGCTATTAAAATAAGTAAAAGGCTTAATCAAAAATAATTTTTTTATGATTTGTTCTTAAATATTTTATTTCTGAAAATAAAATTGCAATATATCCGCTTCCCAATGCCATCAGAAAAATCCGTTGATAATTAACAAAGAAGTTGCTGTATATAAAATTTGCTTCCGTAAAGTAATCCCATACTGTTAGTCCGACAGAAATAATAATTAGTATTGGAAAAAGTAAATATTTATTACCCGATTTTAATTTGTTAGATAATTCATACTTCGTCCAAAATCTTAAAACAGTCAAAGCTGTCAAACTTACAACCCAAACCCAAGCCGAATCTACAAAAAAGTATTTTTGAAAAGTGAAAGGATTTTTAAAAATATCAATCGATGGAGCCAAAAATGAAATTATTATTAAAAAGTAAACCAAAACCATCATAAAATTATACTCCAGGCTGTAGTTTTATCATTTTTATTTTCTGAAGCTTACTCAATTTTTTTATTTCTGCTTCTCGTTTTTGAGCCAAAGACCTATTTTTGCAAGCTTCCTTATACATAAGCTTTACCGGCCGACGTGTTTTTGTATATTTAGCCCCAGTTTTTGCGTGATTATGGTTATGTAGTCTTTTTTCAATATCATTTGTTATTCCGGTGTAATAGGTATTATCCACACACATAACAATATAAACATAATACATAGTTCACTACCTTTCGTTTTCAGAAGGTGGTACTTAGTACCATTTAACCTTCTCTTCAAAAACCGATTCAGTTGTAACGGCACTTTGCGATGCAATCCGTAAATTATCTTGAGGAATTCTAGAAAAATCAAAAAATGGTGTTTGGGGAATTTGACGAACTAACGGATAGGGATGAGGAGTTTTGCACAACTTACTTTGTACACCTATCTTTTTCACTTCTTCACTCTTCGATCGATTTTCAAAGTGCAGTAAATAACTTGCTGCTTCCGCCTTATAGCTAACATCTCTTATACAGCGATAAAATTCCAATTTTTGATTTGGATAAAAGCTTAAAAGTTTTTGTAATTCTCTGGGTGTACTTTCCGGATTCTTAACAAAATACTGGTGCCTTTTTACTTCAC
>JBATBW010000125.1:0-57317 GCA_049662565.1 Erysipelotrichaceae bacterium | reverse complement strand
CATTAGAATTAAGTAAAGATGGAGAAGACATTGCTATTAAGACATATGATCGACATTTAACATTATATAATGTTCTTAAAGCGATTGGAGTAAGTGATGAAACAGCTAATCTTGATGCTTGTCGCATGGAACATATTATTAGTGATGAAACCTTTAATTGTTTGAAAAATCATATAAAAATGAAATAGTGTTGACAAGACACTTTTCTTTTGTTAATATAGTTAGTGTCAACTAACTGTTGAGAGGTGAACTATGACGATTAAAGAAGCGAAAATTCAAGAAAGGTATAAAATAATAAGTATTGATACTAAAGACGAAGAGCTAAATAGTTTTTTATTAACATTAGGTTGTTATCCTAATGAAACAATTACAGTAGTATCTCACATTAGTAATAATTATACCATTGCAATCAAAGATGCTAGATATAGTATCGATGGCAATTTAGCCCAAGCTATAGTTATAGCTTAAATTTTTAAATCATAGTTAGTCATTACTAACCATAGGAGGAAATATATGAGAATTGCATTAGCCGGAAATCCCAATAGTGGAAAGACAACTTTGTATAATGCTTTAACAGGCAAAAATGAAAAAGTTGGAAACTGGGCTGGGGTAACCGTTGAAGAAAGAATAAGTGATATTAAAAAAGTGTATAGTAATCAAAACATTACTATTGTCGATTTACCGGGGGCTTATTCTATGTCACCATTTACCAATGAAGAAAGTATTACCAGCTTATTTGTTAAGAATCAAAATCCGGATGTAATTATTAATATTGTGGATGCTACTAATTTAAGTAGAAGCCTATTTTTCACAACTCAATTATTAGAATTAGGGATTCCTGTAGTAATAGCTTTAAATAAAAATGATATTAATGAGAAAAAGAAAACCGAGATTAATACAAAATTACTGGGAAATTTACTAGATTGCGAGGTACTTAAAACTGTAGCTATTGCCAATGATACTAAAGGGTTAACCGATTTAATCAAAAAATGCGAAAGCGTTGTCGGGAAACAGCAAAATAGTAGTTATAAGAGCGAATCTTTTGATATCACTAATAAAAAAGAAGTAGAAAAAGCGGATTTAAAAAGATATGATTTTGTAAATAGCATTGTAGAAAAAGTTGAAAAAAGAGTATTTATTACTAATGAAGTAAACTTACAAGATAAAATTGATACCATAGTGGCAAATAAATGGTTTGGCGTAATTATCTTTGCCATTATTATGTATGCGGTATTTGCGATAAGCCAAACTTATTTAGGTACTTGGATATCAGAATATCTTGTCGGTCTTGTTGAAAGTTTTCAAGAATATTTAAAAGGCGTTTTACAAAATGCTTCGCCGTTCTTATCGTCGTTGTTAGTAGATGGTATTATTGGTGGATTTGGTGCAGTAATTGGTTTTCTGCCTTTAGTAATGGTAATGTATTTCTTAATCGCTTTATTAGAAGATTGTGGTTATATGGCTCGTGTGGCAGTGGTAATGGATCGTTTCTTCAAAAGAGTTGGGTTAAGCGGGAAATCAATAATACCAATGGTAATAGGAACAGGTTGTGCTATCCCTGGCATTATGGCGTGTCGAACGATTAAAGATGAACGGGAAAGAAGAACAACTGCAATGTTAACACCGTTTATGCCTTGTGGTGCAAAATTGCCAATTATTGGTTTATTTGCAGGCGTTTTCTTTAAAGATGCTACTTGGGTAGGAACGTTAATGTATTTTATGGGAGTTGTCTTAATTTTTATCAGTGCCGATATGATTCAACGAATAAATGGTCATAAGTTTAGGAAGTCATTTTTTATCCTAGAACTTCCTGAATATAAATGGCCAAGTTTGAAATTGGCATTGAAATCTACGCTTAGTCGCGCAAAGGCTTTTATTATTAAAGCTGGAACGATTATATTAGTATGTAATGCTGCAGTACAAATTATGCAAACTTTTAATTGGAATTTAGAAGTAGTTGAAGAAGGTATGGAAAGCACATCGATCCTCGCTTCAATTGCCTCACCTTTTGCCATCCTATTAATTCCGTTAGGGTTTGGAATATGGCAACTTGCCGCTGCAGCAATTACAGGTTTTATTGCGAAAGAAAACGTAGTTGGTACTTTGGCTGTAGTTTATGGTATTACTAAGTTTATTGATACTGATAGTTTTGAATTATTAGGTGGAGCAAATGAAGTAGCGAATGTTATTGGTATTTCTTCCGTAGTTGCATTATCTTACTTAGTATTCAATCTTTTCACGCCACCTTGTTTTGCAGCAATTGGCGCAATGAATGCAGAAATTAAAAATAAGAAGTGGCTATTTGCCGGTATTGGTCTACAATTTAGTATGGCTTATGTGACATCATTTACGATTTATCAACTTGGAACATATATCACTATAGGTAAATTAGGTGTTGGATTTATACCCGGATTGATTCTTTGTCTATTAATTATATCGGTGTTTGTGGGCCTTATAATTAATGGTAATAAAAAAGCTTTAGCTTATAAGCTAGAAAGTGAATAAAATATGAGAGTAGAAGATGTATTAATCATTGGTTCAGTTATAATGATATTAGGTATTGCGTTAATATATATAATTAAAAGCAAGAAATGTGGCGTCAAATGTATTGGTTGCTCTCATGGTGGATGTCATCATCAAGAGATGAAAGAAGCACTTCATAAGTGTAAATGTGAAAAAAATAAGACGTGAGTCTTATTTTTTCTTTTTCTTTGTTCTACGTGCTGAATTTTTAAACATGCTCATTTTAATTGATAGTAAATCTTTATCAGGACAAACTTTATTAAGGTAATTATGAACTTTTGAACCGTTTAAAGTCTTGACTGGTAAAATAACTTCTTCGTTTTCTTTAGTGAAAAATAATTGAATCCCTTGATTAGTTTTTTGTTCAGTCGCAAATGAGATCAAATTCTGATAATAAATAATTTCGCATTTGTTAGGATAGCTAGGACTATAAGCTACCATGAAATTTTCATAAAAATCAAATGCTTTGAATTCAGGAATAAAGACAATTGCGACAATGGCAGTAATAATTAAAAATGCCGAGAAAAACCAAAAATTAGGTACTAGTAAAGTAATTGCTCCTAAAGCGATAAAACCAATAATGACACCCCATGGACGGTTTTTAACTGTTAAAATTATCTTTTCGTTAGGGATATCTTCTAAATTATAAGTATATATATTTTCTTGCATAATAACTCCTCTATAACTATGATTATATATTATTTTATAAATAAAAGCAAAAACAAAAGCAATAATGAAAATTAGCTTAATTTTTACGAAAATATCGAAATTATTATATGTTTTGAGCATATACAGCGATAATATTATATAATAATGATATAAATAATAACGGAATAAATATTAGAGTAAATATAAATTGATATAATAAATTAATGAGAGTAGAATAGTAATGTGATAGGAGGACTATTATGAATAAGTATATAACCGATTTAATTCAATTAGATCTAGATAGTCAAAATGACATATCTAGTCACATAGTAGATAAGGGTGATTTAGATAAATTAATTAATCTAAACAATAAGAAAATAGAAGAGCAGTTATGGGACAAAGCGAAAAAAGATGTTGAAGCGAAAAAACTGAAGATTCGCAAAGGCAATGAAGCTTTAGAAAACCAAAGTAGGCACATAATCGAAAATACGAATAAACAACTTCAAGAACAATTTGATTCTCAAGTTGATCAAGTAGTCGATGGCTTAGTGGAAAAGATTTTAAGAATATGAATAAATGTGCAAATGCAATGGCTGCCAAAGCTAAAGCGATGTATAAATATCAACTTAAACAATCTAATTATCAAGAATTGACTAATAAAAGAAGTATTTCCGAAATAGTTTCCTATTTAAAGAACAATACGGATTACGATCAATTTTTAGTAAATGTGAATGAATATAGTATTCACCGTGGACAGTTAGAAGTAATTTTAAGGGAATCGGTATACAATCGGCTTTTAAATTTATTAAAATTTAGTGGAAGTAATGATAATGAATTTTATACCTATTTGATTAAAGAAAACGAAATAGTTCAGATATTAGATGGACTAAGAATGATTAATGAAGAAGACATTGGTCAAAAGATAAAAGGATTTTCGATTAAAAAGAGTGCGATGTCGAAAATAGATTTTAATAAGTTGTATCAACAAACTACCTATATGGATTATATAAAGGTGTTAAAAGATACAGATTATTATAAAATAATGGAAAAGTTTGCACCAAAAGAAGGAAAAGACTTAGATTATTCAGTAATAGAACTAGCTTTGTATCGGTATCTCTATGAATATTATGACAAGATAGTAAATAAAAATTATCATCAAGAAGAAGCAAAAGAGTTAAGAGAAATTATTGATGTCGAAATTGAATTAAAGAACATTTCAAAAATTTATCGTTTGAAAAAATATTTCAAAGTTAGTAATAATGAAATAATTCGGATCATAAATTTTCATGATGGCCTTGTTGGTAAAAAAGAAATGTTACGCTGGATAAAAGATTTAAGTGTTAATGAAATGATTGAAGAATTTAAGCAATCTGCTTACAAAAATTACATTAGCGATGATGTTAAAGATATGGATAAGTTTTATAGTACTATTTTATATAATATATATAAAAGAAAACTTCGTTTCTCGCAAAGTCCCAATGTTATTTTAATTTGCTTTATCGCCTTAAAATCTATCGAAGTACAAAATATAATTGAAGTAATTGAAGGTATTCGTTATCAAGCGAATATGGATAAGATTGAAAAATCTTTAGTTTATTAAGGAGGAAAATAATGGCAATTTGTAAGATGAAATTATTGGAAATATCTTCTCAAGAGGATCATTTTGAAGAGATATTGCATAATATCATGAACATCGATTATTTTCATGGCGAACTTGCGGCTAATGTGGTTACTGAAGAAGGATCTTTATTACCTAACGATAATCGTTATTCAGAAATGTTAACAATATTAGAAAATTTGGATCATAGTTTTCATTTTGAAAAGGAAACATATCATGGTCAACAATTTAGTTATGATAAAGTAAAAGCGGAAATCGATGCGATTGAAAAAGATTTTGAGAGTATAGAAAGTCAAATTAACCAATATCAACATTTTACCAAAGATGATATGGTGGCAGTTGAAAGATTACGAGAATATGACTTTACTACAATAAACAATTTAAAGTATTTGACGTTATATTATGGAAGAATACCTATAAGTAGCGGGAAGAAATTAGAAACTTTTGAAATTGATAATATGATTTATGATGTGCTTAATACAAATAAACAATATTATTGGTTATTTGTAATTACTAGCAATAGTGAAAAGGATGCAGTACATAAATTATTAGAATCTTTGTATTTCGAAGAAATATCAATTCCTAAAGTTGATGAAAAGAAAATAATTAACGCTCATCAAAAAGAACTAGCGGATATTTATGGTTATGTTGATTATCGACATAAAACATGTGAATTATATAAATATGTTGCCCAATATGATGATCGTTATGTAGTTACCGGGTTTGTGCCTGAAGAAAAAACAAAAGACATTATTGAGTTGTTTGCGAACAATCAAGATATACAAGTAAAAATGCAAAAAGTCGATGGAACAACAAATATCGTCCCGCCGACAAAACTGAAAAACCGTTGGTTCGCTAAACCATTCGAAATGTTCGTAGATATGTATGGTACACCACATTACTTTGATTTTGATCCGACAACATTTGTTGGAGTTACATACTGTTTACTATTTGGTATGATGTTTGGTGATTTAGGTCAAGGAGCTTGTTTTGTTTTATTAGGTTGGTATTTTGCGAAAAAGAAAAAGAGCAAACTTGGGGCAATAGCTATGCGTATTGGTATGTTCTCAATGGCTTTTGGTTTACTATATGGTAGTTTCTTTGGTAATGAAGAGATATTGATACCATTTTATACCGATATTTTGGGTCTTCCTAGTAAGCCAATTCATATTATGGACCCCGAATTAGTTATGCCATTATTAATATTTGCTTGTGGATTAGGGGCATTATTGATTGTAATATCAATAACTGTCAACATTTGTTTAAATATTCGTCGTAAAGAATTTGCGACTGCCTTATTTTCTAGTAATGGTTTAGCGGGATTAATTATGTATGGAGGCATTTTAGTATTGGTTATCTTAACAATGGGATTTAATATAGATGTTCTACAACCATACTATTATTTACCGATTACAATTATACCTTTAGTTTTAATGTTGTTTGAAAAACCGATTGATAACTGGATTAAGAAAAAACCAATTAAACCAAAAGGTGGTTGGATGGGGTTCTTTGTTGAAGGAATCTTTGAGTTATTTGAAATAGTATTAAGCTTTGTGACTAACACAATGTCATATTTAAGGGTAGGAGGCTTTATTTTAAGTCATGCTGGAATGATGTTAGTAGTTATGAAGTTAAAAGAAATGAGTGGTGACTTTGGTATTATTGCATTTATAGTTGGTAATATCTTTGTTATGGGACTTGAAGGAATGATAGTCGGTATTCAAACTTTACGTTTGGAATATTATGAAATGTTTTCACGTTATTTTAAAAGTGGTGGCAAAAGATTTGTCACAGTAAAAGATCAAAAATAGGAGGATATGTATATGTTAAATTTTATGGATTTCATTTTACCTTTAGCAGCAGTTTTATTAATTTGTTTACCTTTTATCGCTTTATTTAATAAAAAAATCGAGAAGAAAAAATTAAGAATGCGATTATTAATGCAAATAAGTGCATTTATGGGGTTATTTTTAATCGTGTTTATTGTGTCAGTAAATAATTTTATGGTTTATGCTGAAACAGTAGATTCAATTATGGGAACAACTGCCCAAGGATTAGGTTTCTTATCTGCTGCTCTAGCAACAGGATGCTCAGCGATTGGAGCCGGTATTGCAGTAGCAAGTGCTGCACCAGCTGCGATTGGAGCAATCAGTGAAAATGAAGAAAACTTTGGTAAAGCAATCATTTTCGTAGCTTTAGCTGAAGGGGTTGCGATTTACGGTCTATTAATCTCAATTTTAATTATCAATAAATTATAAAATGAAACTATTTCTAATAAGTGATAACACTGATACTTTAATGGGATTAAGACTAGCTGGTATTGAAGGAAAACTAGTTAAAACCAAAGAAGAGGTATTGAATATTATTAACGAATGTATCGAAAATAAAGAAATTGGGATAGTTTTATGTACGACAAAAGTAATGGCATTATGTCCAATGGAAATTGCGGATTATAAATTAAATTTATCCAAACCACTCATAGTGGAAATCCCTGATCGTCATGGTAATAGTGATATCGGAAAAGCGATAGATGAATATATTTCGAGTGCCATTGGCGTGAAAATTTGAGGTGATGATTCATGCGTAAAAGCGAACGATTTCAACGTATAGTTGATGAAATTAATAAAATTACTGAAGATAAAATTGCTTATATTGAAAATGAAACGCATAATTATCAAGCGAAAGAACAAGAGCGTTATGAATTAAAAGTTAAGCATGATATCGATAAATATATGGTTAATGAGCTTCGCGAAATTAAGAGTGAAACAACATTAATCCAAGCGGAATTAGAAAGAAAAACTAAAACCGAAATTAGTGAATATCGGATAAAATTGGAAAATATGATATTTGATAAAATAATTAATAAATTAGAAACATTTGCCAGATCAAATAATTATAGTCAATGGTTAGTTGAAAAACTTACTAAAGAAGGAAATGATTTTATCAATGGTGAATTATATATTGCGGAAAAAGATGAAAAAATAGTAAAAGATGTAATTAAAAAATATCAATTAACTGTCCATATTGATCCAATTAAATATGGTGGTTTTCGTTTGATTAGTAGTGATCAAGCGATTGAAAGCGACTGTACTTTTTTATCAATGCTAGAAGACCAAAAAGATTGGTTCTATCAAAATATGAATTTTGAAATAAAGGAAGAGGTTGGCACAAATGAGTAATTTAATATATTCCATTAATGGACCCATTGTCACAATTCGGGATACGAAAGACTTTTCAATGATGGAAATGGTTTATGTCGGTGAACATAAACTATTAGGGGAAGTAATTGGCGTAAATGATCGTGTCACAACCATCCAAGTTTATGAATCAACAACAGGACTTAAATGTAACGAAGAAGTAATCAGTAGTGGAAGCCTATTAAGTGCCAACTTAGGGCCAGGGCTATTAAATAACATCTTTGATGGTGTACTTAGACCACTAAGAGATATTGAAAAACAAAATGGTCATTTTCTTGGCGAAGGAAATGATGTATTTACTCTTGATTTAAAAAGAGAATGGGAAGTACAAATTACGGTCAAATTAAATGATCAAGTAGTCGGTGGAGATATATATGCTACTACCCAAGAGACAAGCTTAATTCAGCATCGATGCATGATCCCCCCATATTTAAAAGGAAAAGTAGTAAAGATAAATGAACAAGCAACATATCATGTTAATGATGTTGTCGTTTTAGTCGAAGATGAAAACCAACAATTGCACGAATTAACATTAGTACAAAAATGGCCAATCAGAAAATCACGACCGGTAATCGAAAGATTACCAATAAGCCGTCCTTTAATAACTGGTCAAAGAGTAATTGATGCCTTTTTTCCAATTGCTAAAGGTGGTGCAGCTGCAATACCTGGCGGTTTTGGAACCGGCAAAACAATGACACAACACCAACTTGCTAAATACTGTGATGCTGATATCATTGTCTATGTTGGCTGTGGAGAACGTGGGAATGAAATGACGCAAGTATTACAAGAATTTAGTGAATTAGTTGACCCCAAGAGCCAACAACCATTAATGAATCGAACTATTTTAATAGCTAACACTTCAAACATGCCAGTTGCTGCCCGTGAAGCAAGTATTTATACTGGCGTTGCCTTAGGCGAATATTACCGCGATATGGGTTATCATGTTGCCTTGATGGCTGATTCAACATCACGTTGGGCAGAAGCATTAAGAGAAATTAGTGGAAGACTAGAAGAAATGCCGGCAGAAGAAGGGTTCCCAGCTTATTTACCAAGTAGAATTGCCCAATTCTATGAAAGAAGCGGATACGTAAAAACTCTAAATAATAAAGAAGGATCTCTAACATTAATCGGTGCAGTATCACCACAAGGAGCAGATTTCTCAGAACCAGTAACCCAAAATACTAAACGTTTTGTAAGAACTTTCTGGGCATTAGATAAATCTCTTGCCTATGCTCGTCACTATCCAGCCATTAACTGGATTGATAGTTATAGTGAGTATGTAAGTGATTTAAGCCGATGGTACGATGTTAATGTAGACTACAAATTTAATAATTTACGAAAAACAATGGTTGCGATTCTTCAAAAAGAAAATCAATTAAATGAAATTGTTAAATTGATTGGTGCCGATGTATTACCGGATGATCAAAAATTGACATTAGAAATAGCTAAAGTTATCCGGGTTGGATTCTTGCAACAAAATGCGTTCCATCCTGAAGATACATTTGTTCCTTTTGAAAAGCAATTCTTAATGTTAGATTTAATCAACTATGCCAATATTCAAGCTAGTAAATATATTGATAAGAAAGTACCGATAAGTTTAATTGTAAAATGTGGAGTATTTGATTTATTAATTAAAATCAAATATGATATTAAAAATAATGAAATGAATTTATTAAAAACTTATTATGAAAAAATTGATAGTTTACTATCAACTATTGAGTAGAAAGGAGCGCTAAATGGCAAAATTATATCGTGGATTAAGCGAAATTAATGGTTCATTAGTAGTATTAGATAATGTAAAAGATGCTTCTTTTGAAGAAATGGTCGAATTTAAATTAGAAGATGGTACTAAAAGAATTGGAAGAATAGTAACCATGAACAAAGAAAAATGTGTTGTGCAAGTATTTGAAGGCACAAGTGGTTTATCTTTAACCAATACCTTAACTAAATTAACAGGACACCCAATGCAATTAGGTCTAACTAAAGACTTATTAGGAAGAGTGTTTGACGGAGCAGGAAGACCCATAGATGGATTAGGTGAAATATATGCTAAAGAATTCGTTGATATTAACGGAAGTGCATTAAATCCGGTAAGCAGACAATATCCGCGTCAATATATCAATACAGGTATTTCATCAATCGATGGTTTAAACACTTTAATTAGAGGACAAAAACTACCAATATTTTCAGGCAGTGGTTTACCTCATAACGAATTAGCAGCCCAAATCGTAAAACAAGCGAAAATAGCCGAAGATAGTGACAAAAAATTTGGCATTGTCTTTGCAGCAATGGGAGTAAAAAATGATGTAGCTAATTACTTTAAACAAAGTTTTATCCAAGCTAAAGTTAATGATAAAGTAGTAATGTTTATTAACTTGGCCAACGACCCAATTGTCGAAAGAATAATTACTCCGCGTTGTGCATTAAGCGCAGCAGAGTATCTAGCGTTCAAATGCGAAATGCACATATTAGTAATAATGACTGATGTCACTGCATATTGTGAAGCCCTAAGAGAGTTTAGTTCATCAAAAGGAGAAATTCCCGGCCGAAAAGGTTACCCAGGATATTTATATTCAGATCTAGCATCTTTATATGAAAGAGCTGGAATTATCGAAGGTATCGATGGATCATTAACCCAAATCCCAATTTTGACAATGCCAAATGATGATATTACGCACCCCGTTCCGGATTTAACGGGTTATATTACCGAAGGACAAATCGTTTTAGATCACCAACTACACCAAATGGGGGTATATCCACCAGTTGGAGTATTGGCATCTTTATCAAGATTAATGAAAGATGGTATTGGTGAAGGGTTTACAAGAGCCGATCACTCACCGCTTGCCAATCAATTGTTCGCATCTTATGCCCGAGTTCAAGAAGCGAAATCACTAGCAAGTGTAATTGGAGAAGATGAATTATCTTTAGCTGATCGTCAATTTATGTCTTTTGGTAGACTATTTGATCAATTCTATATAGGTCAAGGCGAAAATAGTAACCGAGACATTATGGAAACATTACAATTAGGTTGGAGATTATTATCGGTATTACCAAGAAAAAGTTTAGATCGATTAGATCCAAAGATAATAGACCAATTTTACAATCATGATGAAGCAATTTTATATTTTGAAACTCAAAATGGAAATATTGATCTAGTATTAACTGACGGAGAATTCTAATGGCTAGCAAAGTAGTACCTACTAAAGGTAATTTAATTGCGATCAAACACTCATTAGCGCTTGCGACTAACGGTTATGATTTATTAGACCGTAAACGTAATGTCTTAATTAAAGAAATGATGCAGTTAACTAGTAAAGTAAAAATACTAAGAGACGATTTGGCTAGTAAATATCAAGAAGCTTATCGACTATTACAAATAGCTAACATATCTTTAGGAGTAATAATGGATATTGCCAATTCCGTAAGCATAGAAGATACAGTAAAAATAACTTATCGTTCAATTATGGGAGTAGAAATACCTCAAGTTACAATCGATAATAGTAATCTAAAGATGGAATATGGTTTTGAATATACGAACACCCGCTTAGATGAAGCTTATTTAGCTTTTGTTGAAGTAAAACAATACACGGTTATCTTAGCAGAAATTGATAATAGTGTTTATCGTTTAGCAAACGCTATTAGAAAAACTCAAAAAAGAGCAAACGCACTCAAGAATGTTGTTATTCCAAACATGAAAAATGACATCAAATTTATTAGTGATTCATTAGAAGAAAAAGAAAGGGAAGAATTCACCCGTCTTAAAGTGTTGAAAAATCAAAAATAATAGAGCAAAAGCGACAAATCGCTTATGCTCTATTTTTTACGACCGGAATCCAAATTTCACAATAATAATCATTATCTTCAGTACCTTTAGTGTAATCATTTGGATTAGAATAATATTCAATATTATAGCCGCCAGCTAAAGAATATTCATTACAATTAGGAATCCAATCATTAAATATGGCAGTATTCACACACTGCAATGATTTAGGTAAAGGACCAACACAAGGGAAGATAGCCCAACTATTTTCTAATATTTCATATACTTCGAATTCATCAGGATATTCCCTGTTTTGATCATAACAATCCGCGATTAAATACTGAAAGGTAGTATTATCTAATTGATTTTCAATACATACACCAAAAGTTCCACAAACATGTACATTATCTCCACAACTAAAGAATTCCTGCCAGAAAGCGGGAATTTCCGAGTAAGAAGTAGCAGAATTAAAACTTCTTGCCTTACCAATTAACTTAAAAGACGGTTTGTCTACTATTTTAAACTCCATAATTTAACCTCCATTATTATTTTAAATAATTATAGCACAAATAAAACAAATGACTATGCTATAATTAAAATAGGTGATAGTATGAAAAAAATAGTAGAAATATGTTGTGGTAGTTACTTAGATGCACTAAATGCACACAAAGGAAACGCAGACCGTATCGAATTAAATAGTGCTCTACATTTAGGCGGATTAACACCAAGTGTGGGAACATTACAATTAGTTAAAAACAATACTAATTTAAAAACAATAGTAATGGTAAGACCAAGAGGAGCAGGTTTCAATTATAATGATGAAGATTTCATTACTATGAAGTTAGATACCAAAATCATGTTGGAAAATGGTGCCGATGGTATTGCTTTTGGTATCTTAGATGAAGTCGGCAATATTGATATCGAAAGAACAAAAGAAATAATTGATATTATCAAAACATATCAAAAAGAAGTTGTATTTCATCGCGCTTTTGACTGCGTTAATGATCCTCATCAAGCTATTCAACAATTAATAGATCTAAAGGTAGATCGCGTATTAACTAGCGGTCTACAAAATAAAGCCATAGAGGGAATCGATTTATTAACTGAACTACAAGCAAAGTATGGTGCTAAGATAGAAATATTAATAGGTAGTGGTATTAACCATACTAATGCCCTAGAAATAATGAACAAAACGAACATTAATCAAATTCATAGTTCATGTAAAAGTTGGATAGTTGATGAAACAACAACTAAAAATAGTGTTAGCTACGCCTATGGAGGCAAAGAAAAAACTAACTATTATGACATAGTTAGTAGCGACTTAGTAATAAAATTAGTTAAAACAGTAAAGTAATCGCAGGATTACTTTTTTGTTTTATTGACTAGTTTATCAATAATGGGCATAACTGATATTGCGGCATTATACAAATTATCATGGGCATTTTTCATTGCATCTTCAATAGAACTAACTTTTTTTACACACGGTTGAACATAAGTTAATCCTAATTGATATAATTGATCGATATTACCATCAATACATCCAACCATAGCGATAACAGGTTTTTGATATTTCTTAGCGATTTCACATACTCCCATTACTACTTTGCCATTGGCGCTTTGACGATCTATTTTTCCTTCGCCAGTAATAATGATATCCGCCCATTGAACTTGTTTTTCAAAGTCTAATAGTTCTAAAACAGTATGAATACCGGATTTAATTTGTGCATAAAAATATGTTTTTAGGGCAAATCCTAAACCTCCTGCAGCACCAGCTCCGGGATAGTTAGAATATTCGACATAATATTCACTCGTAATATGAGCTAAATGAGCAAGTGATTTGTCTAAGAATTCTACTTGTTCTTTGGAAGCACCTTTTTGTGGTCCATAAACATAACTAGCTCCATTTTTGCCACATAAAGGATTATTGACATCACATAAAACAGTAATCTTTGTATCGTAAATTTGACTATTCACTTCGCTATTATCGATACGATTAATATTGCCAATTAGATGACAACCAAAATCTAGTTCATTATCATGCGCATAAAATTTCATACCTAAGGCTCGTGCTAATCCTACTCCACCATCATTGGTGGCACTGCCACCAATACCAATGATAATTTCATCAACATCATATAAAAGAGCGTAGCGAATTAATTCTCCCGTTCCATAGCTACTAGCATTCATTATGTCTTTAGGGTTACTAGCAAGTGATAAACCATTTGCGCTAGCCATTTCGATTACTGCGATATTATTTTCGGTAATACAAAAAGTAGCATAAACAGGAAATAGGTTAGGACCAAAGACATAAGTTGATATCGGTTTTCCTTGACAATTTGCTATGAAAATATCGACTAAGCCTTCTCCTCCATCGGATAAGGGCAATATCTTATAATCGTTATTACTATTAATCGATGATAAACCTTCTTTTATGATATTAGCTACTTCAATAGCGGTTAAGCTTCCCTTAAAAGAATCGGGACAAATTAAAATATTCATTTAGGCTCCTATAACTTGATTGTTTGTATTTTATTATATATTAATTGCGATAGTTGATGGTGTTGTTCTTCTTCAAGATGGATTTTATCGGTATAACCAGCTTGGATAGATGAATAAGCATCTAAGAAATGGACGTTATTTTTTATGCACATTATTTCTAATTGCTTATTGAACTCTTTTAATTTGTTAAAATTTTCTTGACTATAAAATTCGCTAGCATAGATCGAATCCTTAAGTGTCGGATGTAATGATACAGGTGAAATAAACATAATTTGACTACTACGATGACGATAAGATTTCAAAGTTGTATGTTCTTTGATAATAGCTATATATTCTTGTAGATCATTAACCATATCTTCAACTTGGCGATTATAGGTTAGTTTAAGATCATTGGTCCCTAACATGATAATTATTAGATCTAATGGATTATTTGTCAGTAAGGTCATTGGTAGTTGTTTCAGACCATTTAAATATTCATAATCACAAGCATTACTAATAGCTCTACTATTTAATCCTTCTTCAATAATTTCATAGTCATTGCCTAATAGCTTTTGTAGTAGTTTTGGGTAACGTTGATTTTCATCATAACGTAAGTGTAGGATATTTGTTGGATCATGGCCATGAGTATTACTGTCTCCATATATTAGTATTCTTTTAAGCATGATTTTCTGCCTCCGATTATAAATATTATATCATTAAAGTTTTGAAATAAGAGTAATTTCTATTATAATATAATAGGATGGTGGAGAAAATGAAACTAATTTTTATTGATATTGATGGAACATTATATAGTAGTAAAATTTCAGGAGTGCCGGAAAGCAGTATCACCGCAATAAGTAAAGCACGTAATAATGGTCATAAAGTATTTTTGTGTACTGGAAGAACTTTAGGTGAATGTTTAAGTCATTTAAAAATTGAAGTAGATGGTTATATTTTTTCCGCAGGAAATGTTATTTATGTTAATAAGAAGCGTATATTTGAACAACCAATTGATAATGATAGTTTAAAAAATCTTATGAGTTTAGTTCGTAAATATGATTGTGGATTGACAATATCTGGAGATGCCGGAGCTTATGGAGATAAAAAAGGACTAGACATCCTTGGGAATTACTTAAGCGATGGAAGCAATGATGAAGAAATCAAAAATAAAGAACTATTAAAAAACGGTTATTTTACTTGGGAACATTATAGTGAATTAGATCAAATATATGCAGTAGGAGTGATGAGTGATACTTTAGATCCGTTGTATGAAATCAAAAAGGAAATTCCGGAAAGATTTGGTTCATATATTACCTTAACAGAACAAGATATCCATGTTTATGGTATGGATATCATTGATAAATCGACAAATAAAGCAATTGCGGTTAAAAAGGTAGTAAATTATTTAAATATGAGTATGGCAGATACGATTGCCATCGGCGATAGTAGTAATGATTTGGAAATGTTGAAAGAATGTAATGTTGGTATCGCAATGGGTAATGCGAGTGAAGCTTGTAAGCAGGCAGCTGATTATGTGACCGACAATATTTTAGAACATGGTCTTTATAATGCTCTAAAAAAAGAAGGAGTAATTTAAAAGTCGATAACATCGACTTTTATTTTAGGAAAGTGGTATAATTTAAACGGAGGGAAAAACAATGAAAGTAATATTTTTAGACATAGATGGAACTCTATATAGTTCAAAAGCCAACGAAATACCAAGTAGTAGCATAGTCGCAATCGCGAAAGCTAGAGCAAATGGTCATAAAGTATTATTATGTACTGGAAGATCAATGGGAGAAGCTACTGAACATTTGGGATTTGAAGTAGATGGATTTATTTTTTCGGCAGGGAATGTTGTATATGTGGAAAAACAAAGAATCTATAAAAATGTAATGGACTTAAAAGATACCGAAGATATCATGAAGTTTTGTATCGAACATCAGATTGGTTATACTATAGCAGGCGATGCCGGAGCATATTGTGATAATAAAGGACTAAAAGAAATTGGACATTATTTTGGTTTGAATAGTAAAAGTGAAGAAGAAAGAAACAAAGAACTTGCAAAAAAAGGATACTTCCCAATGAGTGAATATTCTTTAGATGATAAAATTTCAAAAATGGGTTTGTTTGCTAAATCATTTGAAATGGGAGAAGAAATAAGAAAAAACATACCAGAAAGGTATTCGTGTAAATACACACATATCGATCAAGATAATGATATGTATTCATTAGAAGTAATAGATAAAGCCATTAGTAAAGCGACAGGGATTGAAAAAGTATTGGAATATTATAATGTCGATAAAAAAGATGCGATTGCCTGTGGTGATAGTAGTAACGATGTTGAAATGTTACAGTATTGTGGTATCGGTGTAGCAATGGGTAATGGAAGTGATGATTGTAAGGCTGCAGCCGATTATGTCACTGATGATATCTTAGAGTACGGCATCTACAATGCTTTTAAAAAATTTGGGGTAATTTAATGAAAATAATTGCCAGAATATATCAGTTTATTCTAAAAATGGGAGTAAAGGTCATACCATACAAAAAAGTTAAAGTAATTAAAGGTGAAAATAGTATATTAAAAATAAAAGATGTTCTTATCGATAATAATATTAATAATGTCTTCATTATTAATGGCCGTACAATCACTAAATTAGGATTATTAAACCCTTTAATTAAATTATTAGATGAATCTCAAATAAAATATACTTTTTACAATAAAGTTTCAAGTGATCCGACAATTGATAATATCTTAGACTGCACTAACGAGTATATCAAATGCGAAGCACAAGCCATAGTGGCCATAGGTGGCGGTTCAATTCTTGACTGTGCTAAAATCGCTAATGCGAAAAAAGTTTTAGTAAATAAGTCAATTAAGGATATGCGGGGAATTATGAAAATCCATCATAAGTTACCGATATTAATTGGTGTACCAACTACTGCCGGTACAGGAAGTGAAGTGACCCTAGCTGCCGTAGTAAGTGATCCAAATAATAAAGAGAAATATGCTATCAGCGATCCATGTTTAATATGTGATTATGCAATCTTAGATCCTAATTTAACATTAGGTCTTAATCCTCAATTAACAAGTATTACAGGCATGGATGCTTTAAGCCATAGTATAGAAGCTTATATTGGGAATAGTAATACTAAACAAACTAAAAAAGATGCCTTTGAAAGCATCAATCTAATTTTTGATAATTTATTAATTGCCTATCATGATGGTTCAAATATTATCGCTAGAGAGAATATGCTATATGCTTCTTTATTGGCTGGACAAGCTTTCACTAAAGCCTATGTCGGTTATGTTCATGCCTTTGCCCATGCGATTGGGGCCTATTATCATTTACCACATGGTTTAGCTATTGCGATTGTGATGCCACATATTTTAAATAGTTATGGTAATAAATTAGAACACAAGTTTGATGATTTTAAAATGGATCATCAAACATTCATTAATAAAATTGAGATGTTAAATCAAGAAATGAACATTCCTCAATATATTGAACAAATAGATTTAAAAGATTTAGATGATCTATCTAATCATATTATTAAAGAAGCTAATTTATTATATCCGGTACCGAAAATTTATAATAAAACCGAAATAATAAATTTATTAAAGAAAATAAAGGGAGAAAACCATGGTTAAGCACGTATTATTTTGTAAATTAAAAGATTATTCTGTAGAAAACGCGAATAAGTTGAGAGATGTTTTTCTATCAATGAAAGGAAATGTTCCAGTAATTGTCGATGTAAAATCCGAAATAGATTTCTTAAGATCAGAAAGATCATTTGATGTCATGTTAGAAGTTACTCTCAATAGTAGAGAAGATTTACAAGTATATGCTCAAGATAAATATCATTGTGAAGTAGTGAAAACTTATGTTCATAGTGTTATTGCTTGTACAAATGTTGTTGTAGATTATGAATATTAATAGATAAAGTGAACCGATAAGGTTCACTTTTTAATTGTGACATTTAAATAATGAATGATATATATAAATAAAAATTATTTAGATATTAAATATCGATATTAGAACAATATTAGCGCATTAAAAAAAAGATATAATATGTAGGCTAGTCCATTTCAATTTTAAAAAAGTGTTATTAACGGTCAAATAATATTGCAAAAAAGACTGTGTTTTTTAACACAGTCTTAAACAATAAGTTATTTTATAGAAATATTTATTCCATATCTTTTAAGAAAGCTTTATAACCACGATATGCTTCATAGATATCAGCTTTAGAAGCTACTTCCATTGGGGCATGCATGTTTTGTACTGCGATACCAGCATCAATAACTTCCATATTCTTGTTAGCTAAGATGTATGCGATAGTACCACCACCACCTTGGTCAACACGTCCAAGTTCTGCAGTTTGGAAGATAACATCGTTTTCATCCATACATTTTCTTAACTTCGCAATGAATTCTGGATTGGCATCATTGCATCCTGATTTACCACGAGCACCAGTGTATTTATTGAAACAAATACCACCACCAAAGAAGGCTGTGTTTTTCATTTCGTTTACTGATGGATAGTTTGGATCATAGGCTGCGGATACATCACTTGATAACATTAAACTGTTTTCTAAAGCACGACGTAATTTGATGTCGGAATAATTAGAAGTTAGTTCGATTAATTCAGCGATGACATTTTCAAAGAATACTGATTGCATTCCAGTGTTGCCTTGACTGCCTACTTCTTCTTTGTCAACTAATATACAACAGCTAGTTCTTGTTGGGTGATCCATTTCTAAAATCGCTAGTAATGATGTATAAGCACAGATGCGATCGTCATGCCCATATCCTGCGACCATTGAACGGTCTAGACCGTAGTCACGAGCTTTTCCGGCAGGGACGATTTCAAATTCGGCTGAAATGAAGTCATCTTCTTCAATGTTATATTGTTCTTTTAAGATTTCAAGGATGTTTTCCTTAACTTTGTCTTTTTCGGCTGTCTTACTTGGGATTGATCCGACTAATAAGTTTAGGTCTTCTCCTTCAACTACTTTTGCACCCGGTTTTTGTAGTTGATCTTGTGATAAATGAATTAATAAATCACTGATACCAACTACTGGATCATTATCGTTTTCACCGATAACGATGTCGACATTTGTTCCGTCTTTCTTACAAACGATTCCATGTAATGCCATTGGATGAGCTACCCATTGATATTTTTTAACTCCACCATAATAATGAGTATCAAATAAAGCTAATCCATTGTCTTCGTAGATTGGTTTTTGTTTTAGATCAATTCTAGGTGAATCGATATGAGCACCCAAGATATTTAATCCATCAGTTATTGGTTGTTCACCAATTACAAATAAGACAATATTTTTGTTTTTATTGATCGCATATAGACGATCATTTGGTAATACTTCTTCATGGTTTTCGATAACTGTTTTTAAATTTTTAAATCCTTTATCAATAGCTAGTCTTTCACTTAATGTGATACATTCTCTTTCAGTTTTGCATTTACTGATGAAATGTTTATAGCCTTCACAAAAATCGAAACATTCTTTTGTTTGATTTTCATTATATTTTTCCCATACGTTTTTCATATAATACCTCCATATTCTATCTAATATTACTACTTTTTAGTCATTATGTCTAACACTATCTCATCGGTTTGCTTCATTCCTTCTCTACCAATAATACCGACAGCTTTGATAGTGTCCTCGATATTTTCTTGGACAATACCACAACCTGGTTCAAATGATAGGTCATTTACTGCAAGTTGATAAGCTAACAAACTTGAGAATAAAGCGGTGGATATTTTTGTGGCACATGATGCCTTAGCTCCGTCACAAATGATTCCACTTGAAGTGGCTAGTGAGTTAGTAATAACTTTTTTAATTATTTCTATATCATAATTATTAAGGTGGGCAATAGCTGCGAAGCTAGCACAAGCAGCACATACGACGCCACAATAAGCACTTAGTCGACCGATACCGGTTTTTAAATGAACAGTAATTAGATTCGCAACGATTAACGATCTTAATAATTGTTCTTCGTTATGATTATATTCTTTAGCGTAAACAATTAAAGGCAAGGAACAAGTAATTCCTTGGTTTCCACTACCAGAGTTAGTCATTACCGGTAGTTTACACCCACCCATTCTCGCATCACTTGCACTAGCAGCATAACTAATACATTTTAAGAAGATATCTTTATGTGATTTATATAATGTCTTGCCCACTTGAACCCCATAGTTGTTGATGAATCCTTCTTTTGCGATGGAAAGATTAACTTCAATTTGTTTTTTAAGTAAACAAGAGATGTTATCTAAGGGAACATTATTCGCAAAGTCAATTATGTCTTCAATGTTCAATATAGAACGATCAATAAGAACGCTATTGAAGTTGGTTTTATCGCATTCGTTTTTTATAAGTATTTGATCATCCTTCTTTAAGAAGGTGATGTTAGTATGCGTGTGCATTAATTCGCCAGTTACTTCATGATTAGCGCTTTGTAATTTAATCTTTATTGATAGGTTAGCTTCATCAGGCAAACATTCAATATATATATAATCTTTTTTCATTTCGGCTTGAATTTGTTCAATCTGTTGATCACTGACGTTTTCAATAACTTCCATTTTTTTGCTGGCATCACCGGCAATAAGCCCAGCAATACAAGCGGCTTTAATTCCTTTTTCGTTTTTGGTATTGGGAATTATAACACTTTTGACATTTTTGATGACATTACCACTGCATTTGATAAGAACTCTTTCAATGGGATCATCCATTAGTTCTTTACAAGTGGCAGCTAAAAAGGCAATGGCTATTGGTTCAGTACAGCCACTAGCTAATACTAGCTCTTCGTGCAAAATAGCTTGATAATCTTGATATAGTTGTTTCATATTATAATTGGTTTTTTAGTGCTTGGGCGATTTGATCTGGGCAAGAAGTAGTTCTTGGTCCACATGTTGTCCCCTCTAACAAAGATATAACCTCTTCAAAATTACGATTAACTAAAAGGTTTCCTATTCCTTTAAGGTTACCATTGCATCCGCCAACGGCAGTAAAACTTTTGATTGTATGTCCTTCTACTTCAAAGATAAATTCTTTGGAACAGACTCCTTTTGGTTTATAAGTTATAGTTTCCATAAATACCTCGCTTTCTTAAACATTATAACAAAATATTCTACTAAAATATAGCGAAATAATCTGTATAAATTAATAACAAATAATAAAAAGTAATAAAAAGTAATTGACAATTAAATCTATTAACCTATAATAAAATTAGGTGATGAAGATGAAAAAAAATATTCAAGTATTAAAAAACAAGATGTTAAAAGAAAAAAGATATGTTTCGATTGAACAATCTAGAATCGTGACAAGAATATATCAACAAAATGAACATTTGTCGACATCTATAAAAAGAGCATTAGCTTTTAAAGCTTGTTGTGAGGAATTACAAATTAGTGTCGATCCGTTAGAACTTATAGTGGGTAATCGTTGTGTTGGTGTACGCAGTGGTATTGTCTTTGTGGAAAGTGGAAGTAAATGGATTAAAGAAGAATTTGTAGATATTCCAAATCGTCCCCAAGATAAGTTTAATATTCGCCTAGAAGATGTCAAAATATTTAATGAAGAGTTATTTCCTTATTGGGAAAATAAATCGTTGGAAAGTAAAATATATAGCCGTTATGGGAAAGAAATTAAAAAAATAGAAAAAGTTGTAAAAATTAATCAAAAGGATCATGCTCAAGGGCATATTATACCTAATATTCAAAAATGGTTGAAGCTAGGTTTAAGTGGGATTGAAAAAGAAATCAAAGAAGCTTTGCTTATTCACCAAAATAGCGAATATCTTCAAGCTTCATTAATTGTTTTAGAAGGAAGCAAAATATTCATTAATCGTTATGCTTGTTTGCTGGAAGAACAAGCCTCTAATGAACAAATGATTAAGGTTAGTAAGATATGTCATAAATTGGTAAATGATGCACCAACTAGCTTTCATGAGGCAGTACAGTTCACTTGGTTCTTATTTGTTTTATTACACTTAGAATCTAATGCATCTAGTTTCTCATTAGGTCAATTGGATCGTTATTTATGGGAATATTATGATAATGATATTAAAAGTAAGCTAATTGATAAAGAGGGAGCTTTAGAAATAATTGAAAATTTATGGTTGAAGTTTAATCAAATTGTTTATTTAAGAAATTCACATAGTGCTAAGTATTTTGCGGGATTCCCCATTGGTTTTAATATTGTCATTGGGGGAAAAGATCTAAATGAACAAGCACTAGAAAATGAATTGAGTTATTTATTCTTAC
Organism: Erysipelotrichaceae bacterium; assembly: GCA_049662565.1. GTDB lineage: Bacteria > Bacillota_I > Bacilli_A > Erysipelotrichales > Erysipelotrichaceae > JBATBW01. The sequence continues at coordinate 34,811 of JBATBW010000125.1, read as the reverse complement.
AAGCGACGAAAGAATTGTTGTTACCTCAACCTAATTTAAGTGTTCGTTTAAATAAGCAAACGAGTGATCAATTAGTTAACGAATCAATAAAAGTAGTCGCAAAAGGTAGTGGGATGCCCCAATACTTTAATGATGAAGCGATCATTGATGAACTTATTAATTTAGGAATCAGTAAAGAAGACGCATACAATTATGGAGTTGTCGGCTGTGTCGAAATAACTACGGTCGGTAATAATTTAGGTTTTAGTGATGCGGCAATGTTTAATTTTAATAAAGTTTTAGAACTGACTTTAAACAATGGTAAGTGTTTATTGACTGGTGAACAAATTGGTTTAGATCTAGGCAATATTACCAATTATCAAACCTATGAACAATTAGAAGATGCTTTCAAAAAACAATTAGATTACTTTATGGTTAAAATGATCGATTGTTTAGTCGATGTGGAAAAGACCCACCAAGAAGTATTGCCTTCGGCCTTCTTATCATTGACTATTGATGATTGTATTAAAAACAACTTAGATGTCACTAGAGGGGGAGCTAGATATAACTTTAGTGGAATTCAAATGATACAAATTGCCAATCTGAGTGACAGTTTATGTGCCTTAAAAAAATTAGTATTTGAAGAACAACTAATCAAACCAATAGACTTACTACAAGCACTAAAAAATGATTTTAATGGTTATGAAATATTACAACTACAATTATTAAATAAGGCGCCAAAATATGGTAATAATATTGATGAAGTTGACTTATTAGGTATAAAATGGGCAAGTTATTTCCGAAAACAATTAGATATTTATCAAAATTATCGTAATGGTCGTTATCATACAGGGATGTATACTGTAAGTGCCCATGTACCAATGGGAGAAAATCTCGGGGCCAGTTGTGATGGGCGAAATGCTTTAAAACCACTTGCGGATGGTGGGATGTCTTGTGTATATGGGAAAGATAAAATGGGGCCTACTGCCCTATTGCAATCAGTTAGTAAAATACCTTGTAATCTTACAACAAATGGTGGGCTTTTAAATATGAAGTTCTTGCCCCAATTCTTTAAAGATGATGAATCAATAAGTAAATTCAACTTATTCTTGCGATCTTTAGTAAAGTTACAAATACCGCATATTCAATTTAATGTTGTCAATAAAGAAGATTTGATTAATGCGAAAAGAGAACCTGAGAAATATGCTACTTTAACTATTAGAGTAGCAGGATATACCGCTTATTTCGTTGAACTAGCTAGTGAACTACAAGATGAGATTATTGAAAGAACAGGATACAGTAGTCTATGAGTAAAGGGTTAGTATTTGATATAAAACATTTTGCGCTACATGATGGAGATGGGATTCGGACAACAATCTTTTTAAAGGGTTGTCCCTTGAAATGTGTTTGGTGTCAAAATCCCGAAGGTATTGATCGTCATCGAAAATTAACCATTAGTAAAGAATGTGTCAAATGTCAAAATTGTATTATTAATAGTGATGGTCATATTGATAAGGACTACTATATTGTTGAAGAAGATTATGATTTTTCCAATCTTATTAAACAATGTCCGACTAATGCCCTTCATTATGATAGTCAATATTATGAAGTATCACAGTTAATGGATATAATCAAAAAAGATCAAGTGTTTTATCATCATAATGGAGGTGTTAGCTTTAGTGGTGGCGAGCCTTTGATGCAAAGTGTATTTCTAAAAGATATGTTGATGGCATGTAAAAAAGAGGGGATTAATACCTGTTTAGAAACTAGCGCATATCTGGATAGTCGATTATTTGGTGAAATTATTGAGTATGTAGATATTTTGTATATCGATTTTAAAATATATAATAATGATGATCACATAAAATATGTTGGCGTGGATAATACAATTATTAAAAATAACATCTTATATGCTCTTAATCATCATAATAATGTTATAATTAGGACACCACTCATTCCTCACATAACAGCTTCTGTTATAAACATCGAATTAATTGTGGAATATTTATATGAATGCAATAAAGACTATAAATATGAATTGTTGAATTTCAATCCATTGGCAAAAAACAAGTATTTAGATTTACACAAAGAATATTTCTTGTCAGAAGGTAATGAAATGTATAATGAAGAACAAATGGCAAAATTTAAACAAATAGTAAGGGAGAAAAGAAATGAAATTATTAATCGATAGTGTAGATGTTGCGGGTATTAAAAGAATAGACGATTTATATCCGATTGATGGAGTTACTTGTAACCCATCAATTCTTGCGAAAGAGAAAAGGAACCCATATGAAGTGTTGAATGAAATTCGCGAAATTATTAAAGATCGGGAATTACATGTGCAAGTCATAAATACAGATGCAGATAAAATTGTCGAAGAAGGCAAATTTATTGCGAAGAAACTAGGAAAGAAGACTTTTATTAAGATTCCAGTTACTCCACAAGGATTAAAAGCGATAAAGATTCTATCAAATGAAGGATATAATGTTACTGCTACAGCGATATATATGCCAATGCAAGGATGGTTAGCTGCCAAAGCTGGAGCGAAATGCTTAGCTCCTTATGTTAATCGTATTGATAATATGGGATATGATGGAGTAAAAGTCGCGAAGGAAATACATGACTTATGCATTAAGAATAATTTGGATAGTGGTTTATTGGCTGCTAGTTTTAAAAATAGCCAACAAGTTTTAGATCTTGCTCTATATGGGGTGAAAGCTGTTACATGTAGTATTGATGTAATTGATAACTTCTTAAAGAACGTGGCAGTTACTAGTGCAGTAGAGGCATTTACTAAAGATTTCTATGACCTTTGTGGTGACAATAGCGATATGATTAGTATCGGAAAATAAAAGGCGATGTGCATTTGCACATTGCCTTTTTAGGAATTATATTATTTAGTTAATATATATTATTGATGAGTGATTTGATATGTAGATAATAACTGACTGTTGGCAGAATTGACATCATCGAAGATATAGAGGTTAATATCATTGAATTTGGCATAATTGTAGTTGCCGATATTGTTTATTTTGTGTTCTTCTAATAAAACTACTTTGTATTTACTATTTTTAATGATGGCTTGTTTGCATTCGCCATCAAAGATATCATATGTTTGGATACATTGGTTTTCAAAGTTTAAACCAACAGTACCTAAAAAAGCAATATCATAATAGAAATTATTAATATGACTGACAGATAATGGACCGACAAAGCCGTCGTGTTGATCATTGATGTTTCCGCCAATAAAGATAAGTTTAATTGGTGAATCAATAAGAATATTCATTACATCGATCATATTGGTTACTACGGTTAGCTGATGGAACTTGTCTTTAATCAAATAAGCTAATTCAATATTAATGGTAGAGATATCTAAAAAGATAACATCTTTTTCATTTATTAGTTTTAGTGCCTTTTTCGCAATTATCTGTTTGTTTTTTATGTTTGAGTTTTTCCTTTGTTGGATTTGATAATTATGAAGGTTTTGCTTAACTAAGGTTGCCCCACCATAAGCTTTAACACATAATCCTTTTTCACATAAAAATGATAAATCTTTGCGAATTAGGTCTTCACTGACATCAAAAAGCAAGCTAAGTTCTTTTACTTTAACTTTGCCTTGATTATTTAACATTTCTAATATTTTATTTTGTCTTTCAACTACAAACATTTAATCACCTTCTGTGTATATAATACTACATTTATTGAACTTGTGGTATAATTTTTAAATTGGAGAATAATATGGAAAAAGATCTAGAGAGATTACAACAACTAACTAATATGGATTCCTTGACAAAACTTATTAGTGGAATTTATCGTAAGGGAATTATCCAATACAATTTTAGTCATAATAATATTAATAAAGTATTGGGAATAATAAATTCTTTCGATAAAGAAGATAAATATCGGTTAACGAAGAGTATATATTTACTCAAAGAGTTGATCAATTTTAATGCGGTACATAATATATGTGACATTAACGAAGTAGTCGAAGTCGACAACATCTTAAAATGGGACATATATTTAATGATACATGAAATAAAGCGCGAAGATGTCTGGATGGAGAAAACTCAGGCATATCGGGTATATGAAGAATGCGGAAGATTACTAGCAATATGTGGAGAATATGAAGAGGCGATAAGTCAATTAGAAATTGCTAGCAAAATCAATCCCGTATCTGATGATGTATATCGATATTTAGGTTTGTGTTATAGCGAAATAAAAGATGATAGTAATTTTATTAAAATTAGTGAAAAATGGCGTACGATCATGGTGGATTTAAGTGACTCTATAATGTATTTTCGTTATCGGATTTTAGGTTATATTAATTTGGAAAATTATGAATTAGCTAATGTTTATAACGAAGCTTTAAAGATATATGCATATCATCTTCATGATGAAGATGGAAATGAAGTTGCGAAGGAATATCATCATTTTTTAGAAAAGCATCTGGAGTATCGTAATTATGATGTTGATGAACTAATGGTTAAATTAAGTAAAGAAAATGATTATTTATTCATTAATAAAGAGATAAATGATTATCTAACTTTTGTCCATGACAATGAGTCGACAGATCGTATTGATGAAGAATTAAAAAATATATTTATTGATAATGAAAAGATTAGAAAAGCGATATTAATGATTGAAGATAATCTAAATAAAAATTATGATGCTTAAACTTGACAAAGCATAATTATAGGTATAATATGAATATGTATTCATATGAAAGGATAATCATACATGGAAGAAAGAGATTTCCATCACAATGAAATAGTGAAGGGCAAAGAGCAATTAAATAGTATTAGCTGTTTATCAAATTTAGCAAATTTATATAAGGTTTTTGGTGACAATACACGGATACAAATTTTATATTTATTGTTGGACAACCAATTATGTGTAAATGCTATTGTTCAAATTTTAGAAAAAGAACAATCAGCGATTTCCCATCAACTAAAGGTTTTAAAAGAATATGATTTGATTGCCGGGAAAAAAGATGGAAAACACACAATTTACTATTTAAAAGATGACCATGTAAAAACCATAATTAAACAAGGTTTAGAACATATCCAAGAAAGAGGTCAAGATGAAAGTATTTAGATTAGAAGGATTAGATTGTGCACATTGTGCTAGCAAAATCGAAGAAAAGATTAGTAAAAACGAAGGTGTTAAAAGCGCTAGATTAAACTTTATGACACAAAAGCTAACAATCGAAAGTGATTTAACGGATGATCAAATAAAACAAATTATTAACGAAGCGATTAATACAGTAGATGAAAATGTCTGCATTAGATAAAAAACAAAGAAAAGCAGTCTATTTAATAATAAGTAGTATTATTTTACTAATCATTGGATTGTTGATTGATAGCAAATATATATTTTTAATCGCTTATATTATTATTGGTTATGAAGTAATTGTTGTGGCATTTAAAAGGATATTACAAAAAGAGTTTTTAGATGAAAACTTCTTAATGACTATTGCGACATTTGGAGCTTTATATTTAGGCCAATATGTTGAAGCTTTGGCCGTAATGTTGTTTTATCAAATAGGTGAGTTATTTCAAAGTTTGGCAGTTAGCAAAAGTCGAAAATCTATTAGTGATTTAATGGATATTGAACCAGATCAAGCACGTGTATTAGTTGATGGAAGTGAAAATATTGTTTCACCATATGATGTAAAAATTAACGATGTCATTGTAATATATCCTGATGAAAAAATACCATTGGATGGTATAGTTATCGAGGGCAATAGTGCCATCGACACTTGTGCATTAACGGGTGAGTCGTTACCGAAAGATGTGAGTGTTGATGACATAGTTTTAAATGGCAGTGTTAATTTAACTCAAGTTATTAAAGTTAAAGTAACTGGCGAATATAGTGAAAGTACCGTAGCAAAAATCCTAAATTTGGTCGAAAATGCGACGATGGTTAAGTCGAAAAGCGAACAATTTATTACGCGTTTTGCGAAAATTTACACACCAGCAGTTGTAATAGGGGCGTTATTGATAATGACAATTATGCCCATAATTACTGGGGATGCATTTGGCATCTGGTTTGAAAGGGCCTTAATATTCTTAGTTGTTTCCTGCCCTTGTGCCTTAGTTATTTCAGTGCCATTAAGTTTTTTCGCAGCTATTGGTTTAGCGAGTAAGTTTGGGGTTTTAGTTAAGGGTTCAAATTATTTAGAACGTATATCAAAGATTAAGAGTGTCATATTTGATAAAACTGGGACTCTAACAAAAGGAAATTTTGTCGTAAAAGCAGTACATCCTAAAGACGTAAGTGAAGAACAATTACTAGAAGTTTGTGCATATCTTGAAAGTTATTCTAGTCATCCGATTGGTAAATCAATAGTAAGTTATTATGAAAAGAATATTGATAAACAAGCTGTAAGTGATATAAAGATTATCGCAGGTAAAGGTATCAGTGGAAAATATCAAAATGCAGATGTAGTTATTGGTAATAAACAATTAATGAATGATATGGGTTTTGATACGAAAGATTGCGATATCTTAGGTAGTAATGTTCATGTTGTTTATAATAATAATTATATCGGTCATATCGTGGTTGGTGATGAATTAAAGGAAACCACAAAAGAAGCAATCACAAGCCTTAAAAAATTAGGTTTCAATAACCTAATAATTCTTAGTGGTGATAGTCATGAAATTGTCCAAAAAATAAGTGAAGAAATTGGTATTGATGAATATTATGGCAATTTACTACCAAGTGATAAAGTAGAAAAAGTGGAAAATATCTTACAAAAAGAAGATGTTATTTTCTTAGGTGATGGCATTAATGATGCACCAGTATTAGCTATGGCCACAGTCGGTGTTTCTATGGGAGGTATTGGCAGTGATGCGGCAATTGAAGCTAGTGATATTGTCTTAATGGATGATGATCCTTTAAAATTAGTGAAAGCAATTGCCTTGTCTAAACAAACGATGAAAATCGTTTATGAAAATATCTATTTTGCTTTAGGGGTAAAATTTATCATATTAGCACTCAGCATTTTTGGTATTGCGAATATGTGGTTAGCGATATTTGGAGATGTTGGTGTCACTTTGATTGCCATATTTAATGCATTACGACTATTTAAAATGAAGAATTAGGCGACTAATTCTTTTTTGTTTACAATAAAAAGGGTATGATAGTAATAAGAGGTGAATATGGGTTTAATTGAACAATATTTATTAATAATTAATATAATTGGTTTTTTGTTTTATAGTTTGTCCATAAAAAAATCATATTTAACTAGTATTGCGATGATATGTGGATTAATAGGTGGTAGCGTTGGATATATACTTGCTTTTCTTCTTTTATATACTAGAAATAAAAAAAGACATTATAGCGATTTTATCATCTTAATTATTCATAGTTGTTATTTAGGGATTTGGTACTTTAATTTTTATAAGTATTATAGTTGGGATATAGAAAATTGCCTAAGTAGTTTAAATATTATTTACTTTCTGTTGATAAATAGTTTAACTTTTGTTTTGTTTTGGTTGGATAAAAAAAAGGCGATAAAAAGAAAATGGCGAATTAGGGAATTTACTTTATTATTTGCTTGTTTAATGGGGGGATCAATTGGGGGAATGGTTGCGATGCATTTGTTTCATCACAAAACAAAAGTGTGGTATTTTTACTATTTAATACCATGGATGTCTCTATTTCAATTAACAGCGTTATCACTATTTTTACTCATTATGTAGATATGTTATAATAATAATGTAGATGGCAATTTGATCAAAGATGGAGGTTGTAATGAAAATAACTCATGTTAAAATTAATAATGTTATTCAATTAGAATTAGAATTATCTCGCATCATGGTAGAATGTGGCTATAGTTTGAAAAAAAGTTCATTAGGTTATCTTTTCGTCAATACTTATAATGATTTAATACAAAAATTTATTGTTGATCAAAAACATTATGGTGTCTATTATAGTCTAGAAGACAAAGAACTATTATTGAAGAAGATAATTGAAAACGATTGTTTGTTAGGTATTGTTGTTGGTTGTTCCAATCAAAATGAACAACTATTTGATAGTCGAATTATGTATATGAGTTGGGATGAGTTTTTAAAGTTTATTCGTTATCCATGGATTAATAATCAATTAATGATGTTGAAGATGGATATTGCAGAGTTGTTGGCCTATGGTATGCCAACTAATCCGATTATTAAAGAAATTTCACAAGATGATTGGCCCAAATACCAGCGGCTAAATACCCTTAGCGAAAAGTTTAGTGCATTATATATAGATTTGATGACTAAAAAAGATCAAATAGATTCATTTAGATTTAATGGTAAAGAGTATTACGCTTTAGATGAATTATTTGGAGCTTTAACAGCGAAATGTTCGCAATTAATTGACGAGTACAAGAAAGTACTCTTTTAGGAGAATTTATGGGAAAACCAATTATCGCAATAATGTATGATTTTGATAAAACATTATGTACTAAAGATATGCAAGAGTATGGATTCATACCTAAGATCGGCATGAATTGTCAAGACTTTTGGCAAGAAGTGACAGCATTGACTGATAGACAAGAAATGGATAGTATATTAGCTTATATGTACTTAATGGTTGATAAGGCCCGCAAGAAAGAGATTAAGGTTCAAAAGAAAGATTTTAATGAACTAGGAACGGATATTGAATATTTTCCTGGTGTTACTTCTTGGTTTGATCGAATTAATGACTACGGAGATAATTTAGGGGTCAGTATTGAACATTATATTGTATCTTCAGGCATTAAAGAAATAATAGAAGGATCAAGTATTGCGAAAAATTTTAAACGAATTTATGCTTGTGAGTTTATGTATGATTATACTGAGAATATTTGTTGGCCGAAGATGGCAGTAAATTATACAGCAAAAACTCAATTCTTATTTCGGATTAATAAAGGTATTTTAGATATTAATAGTAGTAGTAATAAGGAATTAAATGAGTATACTCCGGATAATTTAAGAAGAATTCCTTTTACTAATATGATTTATATTGGTGATGGGTTAACTGATGTTCCTTGTATGAAATTAGTTAAAGCTAACGGCGGTAATTCGGTTGCGGTTTACCAACAAGATAAGAAGGATTTAGCTTGTGAGTTATTAAAAGATAATCGAGTAGATTTTATTTGTGATGCAAATTATGATCAAGATAGCAAGATGGAAAAAGTTATTAAAACGATAATTGATCAATTGTCAGTAAAAGATAAACTTAATTCATATAAATAGTAATATTTACTTGAAAAATAGGGGTTTAAATGGTACTATATTACAAATAAAAGGAGATCATCTATGGAATATTGTGCTTTGATTGTGGCAGCTGGTAAAGGGAAACGAATGGGGTTAGGATACAATAAAGTATTCTTTCAATTAAATGAAGAACAAACTGTTTTAGAAAGAACGATTTCAATATTTGAAACTGATGAACGTTGCAAAGAAATAGTGGTGGTTGTTGCGAATAGCGAATATCAAAGATGTTTAGAAAAATATAAAAAAGGTAATGTAGTATTTGTTTCTGGTGGCGAAACAAGAATGAATAGTGTTTACAATGGGTTAATGGCCGTCAAAGAAGATATCGTTTTAATTCATGATGGTGCTCGTCCTTTTGTTTCTATAGGGACAATTGATCGCGTTTTGGATAAAATGGATGACTTTCAAGCGGTTATCCCTTGTGTAAAAATCAAAGACACAGTAAAGGTAGTTAGAGAAGATATTGTGAATACAACATTAGTTCGTAGCGAATTACGACAAATACAAACACCACAAGCATTCAATACTGATTTAATTATTGGGTGTTATAAAAAGGCATTTGAACAAAATATTGATGCGACTGATGATGCTCAAGTCGTAGAATTATGTTCTAATGAACCGATTTACACAGTTGAAGGGGAATATGAAAATATTAAAATCACCACATTAAGTGATTTAAAGTTTCGATATTAGTAATGATAAGCATGTACTTTATTGTATATGCTTTTTTGTAGAATTTATAATAAAAAAAGCATATCTTTTGACAGGAGGGGTATGAAATCTTATACTGAAAAAGTAGTTAGGAGAAGTCTTATGAGAAAACTAAATTTAATTAAATTAATATGTTGTTGTTCTTGTTTGATGAGTTAAATAAGAGCTTTTTATACTGCTTAATAATTATAGAAGATAGGTATGCTCTTGATGTTTGTTGAGAGTTTTTTTATTTAGGAGGATAAATATATGTTAGAAACATTTTTGAACGGATATTTACAGATTAGCAATTGGACGACATTATTGTTTATCTTGTTATTTGTCGTTACTGTAGTAATTCTTAAACGCTTGGATAATATGGAATATGATTATACAAAAATACTAATTTTTTCGATGTTAGTGGGAATCAGTTTAGGCTTTTTAGGTAATTTTCTTTCAATAAGTTGGCCAAGTATAAAATTAGAAGTTACAAGTTGGTATGGTCTAGTCGGCGGTGGGTTCATGGATCTATTAAAAATGATTGCTGTTCCTCTTGTATTTATTTCAATGATTAGAGTGATTATTAGTACTAAGCAAAACCTTAAAAAATTGGCGATTAAGACTGTTATAGTATTAGCGTCAACAACTATTATTGCTTCAGTTGTCGCTATCTTATTGTCGGGGTTGTCACCACTTACTGATAGTTTAACTAAATTGGCGGATTCTAATTATACGGTTAGAGAAGTCGGAACCTTTGTGACAACCTTAAGAGGAATGATACCTAGTAATATGGTTGACATATTTGTTAAAGGTAATATTATATCAGTTATAGTATTAGCATCTATTTTAGGTGTTTCTTTAAAAGCATTAGAAAGTAAAAAAGTGGTTCAACCCTTATTGCAATTAGTGGAAGCATTTTATCAATTAATGCGAAAAGTGGCAATATTCATTATGGATTTAATGCCATATGCTATTATTCCTTTACTTGCGAATGTGGTAATTACTCAAGGCAATTCAACATTGTTAGGGGCTATTAATTTTATAGTCGTATTATATACAGCAATTTTAGTGATGTTTATTGTTCATTTAATAATAGTTAAAATATTTAAACAACCGGTTGGTGCGTATTTAAAAGCGGTAAAAAAACCACTATTATTAGCTTTTACATCAAGATCTAGTTTAGGTACATTACCAATGACTATAGATACCATGACAACTAAGTTGAACATTCCTAATGGCTTAGCGGACATGGTTGGTAGTTTTGGGGCCAATATGGGTATGAATGGTTGTGCTGGAATATACCCAACTTTAGTAGTTATTACTTTGGCAACGATGTTAAAAATACCAATGGATATTTCATTCTATATTATGTTAGTATTTGTTGTGTTATTGGGTTCGTTTGGTATTGCGGGCATTCCAGGAGCCGCTACGATGTCAGTGGCGATTGTATTAACTGGGATGGGTTTAGTTGAGTATTATCCATTGTTAGGGGTTATCCTTGCGATTGATCCAATATTAGATATGGGTAGAACGATGTTAAATGTTAATGGTACTATGGTTGCTGGTGTTGTTGTTAATGCTTTAGGGAAAAATGATACTAGTAGTAGTTAATTTCTATAAGGATTAGAGATTATTTATAATATATAAACTACTATTTTGTTATTGCATTTAAATAGAAAATTTGGTAATATACTATAGAGTAGATTTGTAATTTACTCCTTGGCTGAAAAGCCCAATAGACCATAAGGAGGTGTAGATGATGAAAAAGTATGAAGTAATGTACATTTTAAATGCCGCAATGACTGATGAAAACCGTCAAGCTTTGATTGAAAAATTACATGCAATTATTACTGTCGATGGCGGGAAAATTGAAAATGTTGATCAATGGGGTATTAAAGACTTCGCATACGAAATCAATCATATGAAAAAGGGTTACTATGTAGTAACAACTTTTGAAGGAACTACAGCTGCAGTAGCAGAGTTCGGACGGATTGCCCGTATCGAAAGAGACGTAGTTCGTTATATGATGATTACTAAGGAGTAGTCTAATGAACAAAGTAATATTATTAGGTCGTCTTACAAGAGATATTGAATTACGTAAAACTCCAAACCAAGCAACAGTAGGTAACTTTTCAATAGCTGTCAACAAAAGAATGGCTAATGGAGAGAATGGTGCGGATTTCATTAATTGTGTAGTTTGGAATAAAACTGCGGAAATAATGAGTCAGTACTTGGCTAAAGGATCGCAAGTAGCGATTGTTGGTCGCTTATCTACGCGCAATTATGAAGATCAAACAGGGAAGAAAGTTTATATAACAGAAGTAATTGTTGATGAATTTGATTTCTGTGGCGCTAAATCAGGTAATGCATCATCAAATAATGGTGGTTTTGTTTCTAATAACAATCCGGTTAATAATGGTGGTATGGATTACAATGATAATAGTTATAGTAGCAATGGGTTTGATGATAAATTAAATATTTCCGAAGATGATTTACCATTCTAATTGAAAGGAGAAATTATCATGGCATTTAAAAAACAACGTGTATCACGTAAGAAAGTATGTTATTTTACTAAAAACAACATTAAAGAAATCGATTATAAAGATGTTGAATTACTAAAGAAATTTATTTCTGGTAATGGTAAAATCATGCCTCGTCGTGTAACTGGTACAAAAGCAATATATCAAAGAATGTTAGCGACAGCTATCAAACGTGCTAGACAAATGGCATTATTACCTTATATTGAAGATTAATAATTAAACCTCCTAGCAATAGGAGGTTTGTTTTTTGAGGGGAAGAGTATGCATAATAAAATTAGAGTAATTAGTGAAGCCGGAATGATGTGCGCCTTGATGGCCTTATTATTGCTTGTTAATAAGATTACGGGAAACAGTTTAGAATTCTATTTTAATTATTTATTGCCAATACCTATTATTATATATGGTATTAAATATGATATGCGTAGTGATTTTGCGCTTTGTTTTGCGATTATTGTAATAGGTGTTTTGTTTGGTTCTTTGACAACATTGATTTATTTATTGGTAGCTTGTGTAATTGGTTTTGTTTTTGCATATGGGGTGAAGAAAGAAAAAAGTAGTATATATTTGATAGTTATTACAATGATTTTTACGGGTATTTCATATTATTTAAGTTATATATTACTAGCTAATATATTTGGTTTTGATATTGGGGGCGAAATAGCAATTATTGATCGTTTTTTAATGGGGTTAAATATTAATGGTGTTTGGGGATTGTCGAATTATCATATTGCCTATTTTATTGAACTTATGACAATTAGTGTGATGTCTTTCTTTGAATCTTTGATCGTTTATATGGTTTCATATATTCTATTAAAAAAGTTTAAAATAGTGTCTTTAAATATCGCTGAGTTATTGAAAATGCGCCTGTCTAAAGGGTTTATTGCATTTAATTTAGTCTTATGGTTAGTATTTTTGTTGTTGATTGTGGTAAAATATGAATATAACATGGTGTTTTATACACTGTTTTTTGTGTTGTCTTATGTAAACATCGTGGTTGTTATAGATGGTTTTTTTGTAGGTATTAAGTATATTGCCTTGAGTAAGAAAAAGAAATTGTTGTTGGGATATATTATATTAATTATATTGGTCCCTATTAATTTAATAGTATTTTATGGATTGGGTTTATTTAATGCATTGAAGAGAAAGTGAAGGTAAGCTATGATAGTTGATCGGAATAAATTAATTTTAATAATTTTATTGTTTTGTGAAATAGTTTTTTCATTATTTGTCAAAGTGTTGATAAGTGATGATGTGGCCCTAATTGTAGGGATATTGGTTTTCGTGAATTTAATTTTTCTAGTTTTTGTTATTTTTAATAACGATAAAGAAAAAAAGCAAAGATTACTTAGTATTTCTAATGTTCTAGGAACTGATGCTCAAGAAGCGATGATCTTTGGTAACATTGGAGTCATTACTTATGATAATGATTATTCGATTAATTGGGTTAGTGAGATTTTTGCGAGTGATAGTAGTAATATGATTACTTACAAAGTTACTCGGATATTTCCTAAACTGATTAACATTATTTCTAGCGAAGTAGAAACGGTGGTTGTAGAATATCATGGGAAGTTATTTGAAGTAACAAAAAAAGAAGATGCGAATATCTTGTTCTTTAAAGATGTAACTGATTACCAAAAACTTAATAGTGTTTATGAAGAAGAGAGTTTGGTGTTAGGATTAATTCATATGGATAATTATAATGATACTGTCCAATATGAAGAAGAACAATTAATATCGGTTATTAACTCTAATTTAAGACAACCAGTAGTAATGTGGGCAAAAGATCACCATGTAATAATTAAACGTCTTAGAGCGGATCGTTTTTTATTGATTTTAAATGAAAAAATATACGAAGAATTATTAGATGATCATTTTAGCATCATGGATGTAGTACGTGATGAATCCGCTAAGATCAACGTAAATATTACCTTATCAATGGCCTTTTCTCGCGGTCATCATGATAGTGAAATACTAGATGAAATGTTATCAGACCTATTAGGATTAGCTTTAAGCCGTGGTGGCGATCAAGTAGCCTCTCGTGTTTATGGTGAAGATGTAATTTATTATGGTGGAGGTAGCGAGGCATTAGAAAAGCGTTCACAAGTAAAATCACGAGTTATTGGTAAGACTTTAAAAGAATTATTTGAACGTAATGAGAAAGTGTTTGTTGTTGGGCACAAAGGAATTGATTTTGACTGTTTTGGAGCAATGCTTAGTGCTTCTAAGTTAGCACAAGAATATTGCGATAAAGTATATGTAATATTAAAAGATGTCGAAGTTGAAGCGAAGTTAAAAGAAGTTATCGATGAGTATCGTGATCAACTTCAAGAAATGCACGTTTTCATTAGTGAAGGCGAAGGTATTGATATGATTGACAATAATAGTGTAGTAGTTAGTGTTGATCATAATAATAGCTCATTAAGTAGTGCGCCTATTTTATGCACTAAAGCGAAACAATTAGTAATTATCGATCACCATCGACGTAAAGAAAGTATTTATAATAATGCAAGTTTAGTCTATATAGAATCAAGCAGTTCGAGTAGTTGCGAATTAATGGCTGAGCTTTTAGCTTATCAGCCAACTAGTGTTGTAGTTACTAGTTTAGAGGCAACATTGATGTATACAGGAATTATTGTTGATACTAACCGTTTTAGGGTGCGTAGTGGTAATCGAACATTTGTGGCAGCTGGTTTGATTAAGACAATGGGTGCTAATATTGGTTTAGCGGATGATTTCTTAAAAGATGATTATAATCTATTTATGGAAAAAAGTCGTATTTATAATAATATGGAAATATATTTTGATAATATTATTATTTCAACATTAAATGATAAATATAAATATTCGCGTTCAGTTATTTCTCAAGGAGCGGACATGTTGTTGCAGATTGAAAATATTAAAGCGGCATTTGTTATTGCTTATGAAAATGATAATTTAGTAATCATTACGGCCCGTAGTGACAAAGATTTTAATGTTCAGTTAGTTATGGAAGCAATGAATGGCGGCGGTCACTTTACTAGTGCAGCTTCGCAAATAGAAAGTAAAGATATTAACGCAATTAAGGAAAAATTAATTAAAGTAATTGAGGAAAAACTTAAAAATAAGGAGTAAGTAAATGAAAGTAATTTTAAAGAGTGATGTAAAAAATCAAGGAAAAAAAGGTGAAATTGTCGAAGTAGCGGATGGCTATGCTCGTAATTTCTTAATCAAGAATAATTTGGCAGTGGAAGCGAGTAAACACAATCTTCAAATGTTAGATCAAGAAATTTTAAAGAAAGATCTACAAGAAAAGGATAATATTCAAAATGCTAAAGAGGTAAAAGAAAGAATAGAAAAACTAAATGTAACTTTTCAAGTTAAAGCTAATAAAGGAACAATGATTAAAACTATTTCTAGTAAGCAAATTGAAACAAAACTTAAAGAACTAGGTTTTGATGTTGATAAAAGAAAGATTGTTAGTGGAGTGCCAGTGACATCTTTAGGTTATACTAATGTAACAATTGAATTATATAAGGGAGTAAACGCCGTAATTAAAGTTCATGCGATTGAACAATAGGAGAATTTAAATGAAGAATTTACCACAAAGTATTGATGCAGAAATGGCCTTAATAGGGAATATTATAGGTTATCCACAAGCTTTAAATAGCGCGATAGAAGCGGATTTAGGTAGTGGTGATTTTGTTATGCCAAGTCATCAAAAAATATATCAAGCATGTGAAGAATTACATCATGATAAAGTAATGATTGATTTACCAAGTCTAGTATCATGGCTACAAGATCATAATGAATTAAAAAATGTGGGGGGAATTGAATACTTAAATCGAATTATGGATAGTTCTATTAATGCCTACAATTCGGAATATTATATTCGTATTATTCAAGAAAAAGCTATTTTAAGAAGATTAATTGCAACATCACAATCTATTATTGAAGATGCGATTGATAATGGTGGTGAAACTGATGACGTATTAGATTTAGCTGAAAGTCAAATTCTAAAAGTCACTCATTCGCGGAAGACGAGTGATTTTCAAACTAGTAGACAAGTAGTATCTAATGTTATTAGTAATTTAACTCATGCGATGGAAAATAAAGGCGAATTGACAGGAGTATCTACAGGTTATCGTCAATTAAACTATTATACTAATGGGTTACAAAAAGGTGATTTAATTATTTTAGGAGCTCGTCCTTCGGTGGGTAAAACAGCTTTCGCATTAAACTTGGGCTTAAATGTTGCGCAAATAAACAAAGTACCAGTAGCTATTTTTTCATTAGAAATGCCTAGCGAACAATTAATGACCAGAATGTTAAGTGCTAAAGCAATGGTTGATGGTATGCGCCTAAAATCTGGGAAAATCAAAGAAAGAGAATTAGGGCACATTAATGAAGTGGCAACACAAATGAAAGAATTGCCGATATATATTGATGATTCATCAACAATTAAGGTCTCTGAAATTTTTGCGAAATGCCGTAAATTGGCTACCGAAAAAGGCATTGGGTTAATTATTATTGACTACTTACAGTTAATCACTGGTTCAACTCGTAAAGGAGAAAATCGACAACAAGAAGTATCGGAAATTTCTCGTAATTTAAAAGCCTTAGCTCGTGATTTAAAAGTTCCGGTAATTGCTTTATCACAGTTGACAAGATCAGTGGAAACACGTGGTGGTAAAGATGAAAGCAAAAAACCGATGCTGTCTGATTTAAGAGAATCAGGTTCTATTGAACAAGATGCGGATATCGTTATGTTTTTATATCGTGAAGATTATTATAAAAAAGATGAACCAGTTGGCGATACTGTTGATGTTGAGTTAATAATCGCTAAACATCGTAATGGTTCTACTGGGACAGTAAATTTAGCATTTACTAAAAATTTTAATGCATTTTATGATAAAGATGAACGGGAGGAAAGTTAATGAAGAAATTTATTCCAATCCTTGTTGCCTTTTTACTCGCTATACCTTTTACTTATCTTTCGTTGACTAATAATTTTCAAGTAATAATGAATAGTTTTAACGTTAGTGCTAATAGTAATCAGGCAATTATTAAACAAGAGGTTAAGACGGTTTCTAATGAACCACATGCAGTATATGAATTTTATAATCAAGGCTCTTTAATCGGTATTATTAGTGATAAAGATGTATTTGATCGTACATTAGTTAGCGTTTACGAAAATAATTATGCTAAAGATTTTCCTAATTCACGTCTAGGAATTGGTTTAGAGTGTTATATTGTGGAAAAGTCCACTTATAATTATTATGAAAATATCGATAATTTAATCGTCGATTATGTTAAGAATAATCATTTGTTTTCCATTGAAGCTAATAAAGTTGAATTTAGTAATGGTAAGTATGCTTATGTTAAGAATGTTAATGATTTTTATGAAGCTAAAGATACTTATGTTTTGAATTATATCGATAAAGATTCTTATGAATTATTAAAACAAAATTTGTTGCCACCAGAACTAGTAACATACGGAACAAGAACTATTAATATTAATATTGTGGAAAAAGCAACAATATCAAAAGCACTTGCACCAATTGATCAAGTTCTAAAAGACAAGAACGAAATATTAGAATATTTATCATATGGTTATGGTAAAGAAAAGAAATCATATGTTACGAAGGAATTTGATACTTTAGAAGGTATTGCTTATTTGAATGGTTTAGAAAAACAAAATCTTATTACAATTAATCGTGATGTTTTAGAAAGAGATGACCAAATTTTAAAAGTCGGTACCAAATTAAATGTCACATATTTTGATTCGCCAATTAATATTGTAACAGTTAAAGAAAATTATGTAAAAGAAACAATCCAACCAGGAGCAGATACGATTATTAATGATCCAACCCTTCAACAAGGGGCAAGAGAAGTTGTGCGAGAAGGCCAAGTTGGATATCGAAATGTTAAGTATTTAGAAACATATATCAATGGAAAGATGAGTAAAGGGGTGGAAGTTTCTTCTTCAGTTATTCAAGCTCCAGTTAATGGTATTGTCAAAGTAGGTACATTAATTCTTCCAGGCGTGGGAAGTGGTAGTTTGATATTCCCAGTAAATGGTGGTCGTATTATTTGTGGATGGCGTTGTTATTATAACCATAACGGGGTAGATATTCAAAATCCATATAATAAGTACTCACCAATTGTGGCAGCAGATACTGGTAAATTAGTTAGCAATAGTTGCGTATGGGACTGGGGATGTAACATCTTAATTGACCATGGAAACGGAATAATGACACGTTATGCTCATATGAAAGCAAAATCAGACAAACCAATTGGCTATGTATTTTCTCAAGGGGAACAAGTCGGTTATGTTGGAATGACCGGATTAACTACTGCACCTCACGTACATTTTGAAGTATATGTTGGGAAGACTAGGGTAAATCCTTGTTTGTATTTGAAGTGTTAATATGAATTATATTTTACTTGCAAGTGGTTCAAAGGGCAACTGTTTCTATTTAAGGGAAAAGGATACACAAATTATTATCGATTGTGGAACAACATATAAATATATCAAAGAAAACTTATTAGAAGAAAATATTAATGTAAAAACGATTGATGGGTTATTTATAACCCATCAGCACGTTGATCATATTCGTTGTTTAAATAGTTTTAAAGATGTTAAAAAATATGGAGTATTTTCCAACGAAAGTATTGAAAGATTACAACCTTATGAAAATTATCAGTTTAAGGATCTAACAATAACACCAATCAGTTTATCACACGACAAGTTGGATGCTTGTGGATATATTATTGAATCAGATAATGAAAAGTTAGTATATATCACTGATACAGGGTATTTGAATCAAAAAAATATTGAATGTATTAAAGATGCGAATTATTATATATTTGAATCAAATCATGATCCATTGATGTTGATGCAAACAGAAAGACCGCATTATGTGAAGAAGAGAATTGTCAGTGATGAAGGTCACTTAAGTAATGAACAGTGTTCCAACTATTTGTGCAAAGTAGTTGGGGACAACACGAAAGAAATAACTCTTGCCCATATTTCCGAACAAGGAAACACTCAAAAACTAGCTTATAACTATTTGCTTAATGAATTTAACAACAAAGGAATTGATGTAAATAAAATTAATATTCAAGTTGGTAAGCAGTTTGGCAAGATTTGCGGAGGAAAAAGATGAAGAAAAAATTAATACTTTACATCTTAGTGGGATTATTAGTTGCTTGGAATCTATTTTTAACTGGTAAAATATATTTTACCAATAATAAAGTACAAACAAATATTGTTAATCAAGAAGTAAGTAATATAACTACTGATTTATCGAAAGTATATGATACGACAAAAGAAAAAATTGTTTTCATTACTACATTAAAAGGAGAAAGAACAGTTTCTACTGGTAGCGGTATTGTATATAACAATAGCGATAAAAAATTAATTATTGTAACGAACAATCATGTGATCGCTAGTGGGGATAATTATAAAGTAGGATTTTTGAATGGTGAAACATTAGAAGCTAAATTAATAGGAAAAGATGAATTGACCGATCTTGCTGCATTAGAAGTATCTGCTGATTATGAGGTAAAACCATTAGTAATGGCGGATTCATCACTGACTAAGGTTGGTGAATATGTACTTGCGATCGGCTCGCCTTTAGGATTAGCTTTTCAAACTTCGACAACTTTTGGTATTATATCGGGAACTAATCGCTTGATTGGAACTGATTTAAATGGTGACGGAATTGAAGATTGGGACAATATTGTATTACAAACTGATGCGGCCATCAATCCCGGAAACAGTGGTGGTGCTTTGATAAATTTAGCTGGAGAATTAGTCGGGATTACAACATTAAAAATCGCTAATCAAAATGTAGAGGGAATGGGGTTTGCTATTCCAAGTAACGAAGTGGTTTCGATTGTCGAACAATTAAAATCTAAGGGAAGTGTAGAGCGACCTCAATTTGGGGTGTCGGGTATTTCTCTTGCGGATATAACTAATTATGAAAAGAATTATTATGGTATAGATTTGAAAAAAAATAAGGGCATTTATGTAACTAAGGTCATTAGTGGGTCAGCTGCGGAAAGTGCAGGCATCCAACCTAAAGACATTATTGTGGAATTTGATGGGCAAGAAGTTACTAACTATAAATCATTTAGACTTTTATTGTACAAGCACCAAGTTGGTGATCAAATAGCTATTAAGGTCGACCGTAACAATGAATTAGTAAGCATAAATGTAAAACTACGATGATTAAAATAATATGTGTTGGGAAGATTAAAGATAATAATCTGTCAAAATTGATTGAAAAATATTTATTGCGGATCCAGCCTTTCTCAAAAATAAAAATAGTCGAGATACCAGACCTAAGTGAGAAAAGTAAGGAAAGCGAAAACTTTATAGTTATTGATAAAGAAAGCGAAAAGATTATTGAACAATTAGAAAGCAAGTGCTACAACATTTTGTTGGACTTGCAGGGAAGACAAATTGATTCTATAGATTTAGCGAACAAAATAAGGGAAATCAATACGTATAGTTCTAGTGATATTAACTTTATTATTGGCGGATCATTAGGAGTAAATGATAAATTACGGAACTTAGTTGACTATCGTTTAAAGATATCGGATATGACTTTTCCTCATCAATTAGTGAGATTAATCGTTTTAGAACAGATTTATCGGGCCTATAAAATCAACAATAATCAAAATTATCATAAATAGTTGTTATTTTATTGATAATCAACACAAAATGTAGTAAAATGAAATTAAAGTACTAGGAGGAAATTATAATGAAAGAAATTAAAGTATTAGTAGTAGATCCAGTTGGATTACATGCAAGACCAGCAACTATCGCTGTAAATGCTGCAAGCAAATTTAAAAGCGATGTAAATGTTAACTTCAAAGGTCGTAGTGTTAATATGAAATCAATCATGGGTGTTATGTCTTTAGGTATTCCTACTCAATCAGAAATCACAATTACTTGTGATGGTGTTGATGAAGAAGACGCTATTAAAACAATTGAAGACATCATGCGTGCTCAAAAAGTTATTGCTTAATCTTTAATAATTTTTAAGGGGATGTTATGTCCTCTTTTTTCATACATAAAGGAGGGTTATTTATGTACCAAGTGAAGTATACAAAATGGTTAGATCAGCCAGATTTACCAAAAGAATTACGTGAACAGTTATTATCTATGGATGAAAAGTTAAAAGAAGATTGTTTTTACACTAACTTAGAATTTGGCACAGCAGGAATGCGTGGTCTATTGGGCGTTGGAACAAACCGAATGAATATTTATACAATAAGAAAAGCTAATGAAGGATTTGCTCGTTATATTGAAAAAAATGAAGGAGCGAAGGAAAAAGGGATTGCGATTGGTTATGACAACCGTTTTATGTCTAAAGAATTTGCTTTAGAATCGGCTCGTTTGTTAGCGTCTCATAATATTAAAAGTTATTTATTTGAATCATTAAGGCCGACTCCTGAAGTTTCTTTTGCTACTAGAGAATTAGGTTGTTTTGGCGGTATTATGATCACAGCTAGCCATAATCCAAAGGAATATAATGGTTATAAACTATATGATGACAAGGGTTGTCAGTTAATACCAAGTATTGTTTGTCATGTTATTGATGAAATTAATCAAATTGATGATGAATTAAATATTAAATATAATTTAACAGCAGATCAAGAAAAATTGATTAATATGTTGTCGACAGATTTTGATGAAATATACTTTGCTAAAGTTATGGGAGTACAATTACAACCAAATTTAGAAAAAGTAGTAAAGATTATATTTACACCGCAACACGGTACTGCAAGTGTTGGAGTAAGAACGATCTTTGATCGTACGGGTTATAATTACATAAGTGTTAAGGAGCAAGAATATCCTGATCCAGCATTTAGTAACACAATTACGCCTAATCCGGAAGAAAAGGATGCTTATATTTTGGCGATGGATTATGCTAGAAAATATGATGCAGATATCTGTTTAACTACTGATCCAGATGGCGATCGGGTTGGTGTAGTTGTGAAACATCAAGGAGATTTCCATTTAGTTAGTGGTAATCAAACTGGTGCTATTCAAATTGATTACTTATGTAATATCTTAAAACAACAAAATAAATTACCAAGCAATGGGGCGGTATTTAATACGGTAGTTACTAGTGATTTGGGAGAAAAAGTGGCCAATAGCTATGGTATTGAAGTAGAAAAAACTCTAACCGGATTTAAGTTTATTGGTGAAAAAGTTGCGAAGTACGAAATTAATCATTTAAAAGAATATGTCTTTGGTTATGAAGAAAGTTATGGTTCTTTAATTAGTCCTTTTGTACGAGATAAAGATGCTTTACAAGCTTGTTTATCAATTGCAGAAATTGCCAACTATTACAAGTTGCAAGGCAAAACATTAATAGATGTATTAAATGATTTATATGTTAAGTTTGGTTATTATCATGATGCTCAATCTTCTATTACTTTACCAGGGGTGGATGGCCTTACTAAATTAAAAGCTATTTTAAGCGATTTAAGAGCTAATCCTTTGACTAATATTGCGGGTGTTGATGTTATTGCTTACGAAGATTATGGGACATTAAAACGCATCGAAAACGGCACACAAAGTGATTTAGTTGGTTATAGCAAATCTGACGTTTTAAAATACTATCTAAAGGATGGTGGATTTGTGGCAGTTCGTCCTAGTGGAACGGAACCTAAATGCAAGATTTATTATTGTATTTGTGATAAGAATGAAGAATTAACTATGAATAAATTTCAAAAAATCAAAGAATTTATGTTGAATTTGACAAAAAAATAAGAAATATTGATTAATGTACTTATATAAGTACATTCTATCATGTATGATAAAGACGCTAAAGTTAAGGGGGTTTTAACTTTAGCGCTTTTTATAAAAAAAACAATCTTTCGATTGTTTAATTAAAATATATCTGTTTTAAAATGTTTTTACTAATATCAAAGATAGTAAACTCATTATCATTTAATAAAGCAAAACTAGCCGGATTATCCTCTTTAGGTATAGTAAGGGAACCTGGATTTAAAATATAATGATTATCTTCAAATAGTGTTAAAGGAAGATGGATGTGCCCAAACAGGAAAGCATCATTTTTTTTCATTGTTGATATTAAATTTTCAGGATAATAGATATGTCCATGAGAAATATAAACATCAAGATTTTTAAGATTGATGACCTTGTAGTCTTCACTGACATTAAATTCTAAGACCATTTGGTCTACTTCAGCATCACAATTTCCACGCACCGCTATTATTTTATCTTTATGTTGATTAAGAAGATTAATCACTTCTTTTGGTTGATAGTCCATAGGCAAATCATTACGTGGCCCATGATATAGAATGTCACCAAGAATGATAATTTTGTCTAATTTATTAGATTTGAAATATTCAATAGCGACTCGCAAATTGTTTATACCACCATGAATATCGCTAAGTACTAAATATTGCATAATTACTCCTCCTCTTCTTTTTTAAAATAACATATTTATAGTATATTTTCAATAATATATAGTATAATATAAATATAGAGGTGGAACATATGGAATACAATGATTTATTACAATATTTTTTTGAAGGCTCTTGTATAAACATTTATGATTATTTTGGAGCGCATATTAATACCGATGGTTCTTGCACGATAAGGGTATTTGCACCTAATGCTAAGAATGTTCAAATCATCGGTTCTTTCAACAACTGGAACGGCGAATGGATGACGCGCCTAGACAATGGCAGCTATGAGTTTACTTCATCAAACATTAAAGAATATGATTTATACAAATTTTTAATCGAAGATTATCGGGGGGTATGGCGCGAAAAGAGTGATCCAGTTGCATTCTATAGCGAACAAAGACCAAAGACCTCATCAATTGTTTTTAATGTTGATAACTACCAATGGAATGATGAAAAATGGATGAAAAATCGTAAGAAAGGTTACGATCAACCACTTAACATTTATGAAGTTCACATCGGTTCTTGGAAAAAACATCATAAAGTAAAATGGTATAGTTATCAAGATTTATCAAGCGATCTACTATTATATGTTAAAGCTAATGGTTATACTCATATCGAATTAATGCCGATTAATGAATACCCTTTTGATGGTTCATGGGGATATCAAGCAAGTGGATATTTCAGTCCGACAAGTCGTTATGGGGACCCAAATGGACTAAAAAAATTCATTGATCAAGCCCACGCAATGGGGATTGGAGTAATATTAGATTTTGTTTGTGTTCATTTTGTTAAAGATGCACATGGATTAGTTAGGTTTGATGGTAGCCCGCTATATGAATATGGTAATGATCGTGATGGCATTAGTCAATGGGATACATATAATTTTGATTTAGGCAAAGAAACAACTCGTTCATTCTTAATTAGTTCGGCAGCTTTCTTCTTAGACAAATATCATTTTGATGGTTTGCGTTTTGATGCGATTAGTAATTTAATTTTTTGGGGTGGCAACAAAAGTCGTGGTGTCAACAAAGAAGGTTTAAATTTTATTAAACGTTGTAATTACTTATTGGATAAAAACTTCCCTAATTGTATATTAATTGCGGAAGATAGTAGTGATTTTGCGAAAGTAACACACCCAACATATTTTGAAGGATTAGGATTTGATTATAAGTGGGACTTAGGATGGATGAATGATACATTAAAATATTATAGTATTGATCCAATATTCCGTTCTTATGAACATAACAAATTAACGTTCTCTATGGCATATTATTATAGTGAGAAATTCCTATTGCCATTATCACATGATGAAGTAGTTCATGGAAAAGGAACTATTGTAAATAAAATGTGGGGAAGCTACGAACAAAAATTAGCACAAGCCCGAAATTTAAGTGTCTATATGATGACCCACCCTGGAAAGAAATTAAATTTTATGGGTAATGAATTAGGTGTATTTAGAGAATGGACAGAAAAAGAAGAATTAGATTGGCAATTATTGGCTTTCCCTGTGCATGAAGCCTTCTTCCGTTTGAGCCGTGATTTAAATTTAATTTATACAAATCACAAAGAATTATGGGCCAACGACTATAACAACAACGGTTTTAGTTGGATTGATGCGGATAATAGAGATCAAAGTATATATTCATATTATCGTGAAAGTGGAGATGGTGTAATGGTAGTAGTCTTAAATATGTTACCTACATCATATGAACATTACGAAATAGGTGTACCATGTGAAGGTGAATATATCGAAATAATGAATAGTGAAAAAGATATATATGGCGGATGCAATATGTGCAACTATGAGCCAATAAGTAGCTATAAAAAAGAAATTCACAAACAAGAAAATGCAATATGCATACGGATAGCACCTTTTTCAGCTATTGTTTTCCATGTGAATAAAATCAACAAATAATAGTTAAATAAAAAAATAAGGCCTAGAAATTAAGAAAATTTCTAGGTTTTTTTCTCTAAAGACAGAGTTATATAAAAAGAAACATGCCAAAAGTTGTGCAATAATTTATCGAATAGTAAAGGTAAAATATTACTAAATCATTCATGTTGCGAAATTATAGTAAATTTAGAACAAAGTTGGTCTATTTATCGATATATTGATTGCATTGTCAATACTTTTATTATAAAATTAGAATAGTTTTGTTAATGGAGGAAAATTATGTTTTCAAATAAAAAAGAATTTGTGGCGGATTTTACAACTCGTATAGTTGAAAAATATGGGCGATCAATTGCACAGTCACATATTACTGAGCGTTACATGGTTTTGGGGGAAATGGTTCGCGATTATGCATCTATTAATTGGAAAGCAACAAAGGAACAAATTGCCAAAAACGAACAAAAACAAATGTTCTATTTTTCTATGGAGTTCTTAATCGGACGCTTATTAACTAACAATATGATGAATCTTGGAATTTATGATGTTGTTTCCGAAGGGCTATCGGATTTAGGAATAGATATTAATGAATTAGAAGATATGGAAAGTGATGCAGGTTTAGGTAATGGTGGATTAGGCCGACTAGCAGCTTGTTTTATGGATTCATTATCAAGTTTAAATTATGCGGGCAATGGTAACTGTATTCGCTATGATTATGGTCTATTCAAACAAAAAATCGTCGACGGATATCAAGTAGAAGTTCCAGATCAATGGCTAAAATTAGGTAATATATGGGAAGTGCGTAAGCCAAAACATGCGGTAAGCGTAAAATTTTGGGGTAAGATTGCTCTAAATAAAGATAAAGATAACCATATTAAAGTAACGCACTATGATTATGAAGATGTGCTTGCTGTGCCTTATGATGTACCAGTAGTTGGATATGATACAAAAATGACCAACACATTGCGATTATGGAGACCAGAAGCTAGTGATAACTTATCAACTGATCGTGATTTCCGTGAATATTTAAACGAGATTAGTGAAATTAGCCAAAATGTCTATCCAGATGATAGTACAGAACATGGACGTATTCTACGTTTAAAACAACAATATTTCTTTGTCAGCGCTGGAGTTCAAGCAATTATAAAAGCTCATTTACGCGTATATAAAACTTTAGATAACTTAAGTGAAAAAATTGCGATTCAAATGAATGATACGCATCCAGTTTTAGTAATGCCTGAATTAATGCGGATATTAATGGATGAATATAATTACTCTTGGGAAGAAAGCTGGAATATTGTTAGTAAGTGTGTTTCGTACACTAACCATACAGTATTAAAAGAAGCTTTAGAAAAATGGCCAGTGGATTATATTCAACGTTTATTACCACGTATTTATTTAATTATTGAAGAAATAAATCGTCGCCAAATTTTATCATATCGCGAAATGGGTGTTAATGAAGCAAAGATTAACAATATGATGATTATTCGTGAAAACAATGTATATATGGCTAATATGGCAGTATATGCAAGTACTTATGTTAATGGTGTAGCAAAACTACATACTGAAATTTTGAAAGATCAATTATTCAATGATTTCTATCAAATTTATCCAAACAAATTCCAAAATAAGACTAATGGAATTTCATTTAGAAGATGGTTGTTATATTCTAACCCGCAATTAGTTAAGATGTTAGACCGTCTAATTGGAACTGAATATCATAGCGACCATGCTCAATTAGTAAAATTAATGGATTATGTCGATGATAAAAAAGTATTAGATGAATTTTTAAAGATTAAAATGCAAAGAAAAGAAATCTTAGCTAAAATGATCAAAGAAGATACGGGTATCGAAGTAGATACAAATATGATCTTTGATACTCAAGCTAAAAGACTTCATGCATATAAAAGACAGTTGTTAAATGTTTTACATATTATTTATTTGTATCAACAATTAACAACAAATCCAGATTTCAAAATGGAACCACGTTGCTTTATCTTTGGCGCAAAAGCTGCACCAGCGTACACTTTTGCGAAAGCAGTAATTAAAGTAATTCATATTTTAGGTGATTTAATTAATAACGATCCAAAAATTAATAAATATCTAAAAGTTGTATTTATTCCAAACTACCGCGTAAGTGTAGCCGAAAAACTTATGAATGGTTCAGATGTCAGCGAACAAATCAGTACAGCTGGCAAAGAAGCTAGTGGTACCGGTAATATGAAATTCATGGCCAACGGCGCAATAACATTAGGTACATTAGATGGTGCTAATGTGGAAATTGACGAATTAGTTGGACGCGAAAATGATGTGATATTTGGCTTACGTGAAGAAGAAGTCCGTGATGTTTATATGAGTGGTCATAATGCCTTTGAAGATGTCAAAGCAAGTCAATATGCCCATGATGTAATTAATGCCTTAATTGATGGAACATTAGGAACTAATCCGGCACTAAAAGCAGTATATGAGGAATTAATGTACCGTAATGATGAATACTTATTAATAAAGGACTTCGATGCCTATGTTCTAGCACAAAGAGAAATAGAAAACCTATACCGTGATAAACAATTATGGGCTAAGAAATGCTTAATCAATATTGCGAACAGTGGATTCTTTAGTAGTGATCGAACAATAGAAGAATATGCAAAAGAAATCTGGCATATTGAAAAGGTAGAAATTTAATTGTTAACCTATAAAGCAAAGCTTTATAGGTTTTTTATTTTAAAAAAGATGGGATACCCATCTATTTGAATTTGCGATTAATAATATCTCTTAGTTTATTTAGCGGTAAATTACCATGAGAAATTATTTCTTCATTAAATTTAATTAAATCAACTTTATTCTTTACACTAGCATACATGTCCTCAACTAATGAGCCACCAACATAATAAGGAGCAAAAACAAAAGGTGTAAAAGAAAGTTGATGATAAATTTTAATTGCAGTTTCCTTATCTTGGAAAGCAACTTCTAACGTCTCCAGAGCATTATCCGCTAACTTAAAGTGTAATTGGCCATCAATCATTAATAGTAAATAGTATACTGACTTTTCATTAAGACGATTTATTTGTGCAGTAATGGGATCTTTTGCATATTTAGTTACTATTCCTTCCACATAATTAGCATAACCTTCAGTAAAGTCCGGTGTACTCAATAAATTACGAATGTAAGGCAATCTCAGATTATTTGAAAAAACATGTTGATACATATGTCCAGGATAGCCTTCATGTGCAATAGTTGGAAAATCAGCTGGACTATAAGCATTGTTTAACATCATTTCTTGATCAGCATGGGGATCATCTAATGGCGAGATATAGTAGAAGGCTCCAGTACCAGGCATCAAACTTTTAAAAGCTTCAGGTAGTTGAACCATATTGTATTTTACATCTACCGTAAAATGGAAATCTTCTTGAGTGGCTTTTTTTAAATAAGAAAGTAATTCGTTAGGGTTTTCAATATCGGTATAAGGGTTGCCTGACAAATTAAGGTTGGGATTATTAGTTAGTAAGCTATTTAATTCTTTATTATTTTCTTCATATTTTTTATAAATATAATCATAATAATCATTGAAATCCTTAAATCCAGTATTGATATAAATCAAATAGCTAGCATATCCTTTACCATGTTTCAAATCACCCAAGACAATATTATCTTTTTGTAAAACATTAAGTTCTTTTAATCCTTTTTGACAAGATACAAAGAAGTTGTAGACATTATTTATTAATTTAGAATTGATGTTTTTAAGATATTTATCTTTTATTTCCGAGGGAATATTTAAGTCATTAATCTTTTTAGTAATTGCTTCTGATAAAAAACCAAATTCATTGATATCAATAGTTTTTTGTAAATTGTCAATCGACATTTTAATTTCAGTTGGTGTTAAACCATATCCATTGTCCTGTCTTTGTTGTTCAAAATTAACCATTGTTTGAGCATAATTAGGCAAAGTATCAACTAAATTAATATAGGATTGAATATCAAATTCATTTCTAATATTGTAGAAATACAAAGTTAGAAAAGCATTACTAGTTTCTCCTTTATAAGCACCTAAAGGATTGTTATCAAGATAGAAGAAAGCTGTATCATCAAAGTCATAATTTTTTTCTAATGATAAAGATAAAACATCATATGTTTCTTGTTGCAATGACTGAAGTTTAGAATGATTAAAAGATAATAATTCCTGCTTTAATTGCTCCATAGTCGCAAGTTCTTTTTTGTATTTATCTATATCATAATCAGGCCACACATTAAGTTGAGGCTTTAGACTTACATTGTTTGGATCAGTAAACAATTGATTTAATGATGGGCTAGCAGGGTCAAGTATTTGTGAAGGTATTGAATCAACAAATTGATCAAACTTATTTTGTATTTGGGAATTGTCAGTAGCAGGTTTTTGGCAGCTTGTTAATAAAATAGTGCAAAGTAAGATTATAACAATTTTTAGTTTTTTCATAAGAATTCTCCTTAGTAGTATTATAACATATTCTGTTGTGGTAGGAAAATGTTATGTAATATGCTATATTATTATAGGGAGTGATAATTTATGAAGAAAAGAAAAGTTAAAATAAGTCGTGTAATATTAATTGTTGTAATATTAGCTGCGCTAATCGGATTAATATTTGTAGGATTGAATTATAAAAAACAATATGACCAAGAATATAATAGTTTGGTAGTTAATTTTAAAGAAAAGAGTGCAAGTGTTGAATTAAATGCCGAAGTGGATACGAAAGATTTAGTTCAAGATTATGTCACTGCCAATATCGAATATCCGGTTATAGATACTAAAACTTTAGGCGAAAAAAAGATAGTCTTTAAATTAATATCAAAAAATAATATTTCTAAAGAAGTAGAATATATTGTTTCAATAGTTGACAAAACAGCACCAGAATTTAAAATGAATAGTCCAATCGTTGTTTTGAAATCAGGTGATACTTTTGACCCTAAAACCAATGTTGATGCAAAAGCGTTAGATCAAGGGGATGGCGAAGTGGAAATTAAGATTGAAACAACTGAAATCCAAAAAGGTAGTGATTATGGTGTTTACCAAGTAATCTATACTGCAACGGATTCAAGCAATAACGAAAACAAGAAGCGTGCAATCTTCTTACAAAACTGTGATCCAAACACCCTTAAACAACCAATATATGTTGACGGATTATTAATTGCGAATAAAATATTCCCATTACCTAAATCGTACGCTCCAGGACGTGATGCTGAAGCAAATAGCCAATTAACAAAAATGTTAGACGCAGCAAAAGCAGCAGGATATAATATTCCAATAAAATCAGCATTTAGAAGTTATGAAACTCAAGTGGGGTTATTTCAACACTGGGTAAATGAATTAGGCGAAGCTCAAGCAAGAAGAGAATCGGCAGTTGCTGGTTATAGTGAACACCAAACCGGTTTATCATATGATATTGGAAAGATTGATGAGTCTTTTGAAAATACTGGAAGTTTCACTTGGTTAAGTGAACATGCGCATGAATATGGTTTTATCATGCGTTATCCAAAGGGAAAAGAAGAAATTACTGGTTATATTTATGAACCATGGCACTATCGATATATCGGTCGAGATATGGCTATTAAAGTAAAAGAAAGTGGCAAAACACTAGAAGAATATTTAGGTTTATATTAATAATAAAACGGTATGTATCTATTGATACATACCGTTATTTTTTAATAAGTGAAACCACGATGTGGTTCTTTGTACTCTTTCAAGCGATGATTGTAATTTTGATAAGCTTCATCTTCAAATGATAGTTTATCGTTTAAACCAAATTTACGAAGGAAATACTTGCATAAATCGGGATTAATTACTAAAAGAGGACCTAATAAGTTTGTGCCATAAAAATTGTGGTACTTAATACCTTCATTAGTTATTTGTTCATTAAGCCCGCAACCTTTAGTTGTCGTAATCCAGTAAGGAACATCGCCAAAACTAAAGGAAAATTGGCTCTTAAATCCGACAATTTCCATTTCTTCGTATTTACCAAGATATAAACCATTATAGCGATTTTTCATTTCTCTTTTAGATATAATATTAAAAATGCCTAAACCATCAATATCGATATCATTTTTTTCATCTATTATTTTCTTGCCCAATATTTCAAAAGCATTACCAGTGAATAAAAAACACTTATCATTTTCAATTTGTTTGACAATAACATCTTTATAATTCAACAACTTTTCGATGACAATTTCTTGGCCTTTTTCGGTCGTAGTGGCCATATACACTAAATCAATATTTTCATAAGTGAAATGAGGAACTTCATTTAAACTAGTGTTGATCACTTCTATTGAGTTGTTACATTTTTTCAAGTAAGATATGTTGGCAAGATCACCATATAAATTACATATTTCGGGATATAATATTTCAACTTTCATTATCTTTTCTCCTGAGCACATTTGACAATTTCTTTTTGAATAGTAAACGCTAAATTAAGGGAATCAGTGCCATAGAAAATATAAATATCTTCTCCCTTTGTATAATTTAGTTGTTTGACTGCTTCATGTTCATTGAGTTGGACAACAATCTTTTCTTTATTAATACCAGCTAATAATAAACGCAGTTGATAATCAAGTGCTCTTGGTCCGGTACAAACAATTTGAGAAATGCTATCATCTAATAAATATTCAAAATCGCAGTCATAAAGCCAACACATATTTTCGCTCCAATGATCTTGATCACCTAAACAATTCATCATTAAGAATAGTTCTTTCTTTGGTCCTTTTCTTTTCGCTACATAATCAAAAGTTCTTGTACATGCTAGGGCATTTTTTTCTTTAGCCATTTGCATAATAATATTATTATTAGGAGTTTCATAAACATTATGGCGGGTTTTCGTTATTTCAATACTTGATACAAGTTCAATCGCCTTATCAAGATCATAACCCATTTGTTTAAGGGTAGCGATAGTCGCAAGTGAATTATAAGCATTTACTAAACTATCGGATATTAGTTTAATTTCGATATTTTGATTTAAGTAAGTAAGTGTCATTGTTTTCTTATCTAAATTGACATTACTTCCTAAATAGTCCGGTTCGTTGGATTTAAAGCCACAATTTGGACAATATACTTTACCAATATGATGATAACGTAAGAATTTATATTCTAGTTTATGATGACATAGTGGACATATTTGGGCATCATTAATTAGATTTTCCGGTTCTGTTAAATCGGTATCTAATTTATCTATTCCAAAGAACACTTTTGGATTATCTTTCCCTACTTCACAAGCGATAATATCATCAGCATTTATAATTAAAGTACATTGATGATTTATCGCTTCATTTAAGAAATCCGCTATATAATGAGGATGTGCATTACGCATTATTGAATCACGAAATAAATTGGAGATAACGATAATTTCAGGATGCAAATAGGGGTAAACTCTTAAACTCGATCTTTCGTCAATTTCAAATACTCCTAAAGAGTATTGACATTTATTGCAAATGTTTACTCCTTTTAGTAAGGTAGTAGATATACCGCTTGAAATATTACTGCCGCTACGATTATCAATATACTGAACATTTTCTTTAGTTAAACAATCACAAATCATATTGGTAATTGTTGTTTTACCGTTTGTTCCAGTTACAGCTATATTCCGTGTTGGTTTATCAATGTATTTAATGAAATCCGGACATATTTTAAGTGCGACTTCACCTGGAAAATTTGTTCCGTTATGTTTGGTTATTTTTAGTAGTGGTATTGATAGTTTTGCAAGATATAATGCTATATAAAATTTGATCATATTTATCTCCTTTTAGTCAAATATTATTATAACACTTTTAAGGCAAATTTCACGAAATGGGATAAAAAAACCGCATTAAGTGCGGCTTTTTTAGTAACCAACTATCTCTTTAATAATAAATTCTTTACCCGAAAGGGCGGTTAAGTTTTGGCCACCACATTTAGGGCAGCGAAGATCACATTCAACACCATTAAATTCGGTATTACAGTCGTTACATAGTACTTGTCCTTTGACGATATCCATTTCTAATTTCGTGTTTTCCATGAATGTCTTATAGACAGCGGCAGGATAACACTCTTCTAAATAATGGGGTAATATTCCTGATAATTCGCCAACTTGCAGTACTACTTTTTCAATATGAGTTAAATTTTCTTGTTCTTTGATGCCTTCGATCGTTTTAATAACGGCACTTAATACACCTAGTTCATGCATATTAGTTGTCCTTATTTGGGTTTAGCGCATTTACTGCGATATTTGCGCTACGTTTTACGGCATATTTTGCTACTTCAATTGGTAACTGTTCAAAGACAGGAGCAAACTCGTTATATCTTCTTTCTAAAGTAATGGCATCAAACATACACTTTGTTGTACATTGACCACAACCAATACACATGTATTGGTCGACTTGAACAGCACCACACCCTAAACAACGAGCTGTTTCTTTTTTAACTTGTTCTTCAGTAAATGTTAGACGATTGTCTTTAAATGATTTATGGTTTTTATCGTCATGTAATACTCTTTGCCGTGGAGTATTGTCGTAACCTTCAATTCTTAAGTTTGATTTATCTAAAGCTATATAATTACGACGGTCACGACCTAATACTAAGCTTTGTCCTTCATGAACGCTACGGTGAATTGAGATTGCACCCTCTTTACCAGCGGCAATGGCATCAATCGCAAAGCGAGGACCAGTATAAACATCACCACCTACAAAGATATCTTTTTCGTTTGTTTGGTATGTGAAGCTATCGGCTTTTATAGTGTTATTTCGATTTACTTCAATGTTTAAGCCTTTTAATAATTCATTATGTTCAATCGATTGGCCAATTGATAAGATGACCTTATCCGCATCTACAATGATAGTTTCGTTTTCATCATATTGAGGGTTGAATCTATTTTGATCATCAAAGATTGAAGTGCATTTTTTAAATTCTACTTTTGTTAATTTACCATTTTCCGTAATGAATTGTTTTGGGCCCCATGAATTATTGATTTGAATATTTTCGGCTAAAGCTTCTTCAATTTCTTCCGGTAAAGCTGGCATTTGTTGTGCGCTTTCTAAACAATACAT
>JBATBW010000124.1:0-36231 GCA_049662565.1 Erysipelotrichaceae bacterium | reverse complement strand
GCATATAACCATTATGCTGTTGCAACAACTTTAATAGCTTTTTTTTACGATCGTTTTCTTTCGTCATTTTATCTCCTATTCACTAATTTGCCTATACTAATAGTATCTACTATCTATTAGCATATGCAAAATACAAATCACTTCCACATTAATGTGGAAATTGTTAAATTATTCACTACTATTATAACCTATATTCCCCAAAACAAAAAAGAGACCATATTTTAACATATAGTCTCTAAAACCCTGGATTATTTTAAAGCGTTTTTTTTATACTAAATTATTTCTTAGTTGGATAATAAGCCGACTTTAAGATTTCTTCCATTTCCACAACTAAAGGCATTCTTGGATTACATGGCGTACATTGATCTTCATAAGCCATCATCGCAACTTCATTTAATTGTTCAATATATTTCTTTTCATCAACACCTTGTGCTTGGAAATTCATTTGAATTCCTAAATCTTTCGCTAGTTCATCACAAGCTTTTGCTAAAGATTCAACACCTTGTTCCACAGTATCTGCTTTTAAACCAACAACTTTTGCAATTTCAGCATACTTTTCATTTGCACAATAGTAGTTATATTTAGGCCATACACCTGGTTTTTTCGGTTGAGTACCATTATATCTAATTACATGAGGTAATAAGATGGCATTTGCACGACCATGAGGAACATGGTAATAAGCACCAATCTTATGAGCCAATGAGTGGTTAATACCTAAGAATGCATTCGCAAACGCCATACCCGCCATACAAGAAGCATTATGCATCTTTTCACGAGCTAAAGGATCCGCATCATGAACACTACTTCTTAAATACTTAAATACAATCTTAATCGCATTTAATGCTAAAGCATCAGTATAATCATTCGCAAGAACTGAAACATAAGCTTCAATCGCATGAGTTAATACGTCCATACCAGTATCAGCTGCTACCCCTTTAGGTAAGCCCATAACTAATGAAGCATCAACGATCGCAACCGTTGGAGTTAATGAATAATCAGTTAAAGGATATTTCTTATTATTAACTTTATCACTAATTACCGCAAATGGTGTAACTTCACTACCCGTACCACTAGTAGTCGCAACACAAACTAAACGACTCTTTTTACCAAGTTCAGGATACTTAAATGCTCTCTTACGAATATCCATGAATTTTTGTTTTAAATCATCAAAATCCACTTCTGGATGTTCATAGAATAACCACATACCCTTAGCTGCATCCATAGAAGAACCACCACCTAAAGCGATAATTGTATCCGGCTTAAAGCTCTTCATTAATTCATAACCAGCTCTAACTGTTTCAATACTTGGATCTGGTTCAACATCACAGAACAATTGAATTTGAACTTTATTTCTTCTCGCATTCAATTGATCAGTAATACGACTTACATAACCTAAATCAACCATTGTACGGTCAGTAACGATAAATGCTTTTTCAACGTCTTGCATTGATTTTAAATATTGAATTGAATCTCTTTCAAAATAGATTTTTGAAGGCACTTTGAACCATTGCATATTATTATTTCTTCTTCCTATTCTCTTAATATTTAATAAATTGATTGCACTAACATTATTACCAACAGAGTTATGACCATAAGAACCACAACCAAGTGTCATTGAAGGAATAAATGAGTTATAAATATTACCAATACCACCAAAAGTAGAAGGTGAATTCCAGATAATTCTGATTGCCTTACATCTATGACCAAAGATTTCACTTAAATCTTTACGAGCAGTATGAATCGCAGCACTATGACCTAAACCATTAAATTCTACCATTTGACCAGCAAGTTCAATACCTTCGTTATAATCTTTAACCTTAATGAACGCTAATACTGGTGACAATTTTTCACTAGATAACGGTTCATTAGGACCAACTTCTTTAACTTCAACCCCAACAATTGAGATTTGTTCTTTACATTTAATACCCGCTTGTTCTAAAATCCAATTTGCACTCTTACCAACAATATTTGGATTTAACTTATAGTTTTTACTTTCCGGAGTATAAGCATTAACACCAAACATGAATTTTTCTAATTTAGCCTTATCTTCACCCTTAACAAAATAAACACCATACTTTTTAAACAAGTCGATAGCTTCATTATAAATCGCTTCATCAATAATCGCAGCTTGTTCACTAGCACAAACCATCCCATTATCAAACGCTTTACTCATACAAACATCATTAACAGCTTGTCTTAAATTACAAGTTTTTTCAATATAAGCTGGAACGTTACCCGCACCAACCCCTAAAGCTGGTTTACCACAACTATAAGCTGCTCTAACCATCGCATTACCACCTGTTGCTAGAATAGTCGCAACATCTTTATGGTTCATTAATTCACTAGTCTTTTCCATACTAGGAGTTTCAATCCATTGAATACAATCTTTTGGAGCACCAGCTTTAATAGCTGTTTCATAAACAACCTTAGCTGCCGCAATTGAACTTTGTAATGCACTTGGATGGAAAGAGAAAATAATAGGATTACGCGTCTTTAAACAAATTAACGATTTGAAAATTGTTGTTGACGTTGGGTTAGTAACTGGAGTCATAGCCGCAACTACACCAACCGGTTCAGCCATTTCCACAATACCTGTTACTTCATCTTCATTCACAACACCAACTGTTTTCAAATGACGCATATGGTTTACTACATATTCACAAGCAAATAAATTCTTAGTTGCTTTATCTTCGAAAACCCCACGCCCAGTTTCATCTAGTGCTAATTTAGCTAAAACACCATGTTGATCTAATGCTGCAACAGAACATTTTGCTACGATATAATCAATTTTATCTTGGTCAAATTGTTCATAAGCCTTCAATGCTTTAGTTGCTTTTTCAACTAATTGATCAACTTCACTAACTACAACCACTTCTTTAACTTCACTCATTAAGTTAACCTCATCTTTCTTGTTATATAATTCACATATTGAATATAGCACACAAAAAAATTATTGTAAACACTTTTGTGAAAAAAATAATAAGTAAGCGGTTTCATTATTTTTTAAAAGAAAAAAGCTCCAAAAAGGAGCTAAAAATCGCAATTATCCAACAAATATTTAAAGGCAATCATCGCACTAATATCTAATGCTAAAACACTAGAATGAATAAACAACAAAAACCAATTGTTCCCAAAATCTACTAAGATAATTTGAAGCGACATAAAAATCAAAATCAATACCATTAAACACTCAATTATCCATATCGCTTTTCGCTTATCCATAGTAATCACCCCATTTATATTATTATAGCACAAATAAATCGGTAATTAACTAATCGATAAGTTTCTTATCTTTTAAAAACTCTCTAGCCACATCAATCGCATTCCTTTGATTAACAACCACCTCATAATTTAACTTACTCATTTCCACGTCACTAATATTACCCTGTAATTGGGCTAATAAATTTTTCACATGAGGAAACCTAAGTAATGAATCCATATTATAAGCTGTAGCCATCGTATAATTTGATAAGGCTAACTTATCATCATTTAATATTGTAATATCATACTTATTTAATAAAGCATCCGTAGTAAAAGGAGTCATCACATCCACATGCTTATTAACTAAAGCATCATACATCAAAACACCAGAAAACTGGCGATACTCCTTAAACTTCAAATTAGGATATACCTTTTGTAAAGCCGGAATACCATCTGCCCGATGCAAAAACTCACTATCACAAGCTAAAGATAACTCGCCACTAACCTTTTCCAAATCGCTAATCGTCTTCAACTGATACTTCTTCGCATCACTACTCAATAAACCTAAAGTATAACGATTATTAAAACCATAAAAGTCCCCATACTCAATATTATCCTTAATCATCATCTTTTTCACATCCAAAGACACCTGTTCAGGACTAGTACCCGACTGATAAGTTAAATTAAAAATCCCACTATAAACCGAACCCGAATACTCCGGATAAATATCAATCTCCCCTTTTTTTAAAGCCTCATAAATAATCTTTGTCGACCCTAAACCAAACTTCGTCTTTACTTCTAAATCCGTTTTCTCATCAATCAATAAGGCAATTATGTTCCCAATAATCACCCCTTCAACTTCCGGTTTAGAGGCAATAACTATCGTATTATCGACTTTCTTAAAATAAGGAACAATTATACTACCTAACAAACTAACTAAACCAACCGATACAAGGACAATCACAATCTTATTTTTAAGTTTTTGCCTTCTAATATTTTTAGGCGTCAATTCATTAATGCTCATCGTATAACTAATCGGCACTAAAGCTCTTTCGATTTTTGACATTATAAAATCCATCATTAAAGCTAAAATACAAGCCGGTAAAGCACCAGCTAACATCAAATTGACATTATTAGTCTGAATACCCGAAATAACATAATTACCTAAACCACCCGCCCCAATATAAGCGGCAATCGTCATTAATCCAATCGCATTAACCGCTGATATCCGAATACCCGACATAATCATCGGTAAAGCAATAGGCATCT
Organism: Erysipelotrichaceae bacterium; assembly: GCA_049662565.1. Classification (GTDB taxonomy): domain Bacteria; phylum Bacillota_I; class Bacilli_A; order Erysipelotrichales; family Erysipelotrichaceae; genus JBATBW01. Next base: position 31,761 of record JBATBW010000124.1, on the reverse strand, counting down.
TCACTTTAAATAATACTTGAGATGGTTTCATACCAATACCCTTAGCCGCCTCAATTGTCGAAACATTGACACTCTTTAAACCTGTATAAATATTCTTTAGTATCGGCAACAACGAATACAAAACAACCATTAAAATAGCCGGAGGTCGTCCAATACCCAATAATGGCACCAATAAACCTAAAACCGCTAAACTAGGTATTGCCTGCATTACATTCGCAAAACCTAATATTGGCTTATCACTACCCTTAACATTGGACATCAATATCCCTAAAGGAACACCAACTAAAACTGCGATTAATACCGAAATAAGTGACATACTAATATGATCAACAATTAATTTACCCAACTCTAGATAATGTTCATTTAAGAAAATAAAGAAATCATTCATAAGTCTCACCAAATTTCATTTCTTCAATAAACTGGGTACTTAAAGTCGTAACTAAACTAGATTTAGTAATTAACCCTAAAACCAAACGACCATCACTAATAACCGGAATCGTCGAATTATGAAAATCCTTTATTTGTTTTAAAAGTTGAATTAAATTAGTATCCTCACTAGTAGTAAGCACTTGATCCATAATATAACTACCAATATTTTGATTCTTATCACTCACCTTTTGTAAATCCTTCGCAAAAACCATGCCCAAAAAATGATGATCATGGTCAACAACTACTAAAGTATCCACTTTTTTAAACCGCATCAACTCCATCGCCTTAAAAACAGAATAATACTTATTCACAAAAACAACTGAAGTAATCATAATATCCTTAACCCTAATTAACTCTGGGCTCTCCCAAATTCGATTAGCCCCAACAAAATTAGTCACAAACTCATTCTTTGGATTCTTCAAAATATTCTCGGGAGTATCAAACTGTTGAATTTCACCATAATTCAAAATACAAATTCGATCCGACAATTTAATCGCTTCACTCATATCATGAGTCACAAAAACAATCGTCTTATGCAAACGCGACTGTAAATCCAACATCTCATTTTGTAATTGTTCCTTAGTAATCGGATCTAAAGCCGAAAACGGCTCATCCATTAATATAATATCCGGATCACAAGCAAAAGCCCGAGCAACACCAATACGTTGTAACTGACCACCCGACAATTGACTAGGATAACGCCACAAATAATCCTGAGGATCCATCTTCACCATTGCCATTAATTCTAACGTCTTTTCCTTAATAACTAAAGGATTAGTCCTTGCTAATTTCAAAATAACACCAATATTCTCCTCAATTGTCAAATGCGAAAACAAACCTGTCTGTTGAATAACATAACCCATCGTCCTTCTTAATTCAATTAAATCCGCTTTTAATACACTTATATCATTAATAAATATTTCACCACTAGTAGGTTTCTCCAAACCATTAATCATCTTAATTATCGTTGTCTTACCACAACCACTAGGGCCAATAATCGTTACAAACTCACCATCATTAATCACTAAATTAATATCATTTAAAATCTTATTCTTCTTATAATTCTTAAATACATTAACTAGTTTTATCATTTGCTCTCCTTTTTTTAACCTTACACTAAGCAAGTGTAAAACTAGTGAAATAAAAAAAACCACCAGATATCTGATGGTCAAAACTACACTTCCAAATAATAATAAATTGACAAACCAACCGCCAATAAAAGACCTAAATCCTTCATAATAGTAAAACCCACAAACAAATGATAAACCAAAATTAAACTACTAAAAACGATCACCACACTACCAATCAATTTATTAAACTTACTCTTTCGCTTTTGAAAAGCAACCAAAAATGCCACTAACATAATACCCGCCGCAATCAAATAACTAATATTACTACCCTCAATTAACGACAAAGACAAATAAATATCAAATAAAAAATCATTAATTACACCAGGCAATGATAACCTAAAATTAAAATAAGCTAAGATATTTATAATTGCTAGAAACAAATAAACAACACCAACAACTTTTCTCCCCTTCATGAACCCTCCTACAATTTAATAATCTTCATCCGATAAATTTTACGCATTAAATAATAACTCAACACACAAGGGATAACCTGACCCAAAGAAACATACGTAAACATCGTAATAAAATACTCACTACCCCAACCTTGATTAAAAACCAAAGTCAACTCTAAGCCCACAATTAAACCATTAATTAATATCGGCATCAACACCGACAACAAAGGGAAACCCTTTAATCGAACATTACGCAAACGATAAGACAAATAACCCGCAATTAAAGTCGCAATCGATCCAAAAACCGCATCCACAAACCCAATCGGATTAACACCCATAAAAACACCCATCACATTAGAAATAATACAACCAATAGTCAAACCTAAAATACTAAAAGGATAAAACATCGGCAACAAAGACATCGTCTCTGAAACCCTAATCTGAACCATCCCAAAAGATAACGGGGCAAAAACCACACTAAGCAATGCATATAATGCAGCAACAATACTAATAAAAACTATTTTACTAACCTTCTTATTCATAATTTATCTCCTTGTTTTAATTTAAGTCAGGTAGTTGCGACTGACTCTTTACTTAATAAAAATATTCTTCTTACAAATCCGATTACAAAAAGCTAAAATATCCCCATAAACCTCTTCTTTATTTAATTCATTCAAAATCTCATGACGACAATTATCATACAACTTATATTCCACTAAACAATTATTATTCTTCAATTTATTATAAATAACTTTAATAGCTTCCCCATAATCACCACAAGGATCCTCTTTACCACTCAAAATCAAAATTGGTTTATCCTTGACTAAAGTGTTAAACCACTTCTCATCATTGCACCACATTCGTAAATCTAGGATATCCAATAACCCCTGATAAGTAAAAGCAAAAGTACACTTCGGATCTAAAGTATAAGCCTTCACAATTTCTTCATCTCTAGTCAACCAATCACTACTAGTCTTGGGATTACTAATTCGATCATTAAAAGACTTAAAGGCAAAATCATTCACAAAACGACTATACTTTCTACCACCAAACATCCTTTTTAAACTCTTCAATAAAAATCTATTACCCGCATTATTATCAGGGCCTAAACTACCCATCATAATATAACCACTAATCTTTTCTGGGAACCGATTAAAAAAATTACGCGTAACTAAACTACCCATTGAATGCCCCAACAAGATAATAGGCAAATTAGGAAAACGATCCGCAATATAGTCACTAACAACCTTCACATCATTAATTAAACTATTCGCCCCATCTTCACCAAAATAACCATATAAGCCATCACTAACACTATCGCCATGCCCTAATTGGTCATAAGTAACAACACCATAGCCATTATCATTTAAAAACTTCACAAAAGGCAAATAACGTTGGCTGTGTTCATTCATCCCATGCACAACTAACATAATACCCTTAATTAATTTTTGATCAATATGTAAAGAGACATTTAATTGTTCCTTACTATTACTACTTCTTAAACGTAGACTTTCCATTATATCACCTCGATAAATACATCTAAATTAAAACTATAAACAAAAGCTTTCACTTGATAATTATTATAAATCCTTTCCATTATACCACAATAAGTCAATAATTGTTGTTTATACATTGTCACAAAATCCCCTTTATTAACCAACTTATCTGTTTTAAAATCCACAATAACTATCTCATTATCCTTAATCGCAAGAAAGTCAATAATCCCATTTTGGTAATGATTATCAATAGTCACATAATACGGATACTCACTATGACACTCATACTCCTTCAACAACCTTTGAAAAAAATCTTGATCAAACAACTTATCCACATACGGATCATTAACCTTACTTCTAGTATGCACCATCTTACTAGCTAGTAAATGCACCCTAGTACCAAAAAGCAAACCCGCATTATTAATCAATTGATACTTCACTAAACCATGATTACTAGGCGCTAAATCAGCCTTAACACTACTACTTTTCGCCTTTAAAGAACTAGCTAACAAAGTAGGACCATCAACTATATCATCCCCAACTAACGTATGTTCAAACTCGACATAATCATACAAAGTAACCTTATCATCCAAACCTAACTTCAAACGACGATAATAATTTAAATTATCCATTAAAAAATCATAATTCAAATCACCAACATCATCATTTAAACGGCCAACATAATAAAAATGATTCTCACTTCTAGTCAAAGCAACATACAACAAACGCAACTCTTCATTACTATCCTTCATCTTATTCTTATTCAACAAATGATAATAAAAATAATTATTATAAGTCAAACGATAAGGACCATCCACCCCTTTAAGAGCTAAACCCTCATTCACATCAACAATACCCTTACTAACAATACCTTTGCCAACACTATCATTACCAATCATAAAGACATACTTATACTCTTTACCCTTAGAACCATGAATAGTTTCATACTTCACAAAATCATTACCACTACTAAAGAACTGCTTTTCACTATCTTCACTCTCATCAATCAACTTCGTTAAATAGTCCTTAAAATCCACCTTACTACTATTACTAATCGCTTCATAATTTAAATACACATCCATCAAATCATATAAAGCAATCGTTTCATATTCACTTAACGAAGATAAATAATCATTAGTACTCAAAACTTGCCACAACCAACTCAATAAATTCAACTTTTGATAATCATGCAACCATTGATTTAAAACACCTTTAATATCCTCACTCATCATTGACCACAATCCATCAATTTTCCAAGTCATAATATCATCATAACTAACACCCAATAGCTTATTAAGAATAGGAACTAAATATAAATCATTACTCACATCACTCACAAAACCTAATAAATTATAAACCATCATTAAAACATGACTATTCTTATACGACCCCTTAACCCGCATCTTAATTGGAATACGACAATTATCAAACATCACCTTCATCATCATACTACTCTCATTCGACCGATTTAAAATCGCAATATCACCATAAGCAACACCACTCGCATGCAACCCCTTAATACCATCAATAATTCTTTGATACTTTATAATCTTTAAAGCCATCACCTTACTAACATTAGGATGACTCTCACAATATTGTACGCAATCCTCATCACTAACACCCACAAAACTAATACAAGCCCTATCACTCTTCGCTTTAAAAGCATGGGCATAATCCTCTTCACTAAAACGCATATTTGTCCCAGGAACATTTAATAACCGATCAAAAATCTGATTAACTCCTTGCACAATCTTTCCATCACTACGATAATTATTCACAAAACGAATAACTTCATAATTAGGATCATTCAAATAACGATTAAATATCTCACAATCCGCATTTCTAAAACCATAAATCGCTTGTTTAATATCTCCCACCTTAAACATATTATGACCATTACTCAATAAACCAATAATATGATCTTGTATTTGACTCGTATCTTGATACTCATCAACCATAATATATTTAATTTGATGCACATAACGCTGACGCACATCTTCATGTTCACTCAACAACAAAAGCGCAAAAGTTGACATATCCATAAAATTAATACCCGGATAAACCATTCTTTTACTCAAAGTTAAATCATATAACTCCTTACTTAAATCTAAAAAATAATTCGCATAAACACTTAATAAAACATCATTATCTTTCTCATGATATGTTTTCAAAAACATTTCATCCAGCTTAGCCAATGAAGTTGTTTCCAAACACTTACTACTCTTACCAACCTCTAAAATATTGAAATAAGAAAAAACAAAATCCTTAATTTGATATTTATCCATAATCATAAAATTAGTACTCTTCAACAAAGACAAACGATTCTCACAACCCTTTTTAAGCTTAGCACTAATACTCGTATTATCGATAATCCGTTCCAACAACTTAATACTATCCGCTTTAAACTTCGAAAAGAACTCCAACTGCATCTCATCCATAAAAACTAAATGATCATTAACTAAACGATAATTATCCTTCGCTCTAATAAACCAATCTGTCGGATCAACACTACTAAAAGCCGTATTAATAATATCCTTCAACAAATCTAAAATACTATCAAAATTAGTCACATTACTTTGATAACTCAAAACAAAAGAACGAAAACTATCATCATCATGATACTTCATCAACAACTCATTAAAAGCTTCCTCATACAATTGTTTATCCACAATTTGCGACAAAGTATTATAAACATAATCATAAGGCAAATCCAATAACGAATAATTCTCCTTCACCAAACTTAAACAAAAACTATCAATAGTCGTAATATAAGCACTAGGCAACAAATCCAACTGTTCCTTCACAAAATCATCATCATGATCATCAAGAAATTTTAATAAATGTTTTTCTACCCGCAAACGCATTTCTGCCGCTGCATTTTTAGTAAAAGTTAAAGCTAAAATCTCATTCACTTTCACCCGATGATCAATAATTAAACTCGCTAGTCGATAAGTTAAAGCCGCTGTTTTACCACTTCCCGCCGAAGCACTGACAAGAACATTACGATCAATAGTATTAATCGCTCGTGATTGTTGGTCATCAAATCTCATCATTCTTCCTCCTTATCATTATCATCTTCATTTAAAGCTTGATAATTTTCACTAGTCTTAAAACAAATATTCTTATAAGGACAATAAGCACAATCCTTATCACTTAGCGGATTAACTAAATATTCCCCCGCATCCACATTATTACTCATCAATTCTACAAGTTCTAATAAAATATTAACACTCTCATTAATATCTTCCTTCTTATTTCGCTGTTTAAAATAACGCTTATCTAAATCAAAATTATCCATAAACAAACAATCAATTTTATAATTATCCACAAATAAATCCTTACCATCATTAAGCACTAAACCATTACGTGAACTATACTTACCATAAACAAAATTAGGCGAAGCCAACTTAAAAGACAAATAAGCTAAAGCCATACTATCAATATTATTACCACCAAAACGCCTCATCAACGACAAAGCATACACTAACAACTGGACATTCACACCCATATTAAAATTCTTATCACTAATAACCCTACTACTACTCTTATAATCATAAACTAAATATCGATGATCGCTAACATCCAAACGATCAATAATCCCCCGCATTTTAACTAAATAATCCTTCTTCAAATCCACATCAAAAGCAAAACGCTCTTCACATTCCAAAGGCATCGTATTTAAACTATTCTCCACTTCCCCCATAAAGATTAAAAAACTCTTAACTTGGTTAACCATAAAAGCCATATAATAATCAAAAATAGCTAACTCATTAGGATAATAATCCCTCACCTTTTGAACATTAGAAACAACTAAATCTAAAATTTCATCATCACTAACAAAATGATAATTCTTACCATACTTCTCCACAATCATCCGCAACACTAAATGAATACAATTACCAATTTCAATCGCATCTAAAGCCAACAAACGATCTTCATTCACCTTTAAAACTTTCGCCAAATAATAATTAAACTGACAACTATAATATTTCTCAATATCACTAGCCGACAAATTCAAACAACCATCCTTAAACAACAGTTGCTTACTCATAGTCGCATCAAAAGAATATTGAGCCATCACATTCTTCTCATTAACACTAATTGGTAAAGGCGAAACAAAATCACCATTACCCACTAAATTTAAAACCTTCACCAAATTATCATCACAACGTAACTCCATATTATCCAAATTATAACTAGGATAGCTAACAACTAATAACTCACCCGCCAAACAACTCTTCTTACTACGATTAAAGCCCATCTGTTTACGGATACTAGGCGAAATAATACCCAAAACCTTCGCCATTTCTTCATCTAATAAACCATTAATCAAATAATTAGGCACAAAAGTATTACTAATATTACCCAAACGATACACAATAGGAAAAGGACTACTATTATTCAAGCTACTTACCTTAAAAGGCATAATATTAGAATTACCCAAATCCTCCCCAATCTTCTCTAACATCACCAAAGAAAAATCATAAAAATACTTCTGGAACACCTGATTAATCTTCAAATGACTATCATCATCTAACCTTAATTGTTTCATCTTATCAAACAACAAATGCAAATTAGTCATATAATCATTACTATTAGTCAAATCACTAAAATACTCCATCAACAATAAACGACACTGTTGCGCATCACTTTGAAGAAAAGAATCATCCAAATAATCAAAATCCAAAAAGAACTGTTCCCTAGTCAAATTCAAATTACGACAATAACGAGAAAAGTTACTCAACAAACGCTTATCAATACCCAAATAACTACCCACCAAAGCTAAATCATTTAAAGTATTAATACCCATCATATAACGATATAAAGCATTATAAATACTAGTCAAAGGCAAATCACTCTTCAAAGGAAAACCATAAAAAGACCCCAAAGAAGCCACCATTTTTTTATAACCGTCATCACAACACAAACAAACATCATCATAATCATAATTACTTCTAATAATATCCTGTAAAACATAATGCACTTCATCAAAAGGATTAACCATCGTCAAAAACTTAACCTTTACCTCATCTAACGAAAACAAATCCACATTATGATTAATCTTATCAATCAACTGTTGTTCTAAAATATTATTACACTGATAATTAACCACCATAATATCCTTCAAATCAAAATCTAAGGCTAAACGCAAAAACTTCTCATACGTATTTAACCCCCCTAACTTATTTAAAATCAACAACAAATCCTTATTACGCAAACTATCATTAGGCCACAAACTTAAATCCACATTATACAAATCAATAACCTTAACTAAATCTAAAACATCTTGCGCAAACCCCAAAGAAACAGTCCCATCAAAATACAAAAATTCATCTTTAATCGCTTCTAAACCCCGAATAACTTGATCTAACAAAGACTTATCATCATCATAAATAACATCAAAAAAACAATAATCAATTAAATAAGAGCTAATATCATAGACATTAACCCCACTCAAAAAATCATTGTCACCCTTAATTTTTTTAATTATCGCTTTCTTTTGATAGCTATTACTCAAATAATTATTCATTATTCCTCCAAAAATAAGCCGTCAATAAATAAGCCGTTTTCCCATCCGTAAACTCATTATTCTTCAACATCGCTTTAACTTTATCTTTATGGATTTTAATAACTTCAATATATTCGCCCTCATCTAAATTCTGACCAACAAACTCCAAATCGCTCGCCACATATAAATGTATAACCTCACTATCATAAGCACAAGTTGGGATAAACTCCCCATAAAATTCCATCTTGTGCGGATGATAACCAATCTCCTCTTCCAACTCCCGAATAGCCGTAACTAAAGGCTCTTCACCAACTTCCTTTTTACCCGCTGGTAACTCCAACAAATAATCATCAAAAGGATAACGATGCTGTTTCACAAAATATATTTCATCATCCACACAAGCTAAAACACAAACACCACCCACATGAACAACTAACTCTCTAACCGTCGGCCTCAATCTTTCATCCAGAATATCATCAACAAAAACCTTAATAATCTTCCCATCATAAACTTCTTTTCTCGCTATTCTTTTAATCATGATATTCACTCCATAACTTATAATCACTAATCGATACCGCCAACATACCTTGTTCTAAACAAACATCAATATCTTCTTTATCCGCAATCAAACCCCCACCAATTAACGGAATATTCGTACTTCTTTTAACTCGACGCAAAGCCGGATAAGCTAAAGCCGGCAATATTTCCAAATAATCAGGAGTGATGTCGTTGGCAATCTTAATCCCCTTTTCAAACGATTTTGAATCAATTAAAAACAACCTTTGAATCGCAATAGCCTTATTTTTAATCGCCGTTTCTAAAACCTTACGCTTAGTCGAAATAACCCCATCCGCATGATAATTTTGAAGAATATATTCACAACCAAAATCATCACTACTCAAACCATTAATCAAATCCATATGCACAATCACCTTCTTATGATGATCATGACCAATTTTAATAATCTTCTCTAACACCGAAATATGAAAATCCATAATAAAACAATACTCCAAACTACTCTTCAAAAACAACTCATAATTCTTCATATTATTAATAGAAGGTATTACTTTTTGTTCACTTAACATATCATTATTCTCCCATCTCAAAGCCATAACTTTTAAAAATATCCAAAACACCACTAATCAAATTATTATGCACACCCCAATCAAAATTCAATATACCATCACCACCACCACAACAAATAACCGTCAAATCGTAATGATCATCACTATTATAGACCGTAATAAAAACACTCGCATAACTACCAGTCCGAAAGAAATACTTCTCAAAAACACTCGTATAAATCACTAGTGATCCACAATTTTTAATATCGTTATAAACATTCTCAAAAGTAATCAACCGATTAATGTTATCTAACACCTTAATCACATCAACACCCTTATCACAACTTAACTTACAAACCTTATAAGACACTTGTATCACCTCTAAAAATATTATAACATATCCCACAGTTTATAGACAAAAACTAATTAACCGATTACTATATAAACAGAGGATAAAAAATATGAAGAAAAAAATAATAATCATCTTACTAATATCAATAATAACAATAAGTGGATACATCCACATCAAATATCAAGACAGTATACCCGTATTAGGCTACCACAACATCGTCAACGACAATGAAAAAGATCCAAACAACCCCTATGTAATGAACATTACAACCTTCCAAAAACAAATGCAATATCTCAAAGACAACAACTACCAAACCCTAACCATGGACCAACTAAACGACTACTACCAAAACCACAAACCATTCCCTAAAAAAGCCGTAGTCATCACCTTTGATGATGGTTTTTCAACCATCAATGACATCGTTACCCCCATCTTAAAACAATACAACTTCACCGCTACCTGCTTTATCATTGGCAAAAGAACAACACCCAACCAATATCCCCAATATCTAAAACAAGATCAAATAAAAAACAACGACACCATCCAATACTATTCCCACTCCTATAATATGCACCAACAATTAGAAAACAACCAAAAGAAAATCGAAACGCTCCAACTAAACCAAATCCAAAGCGACTTCATCAACAACGAATCCATCGTCAGTGACACCTACTTCGCCTACCCCTTTGGTAAAGAAACAAAACTAAGTAGACAAGTCTTAAAAGAAAGAAATATCCAACTAGCCTTTGGCTACAACCAAAACCGCAACCTACTACATAGTAGTGACCAATATCTCTTACCAAGATACCAAATAAACGACAACATCCCTTTCTTCCTATTCAAATTAATAGTAAAGTAAAAAAAGGTTGGATATACCCAGCCTTATTTTATGCTATTTAAAAATGACATCCCATTTTCCGGCAAATCCGAACCAAAATAATCACATACCGTTGCGCCAACGTCGCTCAAAGTTTCCCTAACACCAATATTTAAATTTATGTCTTTATTACATTTTATGAGCAATGGAACATTTTCTCTTGTATGCAGGTTATTCCCATTTAAAGGATCATTTCCATGATCCGCCATTATTATAAGAATATCTTCTTTATTCAATAACTTAATCATGGTGCCTATTTTTTTATCACTTATTTCTAATAATTCTTTATACCATTTAGTGCTTTGGCTATGACCTGCCAAATCAGTTTCTTGGACATTAGTACAAATAAATATATTATGATCATTGTTCATTTCTTTAATAGTAAAATCTAAAACATCACTTGTATCTACGCAAGAAATTGATTTACCGTTCTCATTATGAACGATGTCAGCTACTTTACCAAATAAGGAAACATCTACATCTATTTCATTCAATAAATGGGCAACTTGAACTTTTTCATCAACTCCATAACCTAAATGTCGACATTGGTAACCATCAATGTAGGATTTAGAATTAACTGCATGTATTCCAATATATTTCTCTTCTTTAATCATCTCCGCAGCTAAAATATCATCAATATTGTTTTTTTTACCACCAAAAACAATAACTCTATTGACTTTTGCTATTTGCCTTACAGCTTTACCAATATTCATTTCTTCTTCAAATGACATATAATCTAAACAAGCTGTACAATTATAAGCCATACCTAAATCGGCATCTATATTATCTGCTACAGTACAGTAGTCATTAACCAATAGATATTTTAATCCTTGTTTTTCAATTACTTCAACTTTGTATTGCAAAGCTAACAAATGCTCTTTTAATTCATCCACACAATATTGGAAAGGGATGATTTCAGGCAACTTAGGTAATGTCCCAAAAATTTCTTGATGCCCCATAAATGTATCTGCTCCATGGTGCATTAATTCACATTTCCCATATATTGCCTTTTTGGAAAATTTCATTTTAGAACTTTCATAACCATAGGCATTCATCAAACCCAATTCTTCTAGATTCGGCAATTTTAAATCAGGATAATCTTTAAGGATGCTTTTTAGCGTATTGCTATTTTTGTCACTAGGTCTTTCAACTTGCACGTCTTTTGTTGCACCTATACCAAAACCATCTAATACAATAACAACAAATTTCCTATTCACCTTTTTTGTCTCCTAATCCATTGTATATTCCAACAATATGAGGATTACTATTTTTTAATCCTTCAACTAGACACACATCACTTCTCGTAACAAACATTTGATACCTGAAACTCATAATTACTGGCAAACCTACATCATAATTACTATCTATCTGAAAATAATAATCAATACTATCTAAATTTGGCGCAATAATTTTGGCAGGTGTTTTTTTGTAACCTATTATTGCATTACTTACATGTGATCGACGATAAAAACCACCACCATAGCAATAAGCATTATCCAAGTAATTATGCGAAATTTCCGATAAATATAACACACATTGCTGTTCAGCTAACTCATTCATTGCATGCAGAGGAGTTGTCCCAGTTAACCCATGACCTGGTTCAGCACTATTAATTCCATAATTTTTCATTATTTTAATTGTGTTAATGCAAGTAGCACTTGGCCCATTGATATTGTTTATTTCATAACCTCTTTCATTTAATATTTCCTTTGCCCGTAAAATAGTTTCTAAATTGTTAGTGCTTTCTATTTGCAAAGATTCACAATTATACATGAAGCAAGGAAACGATGTTAACCCATCGACTTTGACATTCGATAATTTATCTATTTCACTCATTAACTGCGGTAACTCACTTAATGAAAAACCTGAAGTTTGACCACTATATACTGTATCACCTTTATCAATCACTTTTAACATAATTTTTTGCACTTTATTTTCTTTTTCGGCATACAAATTTATTTTTTTAATTATATCTAGACTAAAACAAGTAAAGTAATCACAATTATACTTAACAAATTTTTCTAACAAAGCTTGTGGAACTTGTACTAAATTTCCGATATTACAAATATGTATATTATTAGCCATCATTATTTGCGCTTCTTTATAATCAACAACGACCGCCCCGCGATAACCAATTTCTATTAATTTTTGGGCTAAATAAGGATTTCTTCCTACTTGTTTCAACATAAAATACAAATCTATATTTTCTTCTTTAGCAACCGATAACATCTTTCTTGCATTATCCACAAATGTATCTACATCAATTACATAACTATCTGGTAATATTACATTATTCTTATGAGCTTTCAATACATAATCAACTAACTCATAATTATTCTTCAATAACTTATCTAAAAACATGATGTAACTTTCTCAATACTTTCTTTTAAAATGCGCATAATTGTTTCATTACCAGATCTCATGGGGTTAATTCTTATCATTCTTTCTTGCAAAGTAGGATCTGACTCAATAAATGTTCCCGATACCCGATAAAACATTGGCACCATTTCATATTTAGATTCAGCTCCAACCGGATTTGGGGCAGCGCCTAATAATTCAGCTTCTCTTAGGACCTCCCTAGCAATTGGCATATCAAATTCAACTAATAAAACCTTTGATTGTGAGTTTGCAAGGAAGGCATTCTTCACATGATTTATTTCCTTGTTATTTAACTTCTCAAGTAACCTATTGTTTTCTTCTGCTTGAATAGCTAACGATACTGGTGCGTACACAAGACCTCTTAACACTTCCATAGCTTGCCAACCCTGAACTTTACTTCCACCCGAATAATTCATTTTCTCTATTTTATTAATATAATCATAATCACCTACTATGATCCCTACGCCTTCTGGTCCTAATAATTTAAATGAAGAAAACGTTGATAAATTTGCACCTAACTCCACTCCTATTTTACTAATTTTCATTGCGGCATAATTATCATCTGTAATTATTGGGCAATCTGACAGCTCTTTGATAGTTCTTATAATTTCTCCAAGATCATATTCATCATCAGGTTTTTGACGTGTCGTTTGAATTAAAACACCTTTTATATCGTTATTATTTAGTTTTTCTTTAATATCATCAATACTATTAAAATCTGCTTCAATAATATTTAAATTGAGACTTTCTATTGTTATTTTTGTAGTTGGATAAATTGGCGCCTTATGGACCAAAATTGAATCTTGGGAACTGAACATTGATAAAATCCCAAATCTTAAAGCTCCCGTTCCTGCACCGGTAACTAATATACAAGAACTCGACTCAAAAAATCTTGCGATTACTTTTTCAACTTTTTTAGTAGTAAGTGGTTTGTTTCCGGGTTGAACAACTCCTAAATCACCTAAATTAAGAGACTCACTGCCCTTAAATTCTTGACATATCAAGTCAACTAATTTAAATTGCTTATTTTTAGCTTCCTCAACAGAGATTGATTGTAACGGAAATGTCTTCATTATTTATCCTCCAATATATTCATAAAATTCTTTGTCATAATTTTTTCAATATCTACTTCATTAATACCATTTTTAATCATTAAGGGCACAAATATTTCAATCAAATATGTATATCCCGGACCACCATTCTTTTTTAAGTGCGATTTTCTTGTAATATCCATAGACATTAAAATTTGATCCACATAACCTAAATCAATTAATTTTTTTATGAATAACACTCTAGTTTCATCATCTAAATATTTCAATTTCCCGATCGTATCGAATGCGATGTTTGCGCCACTTTCTACTAGCTTAACTAAATAATCAAAATCATTTGCTAATGCAACATGACTCAATATAACTTTTTTTAGATTAACATTCTTCTTCTTAAAATAGTCGATTTGTTCAAGGCCATATGTCCCTAATGTTGTATGAGTGATAATCACCGTATTTGTTTTATTCGCTGCCAAACAAGCTGCTTCAAAAACCTTTTCTTCATCTTTAGTCATTTCATTGAGACTTGTGCCAATTTCTCCAATTATTTTCGCTCCCATTTCAATATCCTTTATCATTAATTGAGATAGTTGTTTTACTGATGACTGTTTCACATAATCTGGTATAAAAGGACTTTTATAGAAGCCCGTAGAATTGATTATATTTATGCCTGTTTCTTTGGTAATTATTTTGTTTATATTCCAATCCGCACCCATACCATGATTTGAGCAATCTACTACATATTCAACACCAAGTTTTTTTAATTCCTTAAACTCATCTAATGCATCAGTCAAAATATTTAACTCGCTATCTGCATCTTTTTTTATATATGACAAGTCAATACTTATATGCTCATGCGAATACACTATGTTATTCATATTACTTTACCTCTTTTAAGTAGTTACATAAATGCAATATAACGTACGCTCTTTCATTTATAGGTATATCTAATATTTTTTCCATTTTTTCAAATAAGTGAGATGCCTCAATATATAGATTATCTTCCATTATCATTTCCCATATATTTTCTGGCATTTTGTCTATTGATTGATTGTTTCTTTGTCTATTAATCATCATTGCAAGATGCATTTGTAACCGATCAAATACTTCATTATTATGATCACCATATGTCACTTCTAAAATCTCTAATGAGTTATTAATTAAATCCTTATCACTTAAATCAATCATTTTTGCATTAATTAATATATCTAATTTACTATCCATAAACTACAATCTCTCCTTACTTGATAAAATGGAGAAAACTCTCCATTTCATTTATTTAATAATTGGAAACATTCCAATTATATGTAAAATATTAACTATTAAACCTAAAGTTATTGCCCCAACTGGTCCAATTGCCATGGCAGGAATCGGTTTTTTAGCTGTTTGATTTAAGAAATATAAACCAGCAACCCAAATATAACCAATTGATGGTGCAATAGCATTAGCTGCAATCATACCTCCAACTAATAAAGCAATATCTAAAATTTTACTCATTGCAGTACGAGTATTATCACCTAATTCTTTCATTCCTGGATATTTATCCATTCCTTTTGCAATAAATCCCAACAACAATACTTCAATAACCATAATTAAACTACCAATAAAGAATGATCCAACTAATCCCATAATTCCTAGATTAATTAATAAAATTGCTGGAATATGAACTGCTTTAGTTCCACATGGTGAATATACCCCAGAAATAATTGCTGTAGTCATTACTAAAGGGATAAAGCCAATACAACGACCTAAAGCAACAATTGCTGCTTCTCCATAATTACCTTGCGCCATTAAAGTCAATGAAGCAGGCCCTTCTGCAATTAATAATAATGAAGTAGCAAGAGCCACAATACCACCTGATACAGCTAATACAAACATATTCTTCTTAATACGAGAAATATTATTTTCAAAAACCTTAAACACTTCGGCAGTAGAACCATCACCTTTTTTGCCACTTCTAGCGGCAACTACTACCATTGCTAAAATACCAAATAATAAAGCCATTCCATCTGCGTTTAATGCAATTGTAATATTGTTGATTGTAAATTTACCGAATAAAGTGAAAACTTGTTTTACAATCATAATCATCACGAAAACGATAATCCCAGATTTGAAACCTGATTGATAAGCAATAGCTAACGCTGGGAAAATACAGAATAAAGTAATTACTAAACTACCAACTGTGCTTAAATTTCCTAAGAAATTAATCGGCAAAACTGAGAATAAATTTATTATTGTTTGCATACCAAACATTAACAATACACCAAAAACAGCTCCAGATGCAGTGGCTAGTATCATCCCTTTTTTGCTATCTGAAAAAGCAACTCCAATAATATCACATGCTAATAAAATAGTATGAACAATAATAATTCCTCCAGCAATCGAAGTAGGTAAACCAAATCCAATTACTAAACCAAAAGATAATGCAAAACTTGTTGCGAATAATGTTTTTCTATCAGTTTTTTTATCAATATATGGACCATACATCGGTCTTGTTCCATCATTAAATACCGCAACATTTTGATTAGATAGATATGCAGCAACAGCTCCTAATGCAGCCATTACTAATACCGTTAATAAATTTACATCATAAACCATGAAGACTCTCCTTTTATTTTATAAGTGCTTTCAAAAGCATAGGTACTACTTTTTCAATATCGTAATTTACAAAACCGAATGCAACTTTTCCGTTCTTTACCGCATCTTCAATTTCTGATTGCGACATTGTTTTTCCTGGAGTGCTAACTGACACACATTTATCCATGCCCAACAAGCCAGTAGCAATCCCTAATGCTCCACCGGCACCTGTCGAACATGCACCAAGATAATAATCTGCTTGCTTAGTCTGTATCGCTATAGTTGCCTCAATATCACTTTTGATTTCAACTTGAGCTTTATCGCCAACGATATCTGTCACTAATCTAGCAATGGCCTGCTTGTCCATCTGTCCTCCCACTACAATTTTCATATATCCTCCTTTCATATATTCAATATACCGTATTCCGTATACTTGTTACAATTAGACTACCACACATCTAAAATTGTGTCAAATAAATTTTAATAATATTTCAGTATTAAAAAAGAGCACCATAAACCATACAATAATAGCTTAGATCCCCCTCTATTTAATATTAATTGTTTTATAAAAATATATCTATTTAGTAGCTCGGAATCATATCCCCTGAAATGACTTTTGCTTGGACACTCAGAACTATTTCAATATCGATTATTTCATTTAAAAGTGCTGCCATTTCTTCATTTTCCTTACTGACGACAATAACCGCTTCAGTATCAGAATCATTTTCACTGCCTATTTCTTCACAATAAATATCTATAAATTTATCTACTACTTCATCTTTATTCCATATAGCAGCATCTATTTCACCACTTATAACCTTTTTTAAGATATGCGAATAGTCAACATTATAAAACTCAACATTATAACCTTCAAAAATTCTGTTTGTTAACTCTAATTGGTCGATAGAATCAATATCAATGCCAACTTTCATCCCATTAAATATTTCCTTTGCAACTTTATCATTAAACATTAAAACATGCGAACCAAGATAAGAATGTTTCCCAAAACTCTTCACAATTCTAATATCATCAAATTCCTTTAAATAATTAGTAGCGGCATATTTAGAAATTATTGCATAATCATAGCGTCCCGATAGCATCATTGAAATACGATTTTTAGCCCCTCTCATGTATGCCATACTTACAGGCACATCATAATTATTTTTCATAGCCAATATCAAACCCGAAGCTAGCCCCTCATACCTCTTCGAATAAGGCAATGGCATTACTCCAACAATATTGTAAATTGAAGCGAACTCCAAAAGTATTTTAGTGTTTTTACTTACCAAAAAACTTCCAAGATGCCCTCTAGATTCCAATTTAAAAGCGTTATAATTTTGCAACAAAGAAGCAGATGATTGAAATGTTCCACGGCCAATATTAAGTTGTTCACACAATTCTGAAACTGTAGGTATTTTATCTCCAATTTTATACTTTAAAATTTCGCGAGATATTTTTATTGTTGCTATCCCATTTTTACTTAATAACACATTACTATACTTCATCTAAATTCCCCCTTCGCAATTAATAGAGCCGATACACACAAATTTATGTATATTTTATGGTTAGTATTTAGATTATATCATTAAAAATCGATATATTTAATTAAATATAAAATAATCATATGTTTTTATACACAATTTACAATTCAATCATTCAAGGTTCTACTCATAAATAGTCTTTTATCACTTTTGTATTTTTACATGCTATAATATAAATATAAAGGAGGCTTTTATGATCATAACTACAACAAATGTCATTGAAGGAAAAAGCATTAAAGAATACAAAGGAATTGTCTTTGGCGAAGTAATCACTGGTATTAATATGTTTAAAGATATTGGAGCTGGCTTTAGAAATATCTTTGGTGGCCGAAGTGAAGGCTATGAAGACGAACTACTTCAAGCACGGGTACAAGCACTAGCGGAAATGGAAAATCGCGCAAGCCAAATGGGCGCAAACGCCGTAGTAGGAGTCGATGTTGATTATGAAGTACTTGGAACTGACAACGGTATGTTGATGGTATCAGTATCCGGAACAGCAGTCGTAATAGAATAAAAAAATAACTGTGTTTAGACTAACTAAGCACAGTTTTTTTTACATTTCTTCAATTAAATACAACGGTAAATTGATTAACCAATCTTCCGCTTTATAGTCAGTCATTGCCGTCCTAATTGCGAACTGCGGTTGAAACTTATTACAATAAACCTTTAAACTCTTCGCCGATAAATTTATCTCTGCTTTAACTTCAATTGGTATAATTAGCCCTTTATTATCTACCACAAAATCAACCTCACAACTATTTCGCTCATTAGTATAATAATATACATCAATATCCTTTAACGTCTTTAATTGTTGCAAAACATATTGTTCACTAAGAGATCCTTTGAATTCCTTAAACAAATCATTACCATCTAATATCGTTTCACTGTTCAATCCACTCATACAAGAAAGCAAACCCACATCTAACAAAAACAACTTAAAAGCTTTAATATCTTCATAAGCTTTTAATGGTAAACTTGCTTGGTTAATCCGATGAACCTTATGAACAAGACCACAATCCGATAACCACAAAAGAGCTATTTCAAACTCTTTTGCTCTTGCGCCTTCTTTTAAATTACCATAAATAAATTTACGGTTTTCTTTAGCTAATTGGGAAGGTATGGAATTCCATATCATTCTAATTTTAGGAACAATATTATAAGGAGCATGTTTAGAAAAATCCATTTCATAAGCATTTAATATTCGTTTTTGAATATCCTTCACTAAATTAAAATCCTTTTCATAAACATAACTTTGCACTACCTCTGGCATCCCACCTACAATATAATACTGTTTAAGTTTATCAATAAAGTTATCTTTAAAATTCTTAATCATATCATAGTCTTTATTTTGAAGAAGCTGCACTAAATTATCTTCCCCTAATGCTAACATAAACTCTTTAAAAGACATCGGATACAACTTAATAAAATCTACTTTCCCAACCGGAAATGATGTACCCTGATGTAAAGCAATACCCAAAAGAGAACCGGCACAAACAATATAATACTCCGGTGCATTTTCATAAAAATACTTTAAACTGCTTAAAGCTGTAGGAACTTCCTGAATTTCATCAAAGATTAAAAGCGTATTTTGGGGGTCAATTTTCTTTCCACAATAAATCTCAATACCTTCAATTATCCGTCGAATATCCAAATTCGCACTAAACAAGTTATTCATTTGTTGATTATTATCAAAATTCACATATAGATAATCCTTAAAAGTCTTTCCAAACTCTTTCATCAACCAAGTCTTACCTACTTGTCTTGCTCCTTCAATAATAAGAGGCTTACGATTATTTTTAATTTTCCATGCCTCAAGCTGACTAATTGCATAACGATACATAAAACCCTCCAATCTCTTACTTCTTTATCCAATAATATCAACAATTCACAAAAAACGCAATGATTTTTGTAATATTACCACAAAAAGTGCAACGACATTTGTAGATAAATATACAAAAAATACAACGACTTTTAATAATTATATCTTTTAAACATAAAAAAAAGGGTTTCCCCTTCTTTTTACATATCACAACTCGCAATGATATCAATACCCAAACCTAAAATATTCGCATACACTACTTGTTGACACTTAACTGGTGAACAAACACTAATTTCTCGAAGTTTTAAGATCGCAGGAATTATTTTATCTTTTGGTAAAGGTTTATTACTAACAACTGGCAAACGATTATATAAACCATTTTCAATTTTAATGGTAGTTGTTAATACTCTTGTCGGATTAGTAATCTCATTAATCGCATACTTAACACCATTTGGACAACCATTCCCGCTTACTTGTAATTTATCATCCACTTGTAGTTGACACCCTTTAGGACAACTAATACAGATCATATTAGTCATGATTTACCTCCTTAATCTTAATTGAAAGTTCTTTTTGACAATTCACTAAATCGTTTTTCGTTACAATTAAATCCACCATTAATGAAGGCAATAATTGTTCTTGATGTAACTTTCTGACTACTGTACCATCACAAATAATTTCAATATCACAATTATTAATAGGTTTTTTTACCCGAAACATTAAATTGACAAACTTATCATAATAATTAATTTTTTGCGGAATAATATAACTAACATTATCCATATTAACTACATTAATATCACAATTAGTCGGATTATCATTAAGGTAATTAAACACCCCTAAAGCACATCTTTTAGCTTCAAAAGTAACATAATCCACTAAGTCATGAACGTGTAAACCATTACCACAAGTAAAGATACCATCACTACTTGTCATATAATTTTGATCAACTAACACCTTCCCATTGACATCTTTTTGCAAATTACAACAAATATTAGTATCTGGCAATAAACCAACTGAATATAATACACAATCGACATCAAAAACTATTTCTTGATTATCAATATAATTAAAGTTCTCATCAATTTGATTAATAATAACCTTTTCTACTTTCTTATCACCAATAATTTGTTTAACTTTATATGATAAATATAAAGGAATATCAAAGTCATGAAGACATTGAACAATATTACGATTCAACCCATTAGAATAAGGCAATATTTCCACAACCCCTAAAACCTTTGCCCCCTCTAAAGTCATTCTTTTTGCCATAATTAAACCAATATCACCACTACCCACAATTAATACTTTTTTCCCAACCAAATAGCCATCAATATTTAAATACTTTTGCGCATTACCCGCACTATATATTCCACTTAAACGTTTAGTTGCCACCGACAAACTATTATAAGTCTTTTCAATCGCTCCTAAAGCTAATACTACCGCACCAGCTTGTACTTCGACAAAACCTTCTACTTCATTACTATAACTTACTACTTTATCACTACTCACATTACTAACGGTCGTATTAAGACGATAATCAATATTTCTTTCCTTAATTTGATCGATATATCTTTGGGCATACATCGGTCCACTTAATTCCTCTTTAAAGGTTTTTAAACCAAACCCATTATGAATACATTGATTTAAGATACCACCCAAACTTTCATTCTTTTCAATAACTAAAATATTCTTAATACCCAAATCAAAACTCTCTACCGCACAACTAAGGCCACAACAACCCCCACCAATAATAACTAAGTCATATCTTTTCATCTTAATCACCAATACTTTCTTTTAAAATCGGAGTATCTTCCCCTTTATAATTAACTTCTTTAAGTGGAATATTCAATTCTTGCGAAATCATTTTGACAATTTGATTTTCACAAAAACCACCTTGACAACGACCCATACCACATCTTACTCTTTTCTTTACTCCCACCACACTATTAGCGTGACATAAACGATGCAAACTATCCATAATTTCTTGATAAGAAACATTCTCACAACGACAAACAATCTTACCATAATTACAATTATGTTTAAATGCTTCCTGTTTCTTTTCTAAAGATAACTTATCAACACAAATGAAATGTGGACAACTATCCTCATACACTTCCTTTTTAACTAACGATGCTTTCAATATATCATTAATAAAATAATCCACAATAGCTGGCGCACTTGCTAAACCCGGAGAATCAATACCCCCAATATTATAAAAATTATTTATCTTACTTTCCTCAATAATAAAATCATGACGATTAGTAGTAGCCCGAACTCCCGCAAAACTGCGAATAACTTGACGATAATCGATATGAGAAATAAGTTTTTTCGCCTTAGTTTTGACATCATTTAATCCCATTTCTGTATTGCTTTCGTCATCATTATCCATCACTAAACTAGTTGGTCCTACTAAAATATTCTTACCATAACTCTTAACCAATAATACTCCTTTCCCATTTTCATCTGGAAGCGGGAAAATAATATGATTAATTAAGTTTTCATAGTTTTTATCCATGACATAGTATTCACCCTTCTTACAAGTGATCGAATATTCATTTTGATGCGGATTAATCAACTCATAAACCTTACTACTATTAACGCCACTACAATTAATCACAATATCACAATGATAAGTATTTTTAGTAGTTGTAACAACAAAACCCAAATCATCTTTTTCAATATTAATAACTTCTTCATTTAACACTAATTTAGTCTCATTAATTAAGGCTACTTCCATACTATTAATCGCAATTTCCATGGGATTGACAATCGCTGTTTGCGGAAAATACAAACCATAATTAATATCTTTATTCAAATTAGGTTCTTTTTCTAATAACTGATTTTGATCTAGTTTCTCACAAATAATATCACGACTAATTGAACGTTGATAAAGTTCTTCAATTTGTGACAAATCATTGCCTACAACTAAAGATCCTACTTGTTCATAATATGCACTTAATTGATGAGCCAACTTTTCATATTGTTTACTACCTAACACATTTAACTTTGCTTTTAATGTTCCTTCTTCTGGGTCATAACCCGTATGTATAATGGCACTATTAGCCATCGTTGTTTTATTCGCCACATCATCACTAGCTTCAATTAAAGTTAAATTTAATTGAAAAGTACTTAACTTTTTGGCCAACAAACAACCAATTACTCCACCACCAATAATAATTACATCCATATTTTACCCTCCTACACATAAAAAGACTGCTTATTTTTGGATAAACAGTCTTTCTTTTCTCTTGACACAATTTATTAACTTGTAGATTTATTATACCTTTTTTTGACAATAAAAACAAGTTGTTTCCACGGCATTTTTCCATCCATCATACAATCTTTGCGCCTCTTCTTTACTCATCTGTGGTTTAAACACCCTATCAACCTTAAAACTATTACAAATATCATCCATATCTTTAAAGTAATTGACACTAAGACCCGCCAAATAACATGCCCCTAAAGCTGTAGTTTCTAATTGTGATACCCTGACAACTTCACTTTGTAAGATATCACTTTGAAATTGCATTAAATAATCATTACTCGCCGCCTTACCATCAACCTTCAAACGTGTAAGATCAATATTAGACTCTAAAGCCATAACATCTAAAATATCCTTTGTTTGATAAGCAATCGCCTCTAAAGTAGCTTTACACAAATGATTATCACTAGTCGCCCTAGTCAAACCATATATCGCTCCGGTTGCCTTATCATTCCAATAAGGAGCACCTAACCCCACAAAAGCTGGTACAACATATATTTGTTGGTTATCTTCCACCTTCAAAGCTTTTTCTTCACTCTCTTGTGGTTTATTAATAATCTTAATTCCATCTTTTAACCAACTAATGGCACTACCTCCAATAAAGATTGAACCTTCTAAAGCATAATCTACTTGACCATTAATGCCCCAAGCTAAAGTCGTAATTAACCCCTTTTCACTCTTAATTGGTTTATCTTTTGTATTCATAAGTAAGAAACATCCCGTACCATAAGTGTTTTTTGCTTCCCCTAATTTTAAACAATTTTGACCAAATAAAGCCGCTTGTTGATCACCAGCCACCCCACTAATAGTCACTGGATAATTAAAGAAATGATATGGTGCACATTGACCAAAAACACCACTAGAATCACAAACTTCTGCCACCATACTTCTAGGTACCTCAAACAACTCTAATAACTCATCATCCCATTGCTTATCATAAATATTATATAACATCGTTCTCGAAGCATTTGAATAATCCGTTTTAAATATTGTACCACCACTCAACTTATACATCAGCCAAGTATCAATCGTTCCACATAATAATTCATCATTATTAGCTTTTTCTCTAGCCATCGGAACATTATCTAATATCCATTTAATTTTACTAGCCGAAAAATATGCATCTAAGACTAACCCCGTCTTATCCTTAATCATCTTCTCATAACCCTTAGCTCTTAATTCATCACAAATATCACTAGTTTGACGTGATTGCCAACAAATAGCATGATAGATTGGCAATCCACTCTTCTTATCCCATACGACAGTCGTTTCCCTTTGATTAGTAATCCCAATACTTCTAATTTGTTCAGGACGTAACTGTGATTTAATAAACACCTCACTAATGACGCTTAAAACACTCAACCAAATTTCATTAGCATCGTGTTCTACCCACCCACTATAAGGATAATACTGAGTAAACTCCTTATTAACCTGGGCAATTATCTCACTATTATGATTAAAAATAATAGCTCTACTACTTGTCGTTCCTTGATCAATCGATAAAATATACTCTTCCATTTTGTCACCTCTAATAATATGATAGCACAAAAAAAATACATCAACCATAGGCTGATGTATTAATTATGAAGTACTATTATCATTGTACTTCTTTTTGATCATTCAAATTTTTAAAAGGGGGGATTTTGTAAGGATATCTCTTCCTTACACATATATAATAAACTACAAAATACATTAAATTATCGTTAGATATTGTAAAATAATGTGATTTATTAATAAAAAAATACACCAGTTACCTGGTGTAAAAAATGGAATATATTATTGTACCATTTTAATTAGGGATTATATATAAATGGGGGGATTTATATATACATAAGGAATTGCTTCCTTATGGTTAGAGTATACTAACTAATAGTCAACAAAATATGTTCAAAAAATGTAAAATTATGTGAAAAATAAATTTTAAAAAAATACACCAGATAACTGGTGTATGAAACACGGAAGTATTATATTATCTTAATACCTTAACCGTTTTTTTATTAGGGATTATATATAAAAGGGGGGTCGTAAGGAATAGCTCCCTTACACATATATAATAAAACACAAAATACATTAAATTATCGTTAGATATTGTAAAATAATGTGATAACCAAACAAAAAGAAAAGGTTGCAAGCAACCTTAACTAATCAATACCTATATATAAAAGGGGATCTATATAAATAAGGATTACTCTTTCCTTATGGCTATATAATACCAATAAAATAAATAATAAATATGGTAGTATCTTGTAAAATTATGGGAAATAATATATTATATTCAAAGAAAGAAGGTTTATATGAAAAAAATAATTCCCCCAATTGGTCTAAGAATAATCAAATCATCAATAGTAGTATTTCTAAGCCTAATGACCACATATATTCGTGGTAACGACTGCATCCCATTTTACACCGCAATAGCGGCCATAATGAGCGTCCAACCAACCGCAAAAGATGCCAAATACTTTGGACTAGGAAGAGCAATCGGAACATTTATCGGTGGTTTTTGGGGAATCGTATTACTATATATCAACATCCTATTACCCGCACAACATATAATTGTGCACTATTTAATCGTTTCTTTAATGATAATACCAACAATTTACACATCAATCATTTTAAAAAAACCACAATCAGCTTTTATTGCCTGTGTAACCCTAATAAGTATTACCATCAATCACATAACTGATACTAACCCATTTCTTTTTGCTTTTAACCGGATGCTAGATACATTCATCGGTTCGCTAATCGGGCTAGCAATCAATTATATCGCTTTACCAAAAGAACAAGCCGATAACTAATCGGTTTTTTTATGATATGAAGATTAAATCTATTTACGAAGTAACAAAATTGTTGTAATATATAACAGTTTAAGGAGAATATATGAGTGATAAAATAATCGTATTAGATTTTGGTAGTCAATATAATCAACTAATCGCACGACGCATCCGCGAATTTGGCGTTTATAGTGAACTACACCCTAACACATTAACATTAAAAGAAATTAAAACAATGGGCAACGTCAAAGGAATAATCTTCAGTGGTGGACCAAGAAGCGTCTACGAACACGACGCCTTCAAATGCGACCCAGATATATTTGAATCAGGAATACCAATACTAGGAATCTGTTATGGCATGCAAATGACACATTACATGAACGGTGGTAAAGTAAAATCATGTGAAAACAAAGAATACGGCAGAGCCACAATAACCATCAACAACCAATCATTACTATTTGATGGATTACCCAAACAACAAACAGTATGGATGAGCCATGGCGACCAAGTCGCCCTTCTATCACCCGGCTTTACCGGTGATGCCTCATCAGACACTTGTCAATACGCCGCTGCTAGCAATATTGAAAAACAAATCTACACTGTCCAGTTTCATCCGGAAGTAAGAAACTCCGAATACGGCCTAGATTTATTAAAAAACTTCGTCTTTAAAATTTGTCAAGCCAACAACAACTGGTCAATGGAAAGCTATGTCGAAACAAAAATCCAAGAAATCCAAAACCAAGTAGGCAACGACAAAGTACTACTAGCCCTATCAGGAGGCGTTGACTCATCAGTAGTAGCCGCTTTATTACATAAAGCAATCGGTCCAAACTTATACTGCATGTTCATCGACCACGGACTACTAAGAAAAGATGAAGCTAATAGCGTAATGGAAATGTTTGGCGAAAACATGAAAATTAATCTAACAAAAATTGACGCATCAAAACGCTTCTTAGATAAACTAAAAGGCGTAAGCGATCCTGAAACTAAAAGAAAAATCATCGGTAACGAATTCATCTATACCTTTGATGAAGAAATCAAAAAACTAGCCCTAGGCGAAAACATCAAATGGCTAGCCCAAGGAACGCTATATACCGATGTTATTGAAAGTGGAACAACAACCGCCCAAACAATAAAATCACACCATAACGTCGGCGGACTACCCGACGATATGCAATTTAAATTAATTGAACCATTAAACACTCTCTTCAAAGATGAAGTAAGAGAACTAGGCATTCAATTAGGATTGCCAGAAAGTATGGTATGGCGTCAACCATTCCCCGGACCTGGTCTAGGAATAAGAGTACTAGGTGAAATCACCCCTGAAAAACTAGAAATCGTCAGAGAATCTGACGCAATACTAAGAGAAGAAATCGCCAATGCTCACTTAGAAAGAGAAATCTGGCAATACTTCACTTGTCTACCCGATATCCGATCAGTAGGAGTAATGGGCGATCAAAGAACTTATGACTACACAGTCGCAATACGCGCGGTAACCTCAATTGATGGCATGAGCGCTGACTGGGCCAAAATACCATATGAAGTATTAGACAAAATATCTAATCGCATATGCAATGAAGTCAAAAACGTCAACCGTGTATGTTATGACATCACCTCAAAACCACCCTCAACTGTCGAGTGGGAGTGAAGTAACAAAATTGTTACTGTTACAGAAATCCTTGTAAACAAAGGGTTTCAGAGATTAACGGCTCAAAAATTATGGAAATTGAAGTCGCAATGATACTAAAATTCGAAAAAACGACCTAAAAAGGGAGTTGTTGAATTTGTCTTGATTTTTTAAATAAGGCAAAGAAATAGCACATAGATTTTGAAGTCTGGCTTCTGGTCTATGTGCTTTTTTGAAGAAGTTCGTATCATCGTTCCTCTTGTGCTATTTTCTTATCTTTAGACTTCTTTTGTTCCTGATCGGCTTCTTTGTGCTTCTGAATCTCTTTTAGAATACTGGTAGGTTCAGATTTTCCTTGATTCATATAATCATCAAAGTTCTTTTCAATCTGCTTTAGCTGCTTGAATTCCTTGCCTAGTTTCTTATGATCGGTTGCCAGTTGCTCACGCTGAGCTTGTAGCTTATCTAGCTGGGTGTTGAGCTTTTTAAAGACCGATTTATCTTTCATGCCATTATCTACCAGTGTTTTTAGATGAAGGTGTTTTTTGATGAAGAAATCAACTTGTTTCTCTGATTTTTCATAAGCTTCAATGCCACTCTTGTTCATCATGTAGAAGATTTTATCGTTCGGATTTTTCTTGTAGCCATCATAATGAGCTTTCTTTTCCATACAGACCTGGATGTGTTTGATGATTTCCTTGATGTCTTTTTGCTCTTGAGTTAGGTGGTCAAAGTTTTGCTTGATTTCATTTCTATCAAAGGAAAGTTTATGAATTGCCCTGCCTAATTCTTCACGACTATTAAAGCCAAGTTCTCGCATTTGAAGAACAGAAGATGAAGCAGTTTGAAGATTATGCTTACTTGCCCAGTGCTTGTAAGCAGGGTTGTTTTGAATCTTTTCATTGTTCTTGGTATCGACAATGGAATCCAAATCCTTTGTTCTTTGAGCCAGTGGTATATCAATCCGTTTTCGTAATTCTGCTTCTGAATAATCATCACCAATGGTCTTGGCACGTGTAAATCTTTGTTTATCTTTATGCTTAAAGGCAATGTATTTACCTAGCTTAATTTCATAACCAAGATTCTTCATGGCATTAAGAAAATCATTCCAGTCCTGTGATTTCTCAATAGTCTTGTCTATATCTTTTTGTAGCTTGCTCTTGAAGTTAGAGCCTTGCTTATCGGTGTTCCAGTCATACCAGCCAGTGAACCTTCTCTTAGCAATTATATCGATATCAGCCCGTACTTCTGAATCTAACACAGAGAGATTGTGTTCCATACAAAGCCTGTCACTTTGATTTCTAATGTTCATATAGGAACCGTAGTAGGAGTGATAAACCTTGCCTTCATCAACATCAACGGAGTTAAAAATGATGTGATTGTGGATATGGTCTTTGTCGATATGGGTGGCAAGTACATACTCGTACTTACCACCTAAAACCGACTCACAGAGCTCTAAACCAACTTGATGGGCTTCTTCAAAACTAACTTCATCTGGCACAAAGGATTGAATCAGATGATGAGCCAGTATCTTCGTTCTAGAGTTAAATTGTTTCCTAGTTAGCTCAAATTCTTTATCCGCATATTCACGGCTACATAGGTGCGTAGAGACATAGATTTCATCGTCAGTTTTATCGGCATTACAGATATAATCGATTGCTTTCTTGAGAGTTGTTTTGATGGGATGAATTGATGTAACAGCCATTATCCAACAATCTCACTAATCAAATTATTAGATACCATAGACCGAAACTCAAAGAGCATTTGGATTTCTTTTTGTAGAACATCTTGAATATTTTCAAGCATTATTTTCTCAATAGAGCCAGACATGTTGGTATGTTTAGCAATCTGATTGATGTTAGCAGCATTACGACTTACGAGCGATTGAAGTTCTCGGAGCTCTTTTGCAAACTCACCACTTACATCAATGCTGATGATTCGATTCTTCATGATGGAATCAAGATAAAATTCTCTTTTGGTTTTATAACCAGAACGATTGAAGCGTCTGTTTAGTTCTTCCATTTCTTCTTCGTTTACCATGAAATGAACGGTATGATTATTGGTTCTCTTAATTTCATTGGTCATATATATTTCCTCCTGGCTTTTTGTTTTTGGGTTTCAGGGTGTCCCTGATTAATAAATTTGGTACAAATTTCAAGCCTACTTTTGAGACTGCGGTCAAAAAGTATATGCTTGCTATCAACTAAAAGTATCTGAAATTGATTTTCTTATTTTCAAATAGGACTAGCACAAAGGAGCCCATAAATAGGACTCCCTCATGATTTACCGTTCATACCGTGCAGAGCGTGCGACATTCGGGGTATAGGGAAACATTGAACGGTATGCACGGTCTTCACGGTAATTAGTACACTACATCCTCTGGCAGATACTTAATGGAATAGATGTTGTTGTTTTTGCTGCGTTTAGAAGTTACTGTGATGCCATTCTTACTTAGCACATCTTTATTTCTCTGAATCGTTTTGCCAAACTGCTGAGGACTTTCAATGTCGAGTTTAATCTTAGAACAGATATCGACAATGGTTCCTTCAAACTCATGAATCTTAGGCATCGCCTGCACTAGTCTTTGAATAGATGGTTCAAGGGACTCAATTGGGTCGATTTGATCCAGTTCAAGAATCTTTCTTTGCGGATTAATTTTGACTTGATAGGCTTTGGATTCAAACAAGCGGCTTGTGACATCCAGCTTAAATTCAGTATCAAATTCCGATGGCTTATCAATGGCAATGATGGTATCAACTGAACCCGATAACGCTTGAGATCCAATCACTTTTTCGCTGACACTTTTCACACTAGAATCTTTTTTAGTATGATACATCATGATGAAGGTGCAGCCATATTTCTCAATTAACTCATAGTACTTTGCCATGATTTCATAGGTGTCACTGTAATCGTTGGCATTATACTTTCGGTCATATTTGATTTTGGAGAAGGTATCAACGACAAAGACTTCATAACCCTCCTGTGTATCATTTTTAATGATGGATTCAAAGGTTTCAAAGTCGACATAGCTTGTTCCCTCATAGAATTTCATATCAGCAGAACAAGGGATATCCAGTCTCTTGATTCGCTCTTGAATGAGGCTTCCAGAAAGTTCATTGCAGTAATAGACAACCTTTGTTTTCTTGACTACTTGATTTAGGAAATCAACACCTTCATGGATACAAAGTCCGAGATTAAGTCCTAAAGCTGTCTTTCCTTTTTTAGGTGAAGCAACGATGAGGGTAATGCTCTTTCTAGCAATCAGATTATCAACAATGAACTTATCACCAACGTCAAAGGCTGTTTCAATGGTATAGGATTTCATCGGCTAAGCTCCTTTCGTTGCGGCTTCATAAACTGGTAATCCCAGAAGTTTTGGTGACCAATTTGATTTGCTTTTTGGATGCTTTTCCTTAGATATTTCAGATAGGAAGCTTCATTGTTTCTCTTGCTTCCTTCACCCAAACGACTGAGGGCAGATTGTAGG
>JBATBW010000123.1:0-3193 GCA_049662565.1 Erysipelotrichaceae bacterium | reverse complement strand
CAATCTTCAAATCAACATCTTCATTTAATTGCATAACTAGGCTTTGTCTAGCATTTGCCCGCGATAATTTAACTTGTTGAAATTCATTTTTTGGTTGTGTTAGTTGATTAATTGAATATTCAATATTTTCTTTTTTCACTTCATCTTCCACTTCTTTTATGTCATCTACAGTTATATTTTCATCTTTTGTTCTTAATTTTCTTAAAACATTAACTGATGTATCGGCATCTAAACGATTGCCTTTTTCGATATTATATTGTTTAGCTTCATCAATTAATTTTTCTACATATTGATTTCCGTTTTCATCCACAGCGAAAAGTTCATCAAAACTTTTACCAATCTTTGGAGCGTTTTCGTTACTTGACCTTTTCAATCTCACTAAATTTGTTTTTTCTATTGTTTTTTCTTCGGAATCTAAATTTATATCAGTTCTTTTTTCTTCGTATTTTTTTACTCTTGATAATTTTTCCATGTTTACCTCCATAACAATTTACAAGTATTTCTATTATAACATAACATTGTAAAAAAAAACCAAGATTTATCTTGGTTTATAATTTAAATTCAACAAATTCGTCATTAATTAGTGATTTATTTGTAGTTTTTCTTGTTCTTTCAGCTAATTTTTCAATTTCTTTTGTAACATCAACGCCTGATAAATCCATAACTATTTCAATATCTTCAATTTTTTCGGCTTTTTTTCTTAAGTTTTGATAACTATTTACATTTCTATTACTTCTTGATAATTTTTCCATTATATTTCTCCTTATGCTCTTGAAGAGTATTTGCCATCTGAAGTTGAAACGATTACCATTTCATCTTGTTCAATAAATAAAGGGACTTTTATTTCTAATCCTGTTTCTAAAACTGCCATTTTAGAAGCTGAAGTAGCGGTATCCCCTTTTACTGCTGGTTCACATTCAACAATTTGCAATGTTACTTTATCAGGTAAAATTACACCTAAAATTTCACCTTCATAAGTTGATATTACAACATTATCATTAGCTTTTAAGAATTTCATTTCCCATTCTAAATTAGCTTTTTGAATTTCAATTTGATCATATGTTGCAGTATCCATAAATACTAATGCATCTCCTGCATCATATAAATATTGCATTTCTTTTTTGTCAATATGAGCAGGTTCTACTTTGTCACCACCTGTGAAAGACAATTCCACAATACTACCTGTTCTTAAATTACGAACTTTTGATTTAATGATCATTTGTCTCATCGCTGTCTTATTATGTTGACTATCAATTACAATAAAAATATTTCCTTCATATTGAAAAGTAATTCCTGGTTTTAAATCATTTACTATTATCATACATTCACCATCCTACCTTTATATTTTATATTAACAATGAGAATTGTCAACTATATTAAACATTTTTTTACTTATTCTGCAGAATATTCGGTAATACACATTTCAATAAAATCATATTTGACAATATAATGTTTTATTTTATTAATATAATGTATGGTAATATCACATGTCATATCGTTAAAGGAAAACTCAGCATATGATTTATAATAGAACTTTTTAAAATCACTAAGATCATCATTATAAAATTTCACTTTAACATCTTTAAACACTTCCATCTCTACTAATGTCTGTCGATTTATCTCTTTTAGATTAAACAAAGTATTTATTTGAAAATTCATGATACTTTTCAATTGAGTCACTAAAGTAATAATCACCAAACTAATTATTAATACATTAATACTAATCATACCCTTTTGATTCATAAGCAATTAATCTTTCTTCCATATCATTTATTAAATAAATCTCATCACCTTTTTTTTCAAAATATATATCATCACTTTCTAATAAAAATATTAACGTGCCCGGGTGTTGAACTAGTCGATTATTGATAATTTCTAAACGATAATATTCAAAATTACGATAATAACTCAAACATTGATCATCTTCTAATAAAAAATTATAACCACTTAACAAATAAGTTCTTAATTGATTAACCCCTATTTCATTTTGAATGGAAATAGTATTGATATTAACCTTTGAAAATATATTAAGTAAATTACTCAATATTACTACTAAAAAAGAACAAATCATTAAGCTTAATAATACTTCAATTAACATATTTCCTTTGTTATTCTTCACTAATGATATCCTCAATTGTATATTCGATACTAATATCTAATTGATGCCAGCTTTTAATTATTACGGTGCTTATTACTACTACATAACCAACCAACATCATTATTAATAAAGACTCAATCAATATATTGCCGGTCACGGACTTCATTTCTTCCACTCCCTACAAATACAACTAAATCTTTATTAATAAAAGGAAAAGTATCACCATGACTAATTAGTCCTTTTTCACTAATATGAATGTCTTCAATATCATTATCGATTTGATAATTCATACTGTCGCTAATTAAATAATTTATTTCACTTTGCATTAGATAGGCTGCATTTAAAGATAAATCTAAATTTTTAATATGAGGGATACTTAATAATGATAATACTAAGATAATAAATACCACAACAATCATTTCTATCATGGTATAACCTTTGTTATTGAATCTTTGCTTCGCCATTTTCAATCACCACATTTTTACCATCATAACATTTAACTTGATCAGGTTTAAGATAGCCTTTTTCCACAAGTTCATTAACAGAATTACATTGAGCATCTTCATTGAGTTTATATAATAATATTTGAGAATTAACGACTTCCACTAATGCTAGACAACCTTTATCATTGATAATCTTTTGTTTTTGGACAATGTTAGGTAAAGTTAATACAAATATTAAACAAATAATACTTAAAACAATGATCATTTCTAACATAGTAAAACCCTTCTTATTCATAATAACTCCTCCAATAAATTTAACGGACTCAACATCATTTTATAGGCATATATCACTACTATACCTATTAAGACATTTAAATAGACTTTAAAAAAATAACCTAATTTTTTCACTTGATAAACAAAATACTCTTTTTCATTATCGACAAACAAATCTAAGTGTGATGACAAGTCATTACTATTAATCCCAACTTGGATGACACTTACGACATCATCACTTAATATAGCGCAACTTTTAACTAAGTCATCTCCTCTTATTAAATGATTATCAATGTCATTAACATAATTACTAATTATATAATTTTTTTTGAAAACAAGTTTTAATGATTTGATTACAGTGATATAACTAGTAGAATAC
>JBATBW010000122.1:0-2049 GCA_049662565.1 Erysipelotrichaceae bacterium | reverse complement strand
GTACATTATAGACTTGAGTAGTTTTGAAAACATATTGTGGTATCTCCTTTAATCCAAAAGTTCTTAAATTTCTCTCAAAAGGTAGTCTAAAAAGCTTTTTATCTTTCCAAGCATGTCTAACTCCTTTATAAATAAACCCATATTTAAATTCTATTGTGGTAATCATAAGTATTGTCTTTATTAGAGTGTTACCACAATGGTTAGCTTTAGCGAAGAGTTATATTCCAGCTTGAGCAACTTCGTAACCAAAACTACTCTTGCTTTAATTTCTTTATCTTATTAACTCGATTAAATTCCCATTAGTAGTCACGCTATTCCTTACTTGAAAAGGCGTTGTAAGTCCCATTACATAGAACCACATAAAATGTGTAAATAAGCAAATTAAATTTATTGCAACTTTATCCTGATACATAATTTTAAAATTTTTGTTACTTTTTTTGTTTATTGATTAACCAATATCTCCTTGCCCTCCAAATTTCAAATGCATATTAGCTACTCTTTCTACCATTTCTAAACCAGATTTATACATTCTTTTATATTCTCTTTTCTTTTTGAAATTGTACCATTTTTCATTATCGTACTTATCCTTATATTCTAAGGATAGTTTCATATAATCGTCTGCTAATTTATTGTAATCCATAATTTTTAATTTAATTTGTGAGTAAAAAAGCCGAGAATATAACAATCACTACAAGCCAGCAACCAAAGCAACTTAATAAATATGGTTGCCGTCGTGTAGTTTTAACGTTATAAACAATTATAAAGAATCTATCAAATCACTTTTTGTTTTAAAAATTTGATTCTCTTTTTTATAAACATTATCTTTTCCGTTATCTAAAGTATATTCTACACTTTTATCATCTTCTATTGTAATTCTTTTTATTTTTAAAATTGTTGCTTTATTACTGTACATAGTATGTACCTTTTCGTTTATATCATATTTTGTTGTCATTTCAATAACTGTTTATAA
The DNA here is from genome assembly GCA_049662565.1 of Erysipelotrichaceae bacterium. Classification (GTDB taxonomy): domain Bacteria; phylum Bacillota_I; class Bacilli_A; order Erysipelotrichales; family Erysipelotrichaceae; genus JBATBW01. The sequence goes on along the minus strand of JBATBW010000122.1, from coordinate 1,079 downwards.
CAGTGGTTTTGCTCAATGGCTGTTTTTGGCAAAATTTAAACACTGTTTTGTGTTTGTAAATTTGTTTTTAATTCAATAATTTAGGCTTGCTTTTCAGCCACTAAGCAAAGCCACAGGACGTTATAGATAATGCTACATTTTCAATATTTCCATAACTATTTGCTTCGGCAGAAAATTATAACAGTAATAACTACTTGAAAATGTTATTTTATTATTATCGTCATATTTTATTCGTTTATCAAACATCAATAATTGCAAATCCTTATTTAAAAACAGCTGTTTTGGTGCTGAATCATTTAACCAAGTATTGCTCATAATCAAAGCGAATGGTTTTTCAAAACTTAATGCTCTTTCGAATATCTTCCTTTTAGCAGTGAATGGCGGGTTAGAGATTATTATATCCCATTTTTCATTTGGCTCGTATTTATAAAAATCCTGACCATTGCCAATATGAGAATAAATAACTTTGTTTGTTTTTGATATTTGTTTCACAAACTCGCTTTCTTCTGTATCAAATGGACACCAAATAATTGCGTTTTTAGGTATAAATTTTAAAATTGGTACAACTCCATACTTAGGAGTATAACATTCGTCATTAATTCCTTTAGAATAAAGTACTTTTCGTGAATTTATTACGTTATTGTACATAAAATCACTTCTGTCTGAAATATCATCTTCTGAATCCGCACTATCTATAACAGCCATTTGGCGAGATTGGGTTTCGGTATTATCTGAATTATGGTCTTGTGTTTTCATTTTTTAGTTTTAAATTTTATTATTATTTTGTACTTTTCCCAACCTCGCCAAGTGGCATAACGTTATAACTCATTTTCAGAACCTATGTAGTTCATTGAAATTCTGTTTTCTACCGTGTAAAATTTCTGAAATAAATTTGTCAATATTCCATTGCCTTCTTATTTTATTCCATTGTTTTTTTTTGTTTCCATATTCTCCAATTGATAAGTGGTTGTTATGGTCTTGCCAGTTCATTAAATTTAACCAGTGAGGATTTATCACTATGTTTATTTCTTTGGCTTTTTCGTGTATAAAATCAATGTATAATTGAGCAACATTGTTTT
>JBATBW010000121.1:0-38344 GCA_049662565.1 Erysipelotrichaceae bacterium | reverse complement strand
GTTGGGTTTAGAGAAGGGTAAGATTGTTGTGGATGTTTCATCTTGGAATACTATTGATTTTGAGGTGTTGTCGGAAAATGAACATATTTCTGGGGTGATTTTTCGTATTGGTTATACGGGTAGTGATTCTTTTGTTCCGACTATTGATGATAAGGCTTTGTATTATTTGGAGAATTTGAAGAAGTTTAATATTAAGTATGGTATTTATTATTATGGTTATAGTGATAATGAGGCTTTAGCTTTAGAGGAAGCGAAGTTTGTTCAGGGTTTGATTAAGGAGTATGATATTAAGCCGACGTTAGGGGTTTACTATGATGCAGAGGAGAGTTGGATTGGTTTGAGTAATTATGAGGTGGTTGTTCCAACTTTTGTGGAGTATCTTAGTAATTGGCGTTATGATGTTGGGGTTTATGGTAATTATCATGCGTTTTATAAAAGTTATTTGAATAGTGATGTTATTAAGCAATTTCCTCTTTGGGTGGCGAATTGGAGTAGTTTTTATCCTAGTGGGGATTTGCCTAAGATTTGGCAGTATAGTGATAGTGGGAGTGTTGATGGTATCAAGGGGAAGGTGGATATGAATGTTTACTACTAGTAAGAGGCTTGTTGTATCATTTTTGATGTTGTTTTTGTTGAGTGGTTGTTTTCAACAAAAAGTTGATTATCGGGTTAATTATGATGAGACGATTAGTGTTAGTTATCAAATTTTGATTGATGATAATTATTTGAATGGTTTTGATTTGTCGAAGGTGGAGAAGAATTTGTCTAATAATGGGGATGTTGATTCTTTTTCGTTGGTTAAGGATAATGGTTTTACGGGTTATAATATTAAGATGAAGGTTGTGAGTTTTGATCGGTTTAATGAACAGAATTCTTTAAAGATTAGTCATAGTACTTTTCGGTATCGTTTAGAGGGATTTTTGGATGTAAAAAAGAATATTTATAATTTTTCGGATGATATTTTGGAGAATAGTAAGAGTACATTGACTATTAATATGCCGGGTTTTATTGATAAGAGTAATGCGAAAAGTTTTGGTTTGAAGAGTGTTTCTTTTGATTTGTTTTCGGATACTTTTATTAGTGTTTCTTCGTCTTTGGTTTACTATTTGTTTATTATTGGGGGTTTGTTGATTTTAATATTGTTGGTGGTTTTTTTGAAGTGGCGTAAGAAGAAATTAAATGATGTTAAGGTTGTTAGTTTGGTTATTTTAATGTTGTTTAGTTTTAGTTTAGTTAGGGCAGAAGAAAACGAAGATGAGAGAAAGGATTTGGCTAGTTTTACGGTTGTTTCTCAAGGGGTTGATGCGACTATTTATAAAGAAAATGGTCTTATTAAATATGATAGTAAAGAGGATTTAGTGGGTGTTAATTATTTGGATAATGCTTATTATGTTTTCTTGCCGAATAATCGGGTATTGACAGGTTTTGTTTCGGTTTTAGATAGTTATGTTTATTTTAGTGGTAGTGGTCGTCTTCAACAGGGTTTTGTGAAGATTGATGGCAAGAAGTATTATTTTGATGAGAACTATTTAATGGTTCGTGGTCCAAAAACGATTGATGGTTATGATTATGTTTTTGGGGATGATGGGGTTTTAGTAGATTATTTTAAAGAAGTTGATGGTCATATTGTTTATGATGATCCTAAGTTGGGATGTTTAAAGGGGTATCATTTGGTTCAGGGTGGTATGCGTTATTTTGATGATAATGGTTATATGTATTCTAATTGGCAAACGATTGATGGGGTTAAGAAGTATTTTAATAATGATGGTGAGTTAGTTGGGGATGATGTTAAATTTATTTTGGATATTTCGGAGTGGAATCAGATTGATTGGGATGTTTTAGGTAAGAATAGTAGTATTGATGGTTTCATTCTTCGTTTGGGTTACACGGGTAGTGAATCACAGATTAGTAAGTTGGATGCTTTATTTTTGAATAATTTGAAGAATATTAAGAAGTATGGTTTTGAGTATGGTATTTATTATTATGGTAATGTGGATAGTAAGGATAAGGCTTTAATGGAGGCTAATTTTGTTTTGGATGTGCTTGAAGAGTATGATGTTAAGCCGGCTTTGGGTGTATATTATGATGCGGAGGAACCACGTATTGGTTTAGCTAATTATGAACAAGTTATTCCGACGTTTTTAGATGTTGTGAAAGATCGGGGTTATCAGGTTGGTGTGTATGGTAATGTTAGTGCGATTGATGTGGGTTATTTAAATAGTCCACTTATTAGGAAGTATCCTTTGTGGTTGGCGCAGTGGTATAAGCGTTGCGATAGTAGTTACGAGTATGTGATGTGGCAGTATACTAGCGATGGTAATATTGCGGGTGTTGATGGTCGTGTTGATATGAATGTGTTGTATAAATAGGGTTTAGGTTATGTTATAATAAACTAGTTTATGGGAGTTTGTATGACGAGAAAAGAGAATGTGTTTAAGAATATCAGAACTAGTGTAATTGGCGAAGTGATTCATATTGCTTTGGGTTTTATTACGCGTGGGGTTTTTCTAAAAATATTGGGTACGGAATATTTGGGTATTAATACGTTGTTTGCGGACATTGTGGATATGTTGGCTTTGACGGAGTTGGGTATTGGTAGTTCGATTATTTTTAGTATGTATAAGCCGATTAATGATCGTGATGAGAAGCGTATTTGTGCTTTGATGCATTTCTTTAAGACGGTTTATCGTTATATTGCTTTGGCTATTACGATTTTTGGTTTAGCTATTATGCCTTTTTTGAGTGGTATGATGAAGGAAGTGCCTCAGGATATTAATATATATTTGTTGTTTGGTTTGTATTTGTGTCGGACGATTGCTTCTTATTTGTTTGCGGCTTATAAGGCGGCTTTGATTAGGGCGGATCAGAAGGTTTATGTTTTAAATCGGATTTATAATGTTTATATTATTTTGACTAATATTGTGCAGATTGTTGTGTTGTATGTGACGAAGGATTTTGTTTTGTATACGGCTTCGTTTATTGTTTCTAATATTTTGCAGAATATTTATATTGCGAGAACTTGTGATAAGATGTATCCGTTCTCTAAGGATAAGGATTTTAAGCGTTTGGATAAGGCGGAGCAGATGTCTTTGTTTAAGGATGCTTCGGTTTTGTTTATGTATGAAGTGAATAATAAGGTTTATAATTCGGTTGATAATATTATTTTGTCGCGTTTTATTGGTTTGGCGATTGTTGGGGTTTATTCTAATTATATGTTGGTTGTTTCTAATATTAAGAAGTTGATGGATTTGGTTTTTAATTCGTTGGCTAGTAGTATTGGTAATTTGAATGTTACTTCGAGTAATGAGCGAAAGATGGAAGTGTTTTTTGTGATTAATTATTTTTGTTTCATTGCTTTTGGGGTTGTGGCGATTGGTTTTATGAATTGTGTTAATCCTTTTATTGAGGTTTGGTTGGGTCGTTCTTTGTTGTTGCCGATGGGTATTGTTTTTGTGAAGACGGTGGAGTTGTATATTTATGGTATTAATAAGAATGTGGTAACTTTTAGGCACAATATGGGTTTGTTTAGGTTTAAGAAGTATATGCCTTTGTATTCGGCTTTATTGCATATTGTTTTGGCGTTAGTTTTAGTTAGGTATTGGGGTTTGTTTGGGGTTGTTATTGCGACTTTGGTGTCGATTTTGACTACTTTGAGTGTGTTTGATCCGATTATTGTTTTTAGAAATGGGTTTAATACGAGTCCGGTGAAGTTTTTTGGTTATAATTTTTATTACATATTTATTATGATTGTTTGTGCTTTGGCTTCTAATTATTTGTGTTCGTTAGTTCCTTATGGTGGTTTTATTCAATTTGTTATTTGTGGTATAATTTCGGTGATGGTTACTTTGGTGATCATGGTGGTGTTTACTTTTAGACAAAGAGAATTTAAGTATTTAGTTAATATTATTAAGAAGGATATTTTAAAGCTTGGTTAGGAGGTAAATGATGAAGAATATTGGTATCATTTTCGCAGGTGGATTGGGTACGCGTATGGGTGTTAAGGATGTTCCTAAGCACTTTTTAGTCGTGGATGAGAAGCCAATTGTGATTCATACTTTACAGCATTTCCAAGATCATGAGTTGATAGATGAGATTTATATTGCTTGTACTAATAATTGGATTGATTATATGCAATCATTAGTGGATAAGTGGGGCATTACTAAGGTTAAGGGTATTGTGGAAGGTGGTAAGACTGGGCAGGATTCGATTTATAATGCTTTAGTTGAAGCGCACAGACATAATGATGATGATGACATTGTGTTGATTCATGATGGTGTTAGGCCTTTTATTTCGCATGATTTGATTACTAGTAATATTGAGGATACGATTAAGTATGGTAATTCGATTACTTGTACTAATTGTAATGAGACGTTTATTACTAGTTATAATGGTAAGGATGTTGGTAGTGTTGCGATTAGAAATCAGAGTTTTAATGCTCAGGCTCCGCAGGCTTTTCGTTTAGGTGAGGTTATTGAGGCCCATAATGAAATGCGTAAGATTAATCCTGATTATATTGATGTGGTGGATAATTGTACTTTGTTTCATATGTTGAATAAGAAGTGTTATTTGACTTATGGGGTTAGGGGTAATATTAAGATTACTAATCCGGTGGATATTTATGTGTTTAAGGCTTGGTTGGATTTTAAGAATAGTGGTGAAAAGGTTATTGGTATTCCCGATATTAATAAGGAAGAGGAGTAGTTATGAATAGTATTGTTCAAAATGATTTACAAGAGTTATTGGATAGATATGATTTTTCTAGTCAATTAAATAATAAGAAAATATTGGTAACAGGTGGTACTGGTTTGATTGCTCGTTATTTGGTTTTTTATTTTCTTTATTGTAATGAAGTGGATAATACTAATATAAAGATTAATGTTTTGGTTCGTAATTTAGAAAAAGCTAGGAAAATGTTTGTTTCTTATTTAGATAAAATTAATTTTATTGTTCAGGATGTTTGTGACGAAATTATTTTTGATGGTGATTTGGATTATATTATTCATTGTGCGGGCAGTGCAAGCGCATATGCGATTAAAAACAATCCGGTTGGTATAATTGAAGCAAATACATTAGGGACGATGAATGTCCTTAAATTGGCTCTAAAGACCAATTGTCATAAGGTGTTATTTACTTCTACTAGAGAAGTGTATGGGGAAGTGAAGGATCAAGAGTTGATTGATGAACATTCTTTTGGATTTATGGATAGTATGAATTTACGTAATTGTTATCCAGAGAGTAAAAGGTTGGCTGAGGTGTTGTTGTGTAGTTATGCAAATCAGTATGGGGTTAACTTTAATGTGGCTCGGATTGCCCATTCTTATGGCCCTAGCATGGATTTAGTTAATGATGGTCGCGTTATGGCCGATTTTATTAACTTTGGGGTCAATAAACAGGATATTGTTTTAAATAGTGATGGTACTGCAGTTCGTAGTTTTTGTTATATTAGTGATACTATTAGTGGGTTATTATTTATTCTTTTAAAGGGGGATAATAATATTGCCTATAATCTAGCAAATGAACAAGAACCACATATGATTAAAGATGTCGCAAAGATTATTGTGAAAACTAGTGGTTTTGGTCAGGTTAGTTATAAAGAAGCTAGTGCTGAAGAAAAGAAGGGCTATTTGGGTTATAAGATTACTCAATTAGATCTTTCTTTGTTGTCTAATTTAGGATGGAGCCCAAGAGTTTCATTAAATGAAGGTATTAAGCGTACTTTGGATTACTTTAGAAAAGAGCAAGCAAATGACTAAGATATTGTTGAGTGTGTTTAAATTTATAATGAATTTTATTTATTGTTTTTTTAAATTGTTTAAAACAACAAATCAGGTTACTTTTATTAGTCGCCAGTCTAATGATATATCATTAGATTTTATGTTGTTGAGTGAACAATTTAAAAAAGATCATCCCGATTATAAAGTGGTCGTTTTGTGTAAGAAATCCGATAACTTTAGTTATGTATTTCATATGTTTAGACAGATGTATGAGATTGCACGTTCTAAATGTGTAGTACTAGATACTTATTGCATTAATATAAGTATCTTAAAACATAAAAAAGGTTTAATAGTTGTCCAAATATGGCATGCGATTGGAATGATGAAAAAGGCAGGTTATGCGACAGTTGGTAAAAAAGATGGTCGCAGTATGTCTTTGTCACAAGGGTTAAATATGCATCAGAATTATACAAATGTCTTTACTTCTTCTAATGCTTGTATTGATGGGATGAGTCAGGTGTTTAATTGTGATCCAAATATCATTGAAAGCGCACCATTACCTCGTGTGGATTTTTTAAGAAGTGATAAGAATAAAGAATATTACCAAGAGTTAATATTTAATAAATATCCACAATTAAAAGATAAATTAAATGTCTTATATGTTCCTACTTTTAGGAAAGATGAAGAATCGATGAAGTTAGAAGTAGAAAAGTTTATCTCAACTTTTGATTATGATCATTTTAATTTATTAGTTAAGATGCACCCATTATCGAAGATAGAATTAAATAATGATAAGATATTTAATATTAGAGATTTTAATTCTCAACAGCTATTATTTATTGCGGATTATGTCATCAGTGATTATAGTTCAATTGTCTTTGAAGCGGGTGTTATGGGTAAGAAGATTATTTATTTTGCCTTTGATTTAGATATGTATAAAGATGATCGTGATTTCTTTATTGATTATGTTAAAGAAGTGTCGGGTCCGATATGTAAGGATGGTTTTAGTGTCAACGAGGCACTAAAAAACTATCAAGATAATAATGTAAGTTTTATTAGTACATATGTCGATGATACTATTGATAATTGTACTAAGTATATGAGTGATAGATTATATAAATTAGTGAATGGAGGGGTATAACTATGACTTTTCACAAAAAACACGAGTATTTATTTATGGTGGCAGTAAGTGTCTTTTTATGTATTAATCAATTGGTATTTTTTCATATAACTAAGTACTCTACTTATTTAGCTATTTTTTTCGGCATTTGGGGCGCGGTAGTTATTTTATTTGAGATATTAAAAAATAACAAATATGTTTTTTCAAATCATATTAATATCTTAGGTATTATTTTTGCAATAACGGCGGTTGTGTCTTTGGTTGCGAATGGTTTTGTTGCCCCGGTGGACAATATGTATAACGTGTTATCGATACTAATTAATTTCTTAATATTTTTTAATTTTGCTCGTAAAAATGATACTAGGATGATTGATGTTGTAATGAAGGTGTTGTTTTGGGGTTTGTTTGTTTATATGCTGTTAAATTTTGTCACAATCTTTTTTCACTTAGATAAAGTATTTGTTGTCAATAATCAAGTTAGGTATCTTGGATGGGGTGGAAACTTGAATCGTTTTTCAGGTGTTTCGGGTAATCCAAACAGATTAGGAAGAATAGCTATTTCGCTCATTTTTATATCATTGTGGTTTATGAATAAAGAAAAAAACAAGCTTAATATAATTTTGTATACGGCACCTATAATTATTAGTATTTACTTCATTTATATATCTATGTCTAGGGCAGTTATAATGGGTATAGTGTTTGGGATACTCTGTTCAATAATTGTTTTTTGCTTAATGAAAAAAGGTATATTAGGTAAAATATCAAAGGCTATTGTTGTACTTAGTGTTATAGCATCAATTTGTTTAGGAACATTTTTAGTTGCAATGTTTGTTTCTACTCATAATAAAACAGAAAACAGTATACAAAGTTATTCTGAAGTAATATATCATAAGTTGAATAAATTAAGTTCGGATAGATTATTCGTTATGGAAGTTGGGGTTAAGGCAACATTTGATAGAAGGCCGATAGCCGGATTTAGTTATGAAAATATTAGACCAAATATTGAAAATTATATAGCAGAGAAAAAATTAAATTTGTATTCAGGCGAATTTAATTTCTTGAATCATATGCACAATATGGTTATTCAATCGTTGGCTGCTTACGGCATTTTGGGTTGCAGTGTTTTATTAATGATTTATTGGTATTTTATTAGTTTGACTTGTAAGATTGTGAAGAATAAGGATAATATTGAATATGATAAGAAGTATTTCTTGATGTTTGTGTTTGTGTTGTCTGCTTGTTTCTTTATTTCAATGTTGGAGGCTTCTTTTATATTTGGTTTTGCGATTGAGATTATTAATTTGGTGTTGATGTTATTTTTAGGGTTGTATGTTAATTTTGCATATTCAACTTTTGGTGTTAAAATGGTTAGTAATAAAGTTACTTCATTTATTGGAGATAAGTTTATTGTTTTGACAGATGGCATTCGCAAATTGTTGAGAATTAGCTAGGAGGTGTTTTTATGCCAATGTTTGGATTATTTGATCCGACGATGATTATTATATTGCCGGCTTTATTTTTTAGTATGTATGCGCAGTTTAAGGTTAGTAGTGCTTTCAAAAAATATAGTGATATTAGTAGTGTTGCTGGGTTTACTGGTTATACTTTAGCTTTAGAGATATTAAAAAAGGCAGGCATTAATGATGTAAGTGTTACTAATGGTGCGAATAGTGAGTATGGAGACCATTATGATCCTTCTAAAAAGGTTATTAGGTTGAGTAATGCGGTTTATGGTTCTAATAGTATTACGGCTTTAGGTATTGCGGCTCACGAGTGTGGACATGCAATCCAAGAGGCTAGGGGTTATGTTCCTAATAAGATTAGGTCTGCTTTAGTTCCAGTTACTAATATTGCTTCTATGGCAAGTATTCCTTTGTTTATTATTGGGATGTTTGCTTCTATTGAGGCTTTACAGTGGATTGGTATTATTTTCTTTGGTTTTAGTACTTTGTTTTATTTGGTTACTTTACCTGTGGAATTTGATGCGAGCGGTAGAGCTGTGGCAATATTAAATAATTATATGGATAGTGATGAAGTAAGAGGTGTTAAAAAGGTATTATCGGCTGCAGCGTTGACATATTTAGCTGCGGTATTAATGTCTTTACTTCAATTATTAAGATTGATTGTTTTATCTAGACGTGATGATTAATTAGTTTAATGGACAACCACCTTAGGGTGGTTGTTTTTAATACAAAATTGGAATTTTGTGTGCATTTCTATTTATTCTTTTTTGTGGATGTGATATAACTAAAGTATCAAGAACTGACAAGTTAAAGAAAGGATGAATTATGAAAGATCGTAAAATTGGTTTAGTTAATTTGTTATTTTTAGTTTTAACATTAGTAGTGAATGGATTGGGGGCTATGGGGTTTATTAATGGTTATAGTCAGAAGATGGTTTCTGATTTGTATGGGACTTTGATTACTCCGGCTGCTTTTACTTTTAGTATTTGGAGCGTTATTTATTTGTTGTTGTTTATTTATGTTATTGTTGTTATTGTGAAGGGTAAAGATAGTTATTATGGGGATAGTAAAGTTGCTGGTTTGTTTGTGTTATCTTGTGTTTTGAATATGGCATGGATTGTGGCTTTTGCTTATTTACAGATGGCTGTTTCAGCTATTATTATTTTGATGATTGCTTGTGTATTGAATTTAATTAATAAGCGTTTGTTAGCTATTAATGAGGGTGGTCATTGGTTAGCTCCTTTAACTTTTGGTTTGTATTCGGGGTGGTTAGTTATTGCGACTGTTGTTAATGTTAGTAGTATGTTAGTTCAAATGGATTTTAATGGTTTTGGTTTAAGTTATGAAGTTTGGGCGATGATTATGTTAGGTGTTTCAGTTTTATTAGTTATTTTGTTACAGCTTAATAATCGTAATGTTGTTTATGCTTGGCCGGTGGCTTGGGCTTATTTTGGTATTTATTCTACTTTGAAGGCTGGATCAATGTTGGCTAATATTGCTTTGGTTGGTTTGGTTGTAATGGTATTATTTAGTTTTCTTTTATTGGTTCGTAATAAGTTTAAGATTATTCCTGTGAAATAAAAAAAAGCTTCCGATTTGGAAGCTTTTATTTTATTGATGGCAGGGGTGACAGGAGTTGAACCCACATTAACGGTTTTGGAGACCGTTGCTCTACCATTGAACTACACCCCTAAGTGCTTTTATATATTATCATAGGATAATAGAAATATCAATAATTATTTGTTATAATTATGGAAGTTGAGGTGTGTTATGAAATTAATAATGGATGAAAGTGCGATTAAGAGAACGATGGTTCGTATTGCTCATGAGATTGTGGAGAGGAATAAGGGTGTTAAGGATATTGTTTTAGTTGGTATTAAGACTAGGGGTGTTCATTTAGCTAAGGTGTTACAAGATAATATTTTGAGTTTTGAAGGTGTTGTTGTTCCAATGGTTAGTATTGATGTTAGAGGGTTTAGGGATGATATTGATACTGGGAATATTGTTAAGGAGAAGTTGTCGGTTGATATTGTTAATAAGAAGGTAATATTGGTTGATGATGTTTTATATAAGGGGAGGACGGTTCGAGCGGCTATTGATGGTGTTTTAAGTAATGGCCGGCCTAAAGAAATACAGTTGGCGGTTTTGATTGATCGCGGTCATCGGGAATTGCCAATTAGGGCGGATTTTGTTGGTAAGAATTTGCCGACTTCTACTAGTGAAAAAGTCCTAGTTAGGGTTGTTGAGTTGGATGGGGAAACTAGTGTTGGTATTGTTGAAGAAAAAAGGGTGGGTTAGTCCACTTTTTTGGTTTTTTGGTTGTTGTTTATTCGTTTTTGGAGTATTATTATAGTGTAGTTAACATTAGGAGGAAATTATGGCAAAAGAATTTTTAACTATGGATGGTAACCAAGCTACTGCGCATGTTGCGTATAGTTTTACTGAAGTGGCTGGTATTTATCCTATTACTCCGTCTAGTACTATGGCGGAACATGTTGATGCTTGGGCAACTAAACATCGTAAAAATTTATTTGGGAATGAAGTAAAAGTTATTGAAATGCAATCGGAAGGTGGTGCTGCTGGTACGGTTCATGGAGCTTTACAAGGTGGTGCGTTGGCGTCTACTTTCACTGCTTCGCAAGGTTTATTATTAATGATTCCTAACATTTATAAATGGGTTGGTGAGTTGTTGCCGGCGGTATTGCATGTATCTGCTCGTGCATTGGCTACTCGTTCATTGGCTATTTTTGGTGATCATCAAGATATTTATGCTTGTCGTCAAACTGGTATTTGTATGATTGCTTCGCATTCTGTTCAAGAAGCAATGGATTTGGCTGGTGTTGCGCATTTAAGTGCGATTAAGGCTAGTGTTCCTTTTATGCATTTCTTTGATGGTTTTAGAACTTCTCATGAAATTCAAAAGGTAGAAGTTATTGATGAAGAATTTTTGAAGTCATTGGTTGATATGGATGCTGTTGAAGCGTTTAAGGCTCGTGCTTTAAATCCTCATACTAATCCTTTAACTCGTGGTGGTGCAGAAAATGATGATATTTATTTCCAAGGTCGTGAAGCGCAAAATGCTCATTATGATGCGGTTGTAGATGTTGTTGCTGATTATATGAAGAAAATTAGTGATCATACTGGTCGTGAATATGCTCCTTTTACTTATTATGGTGCTAAGGATGCTACTAGAGTTATTGTTGCGATGGGTAGTGTTACTGAAACAGTTAAGGAAGTTGTTGATGATTTAAATGAAAAGGGTGAAAAAGTTGGTTTAGTTAAAGTTCATTTATATCGTCCTTTCTCTAAGAAACACTTGTTGTCGGTTTTACCTGAATCGGTAGAAAAAGTTGCGGTTTTAGATCGTACTAAAGAGATGGGTGCTAGGGAACCTTTATATTTAGAAGTTTATGATGTTTTATGTAATTATAAGAATATTAAGACTATTTTAGGTGGTCGTTATGGTTTATCTAGTAAGGATACTCAACCTAAGGATATTAAGGCTGTTTATGATAATTTAAGTGTTGAATCTCCTATTGATGGATTTACTATTAGTATTAATGATGATGTTACTCATTTATCTTTAAAGGTTGATGATGAATATTTTACTCGTACTGATTATACTTCTTGTTTATTCTATGGTTTAGGTAGTGATGGTACGGTTAGTGCGAATAAGAATGCAATTAAGATTATAGGTGATCATACTGATTTGTATTCTCAAGCTTATTTTGCTTATGATTCTAAGAAGGCTGGTGGTGCTACTCGTAGTAATTTACGATTTGGTCCTTCACCTATTAAGTCTACTTATTATGTTCAAAACGCGGACTTTATTTCTTGTTCTTTAGATTCTTATTTATTGAAATATGATATGGTTAGAAACTTGAAGAAGGGTGGTACTTTCTTATTGAATACTACTTTTAATAAAGATAATATTGTTGATCATTTACCTAATCGTGTTAAACGCGATTTGGCTAAGAAGAATGCGAAGTTCTATATTATTGATGCGACTGAGATTGCGGAAAGCATCGGTATGGGTAGAAGAACTAATACTATCTTACAGTCTAGTTTCTTTGCTTTAAATGAACAAATTATGCCTTATGAAGATGCGGTTACTTATATGAAGGAAGCTGCGAAGAAATCTTATAGTAAAAAGGGTGAAGAAATTGTTCAATTAAACTATAAGGCTATTGATAATGGTAAAGATGGTTTGGTGGAAATTGCTGTTGATCCTTCTTGGGCTAATTTAGAAGTTAGTAGTCTTCGTAAGTTGACTGGTGATGATTATTTTGATAATCATGTTATGGCTATTAATTCACTTGAAGGTTACGATTTGCCGGTTAGTGCATTTACTAAACATAATTTATTAGATGGTTCATTTAGAAATAGTGTTTCTTTTGATGAACATCGTACTATTGCGACTATGGTTCCGAAGTGGAATCCTGATAATTGTATTCAATGTGGCTTCTGTTCTTATGTTTGTCCGCATGCTACTATTAGAACATTCTTATTGAGTGAAGATGAAATTAAGAATGCTCCTACAACTTTTGATGTTATTAAACCAATGGGTAGTCCTAAGGCTACAGAAGAAAACTTGAGTTTCTGTGTATCAGTTTCTCCTGATAACTGTGTTGGTTGTGGATTATGTGTTGTTGAATGTCCAGGTATGAAGGGTAATAAGGCTCTTGAAATGGTTGATGTAAATGAAGAATTAGTTAAAGCTCCTTTAGCTAATTACTTGTTTAAAGAAACTGAGTATAAGACTGGTTATTATTCTGCAGATACTATTAAGGGTTCTCAATTCTTAATGCCTTATTTTGAAGTTTCTGGTTCTTGTGGTGGATGTGGTGAAACTCCATATTACCGTCTAGTTTCACAATTGTTTGGTAAAGATATGTTAGTTGCAAATGCGACTGGATGTTCTTCTATTTATTGTGGTAGTGTTCCAAGCACACCATTTGTTACTGATAAGAATGGTCAAGGTGTGGCTTGGGCTAACTCATTATTTGAAGATAATGCTGAATATGGCTTTGGTATGAAGGTTGCTCAAGAGTTTAAGGATCGCCAAATTGTTGAATTGTTAGAAAACAATATGGATAAATTAGATGCTGCTGAAACAGCTGTTGTTAAAGAATATTTAGAAAATAAAGGTAATCGTGTCGTTGAAGAAAAACTTGAAAAAGATTTAGGTAAGATTGCGGATACGAAGATTCCGGCATTGGCTGCGTTAAAACGTGACTTTGTAAGTAAATCAGTTTGGATCGTTGGTGGCGACGGTTGGGCATATGATATTGGTTATGGTGGATTAGACCATGTAATAGCTAATAACTTAAATGTTAACATTTTAGTATTAGATACAGAAGTATATTCTAATACTGGTGGACAATCATCTAAATCATCTCAAGCGGGATCTATTGCGAAGTTTGCAGCTGGTGGTAAGAAATTGGCTAAGAAGGATTTAGGACAAATTGCTATGGCTTATGGCCATGTATATGTTGCTTCTATTTCTATGGGTGCTAATAGATTACAAACATTAAAGGCATTGAAAGAAGCTGAAGCATATGATGGACCATCTTTAATCTTAGCTTATAGTCCATGTATTGAACATGGTATTAAGGGCGGATTAATGAATCACCAAAAGGTTCAAAAAGCGGCTGTTGAATGTGGATATTATCCATTGTATAGATATAATCCAGTTAATGAACAACCTTTAACTATTGATTATAAGACTCCAGACTTCACTAAGTTTAAAGACTTTATGTTAAATGAAACAAGATTCAATATGTTGCCAATTATTAATAAAGAACATGCTGAAGAATTGTTAGATAAAACTTTAGAAGATGCGAAGAGAAGATTTGCTCGTTTAGAAAAATTAGCACAATAAGGTAATTAACCCTAACATATAATGCTAGGGTTTTTATTTTATTTATTTTGGGGTATAATATGTTGGTATTAAGGGGGATATGTATGAATAAGATACTTATTAATACACATAAAAAAGAAAGTATAGATCTTCTTATAATTAGAGATTATTATTTTGAAATAGCGAGGAAATTATCGCAGTTGAATACTGTTATTGTGCTAGCACCATCTGTGTTGTTAGCTGTTTTAATTGTGTCTAATAAACATGAAAATTTTGTATGGTCTAATTTAACTATTAATACAGATATATTTGTCGGGTGTATTACTATAGTAGCTTGGTTTTTGTCTATTAAGTGTAAAGTGGTTGTTAATAAATATTTAGATATTTCTAATTGTTTTCGCGAGAAATATGATGAGGAAGTTTTAGGAATTGAGAAAGAACCTTATTTATTTACTTTTGATGATAATTATTTAAAAAAATTAGGTGATAAAGTGTTAAATCGTAAGTGTGTAAAAGATAACTTAAAGTATGATAGTTGGTATGGTGAACGGTTTATTGGTGATAGTGTAAAGAATTCAGAAATTAAAAATAAGATGTTGTGTCAAATTGATAATCTTATTTACTCTAAATACATTTATATTGATCATAATAGATTGTTTACAATCATATTAATTATTATTGTTATTTTGTTTTTTATTAATGTATATCGTTTGAATGATATGGACAAAATAATATTGCTGTTACTAACTATATCGCAAATATTTTTGGAGTTATCTAGTTATGTAGTATCTACAAAAGATAAAGAACAAGAATTAGAAGAAATACTAGGGAAAATTAAAGGACTTAACACGGAAGTAGAAATTGAACAATTTAATATTAGAGCTTTACAAAATGTGGTTTTTGAAGTTAGAAGGCATACCACTATTGTTCCCAAATTTATAAGGTTGTTTAATTTAAGAGAAGACAGTGTATATAAAAATGAGTTGAATGAGTATAGAAAAAAATTAGCGAACATATCTAATACTGTATTAGAAGAAAATAGCTTCGAGATAGCATCTAATGCCTATGATTTTGTAAGTGTTTCAACCAAAGATGTGATATCGTTTAGTGATGTGCAAAGCGAGTTACTGAAAATGTTAAAGATATCTACGGATATACTAAATGAGAATAATATACCATATGTGTTAGATGGAGGCACTTTAATTGGAAATATGCGACCGAAAAATAAAAATGCCAATAACTTAGAATATGGTTTCATACCATGGGATGACGATGTCGATCTTGCAATACCATTTGATTTAATTGAGAAAGCGGAAAAAGCATTAATTAAGGGTTTCGAAAATCAATCAAACTATGGAATTCAAACATATATAGAAAGAGATAATGGTGATTCATTTGATAAATGGTATTCTCCAAGGTTATCGAACTTTAGAATAAGGAATAATAACTTCAAAACATATGAGAATGATAGTATGCTATTTAAAGAATATAATCAAAGAGGATTATTTATTGATGTATATGGCTATCAAGTATCGATCAAACCGCTGTTTCTTGATAAATTATTTAGGTACGTATGTGTTCATCCGCTAAATATCCGTTTGAAGCGAGCGGAAAACAAAGTGATTTTTAATCAAGATAAGAGATCTTATGATAAATTACGAGTGAAATATATTAATCGTTTAAATTGGTACACTAAATTAACAAAAAATAGCAAGTCAAAATATTATAGTTATTCACCAAATTATATTAGTAATTATAAAAAGGCTGGACCATATTTTGAAAAAGATTGGCTATATACCAATGAAATGAAGTTCGGTATTATTTCACCAAATGCATTTGAATCATATAAATTCCAAATCCCTGTTAACGCAGATGCGGTTTTGAAAGAAATGTATGGGGATTATACATCAATTCCAGATGGTAATAAGAGTGTAGGGAAGCATATTAGGTGGGTTGACAAGCAATGATTTTTAAATTAAATATTAAAGGGTTTTTATTTGATGATGTATATTTATAAATATATGCATAATTCAACTAAATAGTATTTGTGTATTTTGCTAAGTTTAATAAAGATGTAGTTACAAAAAAGTAGAGTATCTAAATGTTATTTATGTTGATTATGATATGTGATATAATAAAAATGTTTTATAGGATGTTTCGATAGTCTTAAACTACTATTTTTAGGAAAGAGGTTGGTCATGGATTTTAGTAATTTAATAAAAAGTTCAAAAACGCGAATGATTTTATTAGCAATTAGTGATGTTTTATTCGTTATAGCTAGTTGTTACCTAGCCTTGGCGTTAAGATTCGATTTAAAATTAGGATCAATACCACCAGTGTTTTATGATTCAATGATAAAGTATTTGCCTATTCAAGTAATAACGGTTATTATAATATTCTATTTGTTTAAACTTTATAATAGTGTTTGGGCTTTCGCGAGTTCTCATGAATTAGTACTTATAATGATGGCAACATTTATTAATACTATTTTATTGGCTTTTGGGATGGTTATGTTGCAGTTGAATATTCCAAGAAGTTTTTTTGTCTTTTACTTTTTCTTGGAATTATTTTTAACTTTCCTTACAAGGTTTTCATATAGAAGTTTAAAATTAATAATTCAGAATACAAAGAATAGAAGCAAAAAGTACAAAAGGACAATGGTCGTTGGTGCAGGCGATGCGGGAAGCATAATAATTTCAGAATTAATTAGAAGTGAATTGACAAATAAAAAAGTAATATGTGTTATAGATGACAACCCGTCAAAAAAGGGTAAATATATTCATGCAGTTCCAATTGTAGGGGGAAGAGATACAATTGTTGCTAATGCTGACAAGTATGAGATAGACGAAATAATTATTGCTATGCCATCTATTGATAAAAAAGAATTGAGCGAAATTTTAAATTTATGTAACAAGACATCTTGTAAACTTAAGGTTTTGCCTGGAGTTTATCAATTGATTAACGGAGATGTTAGTGTTTCTAGTTTAAGAGATGTTGCCATAGAAGATTTATTAGGTCGCGACTCAATTAAAATTGATATGGAAAGTGTTAAAGAGTATATTAAAGGGAAAACAGTATTAGTAACCGGTGGGGGAGGATCAATCGGAAGTGAGTTGTGTAGACAAATTGCAAGCTATAAGCCGAAATGTTTAATCATATTTGATATTTATGAAAACAATGCTTATGATATCCAACAAGAGTTAAAAGCAAAATATCAATATTTGCATTTAGAAGTTTTAATTGGTTCTGTAAGAAACACAAATCGTATTGAAAGCATCATGAGCATGTATAGACCAAACATTGTCTTTCATGCTGCGGCGCACAAACACGTTCCATTAATGGAAGATAGTCCAAATGAAGCAATCAAGAATAATGTTTTTGGGACATATAAGACGGCAAAAGCTGCTGACAAGTATGGTGTTGAAAAATTTGTGTTAATTTCAACTGATAAAGCAGTTAATCCAACTAATATAATGGGAGCATCAAAACGCATGTGTGAAATGATTATTCAAATGTTCGCTGCACAGTCAAACACCGAATTTGTTGCGGTTAGATTTGGTAATGTTTTAGGAAGCAACGGTAGTGTAATTCCGTTATTTAAAAAACAAATGGCACAAGGGGGTCCGGTAACAGTAACCCACCCCGATATAATTCGTTACTTTATGACAATACCGGAGGCAGTGTCACTTGTATTACAAGCAGGAGCATTTGCTAATGGGGGAGAAATATTTGTTTTAGACATGGGGGAACCGGTAAAAATAGCCGATCTTGCCAAAAATCTAATTCGTCTTTCGGGGTATACTTTGGGTGTAGATATGGAAATAGAGTATACAGGACTAAGACCAGGTGAAAAATTGTTTGAAGAATTATTGAGAGATGAAGAAGGGCTTCAAAAAACCGATAACAAATTAATTTTTATCGGAAAACCAATTAATATTGAAATAGATAAATTTGTCAATGGGTTAACTCGTTTAGAGAAAAAAGTTGAAGAAGAAAGTTTTGATGTTAAAAGCATTGTTTCTGAAATTGTTCCAAGCTACCATATTAAGAAAGAGGATATCTTAAGGGACAAAGAAATCTATGATAGATTTAATAATTTGTGTGAAAATACTAATGAAAAATGAGGAATAAAGCAAGAAAAGTGGAATGTTGTTTTTTAAATAAATTGTTTTATTAAAAAAATTAATAATTGTTAATATCACAAAATAATTAGCGTAGTCTTATTACGTAAGCGAAATATGTAAATTGTGGTGGTGTATTAACGTTATTTGGAGGAAAATATGGATAAATTTAAAAATAAAGTTTGGCTATCAAGTCCAACCATGCATGGTGATGAATTGAAGTATGTAACGGAAGCATATGAAACTAACTGGATGTCAACCGTTGGTAAAAATATTGACGAGGTTGAAAGATTGATATGTGAAAAAGTTGGATGCAAATATGCTGTAGGATTAGCTTCGGGAACATCTTCTCTGCATTTAGCAATGAAACTTGCGGGAATTAAGCATGGAGACCATGTATTTTGCTCGGACATGACTTTTAGTGCGACTGTCAATCCAGTTGTGTACGAAGGAGGGGTGCCGATTTTTATAGATACAGAGTACGACACTTGGAATATGGATCCACTTGCATTAGAAAAGGCCTTTGAACTTTATCCGGATGTTAAAGTTGTTGTTCTAGTTAATTTATACGGAGTACCCGGAAAAATTAATGAGATTAAAAATATATGTGATAAGCATAATGCCCTAATTATTGAAGATGCTGCTGAGTCTTTAGGGGCTACTTATAGAGGTGTACAAACTGGTACATTTGGGAAGTACAACTGTATATCATTTAATGGCAACAAAATTATCACTGGATCAGCTGGGGGAATGTTACTGACGGATTCTTTAGTGGCATCGAATAAAGCTAGAAAGTGGTCGACACAATCGAGAGAAAATGCTCCTTGGTATCAACACGAGGAAGTAGGATATAATTATAGAATGTCTAACGTAATTGCTGGGGTAATAAGAGGGCAAATACCTTATTTAGAAAATCATATTTCGAAAAAAAAGGAAATATATGAAAGATATAAAGAAGGTTTTAAGGATTTACCTGTTAGTTTGAACCCTTATGATGAAAAAAATTCAGAGCCTAATTTTTGGTTGTCATGTATGTTAATTAATAAAGAGGCAATGTGTAAACAAGTTAGAAGTGAAAATGAAGTTGTTTTTATTTCTGAGAAGGGCAAAAGTTGCCCATCTGAAATTTTAGATGTCCTTAATAAACATAATGCCGAAGGAAGACCAATTTGGAAGCCTATGCATATGCAACCAATATTTAGAATGAACCCATTTATAACAAAAGATGGAAATGGTAGGTCAAACACTAATGCATATATTGCAGGAGAGACAACTGATATTGGTATGGATATTTTTAATAGAGGATTGTGTTTACCAAGCGATAATAAAATGACAATTGAGGATCAAGATAAAATTATCGAAATAGTTAAAGGATGCTTTGAATAATGTATAAGTCATTTTTTAAAAGGACTTTTGATATTATAATTTCATTAATTACAATTATTTTACTTAGTCCTATTTATTTAATAGTTTCATTGTTGATCAGAATAAAATTAGGTAGTCCTATTATTTTCGTTCAAGATAGGCCAGGGAAAGATAGTAAGATCTTTAAAATGTATAAGTTCCGTACGATGACAAGTAAAACTGATGAAAAAGGTGAACTGCTAAGTGATGAATTACGTCTTACAAAATTTGGGAAGAAGTTAAGATCAACCTCTTTGGATGAACTGCCAGAATTGTTTAATATTCTTAAAGGAGACATGTCAATAGTTGGTCCAAGACCACTTTTGGTGAAATATCTTCCTTTATACAATGATACACAAAAACATAGGCACGATGTCAAACCTGGCTTAACTGGTCTTGCTCAAGTTAATGGAAGGAATGCAATAAGTTGGGAAGAAAAATTTAATTTAGATGTCAAATATACTAAAGAATGTTCGCTTTCATTAGATTTTAGAATTATTTGTAAGACAATTAAAACAGTATTAATAAGGGAAGGAATTAGCAGTAGTGAATGCAGTACCATGGAAGAATTTAAAGGAAGTTGAGGATAATATCAATTATGAACATTAATACAGTGACAGTTTTAGGCGCTAATGGTACAATGGGACGTAACGTTGCTGGTATTTTTGCGTCTTTTGGAAACGCAAAAGTTTTTATGATGTGTAGAGATATAGAAAAGGCAAAAAATGCAGTGATAGATTCCTATGAATCTATCAAATCAGAGTCGATTAAAGACAATTTAATCCCATGCACATATGATGATTTGGCAGATTGTATTTCTCAATCTGATTTAGTATTTGAATCTTTATATGAAGATTTCGATATAAAAACGAATATGTATAATAAAATTGTTCCTTTCCTCAAAAAAAATGCGATAGTAGCTACCGGGACTTCGGGTCTTAGTATAAAAAAACTAGCTGAAATATTTAATGATAAATCAGATTTGTTTTTTGGTATCCACATGTTTAATCCACCTTATAATTTAACTTTATGTGAGTTAATAGTCCATGATAATAAACAAGAAACATTATCAAAAGAATTATCTGATTATCTAAGAGATAATTTGAAAAGAACTGTGGTAAGGGTAAAAGACTCACCATCTTTTTTAGGAAATAGAATTGGATTTTATTTCATAAATGAAGCAATTAATTTAGCTTTTGAGAATAAGGATCACGGTGGCATAGACTACATTGATTCAATACTGGGTTGTTTTACTGGGAGAGCGATGGCGCCTTTGGCTACAGCAGACTTTGTGGGTCTAGATATCACTAAGTCAATTGTTGACTATATTTATGATGAAACGAATGATTGTTTTAAGCAAAGTTTCAAGTTATCTAATTTTTTGATAAAGTTAGTCGAAGAAAATAAATTAGGCAGAAAAGTTAACTGTGGCTTTTACAAGTTTGACAAGGATACCAAAAGTAAATTAGTATACGATATTAAACAAGATAATTATAGAAACATCAATCATTATGAATTTTATTTTTCGAATGAAATGATAAAAAATATAGGTGTTGGTAATTACAAAAAGGCTTTCGATATTTTGCTTAATGACGAAAGTAGAGAAGCATGTATTTGTAAAAGTATGTTGCTTAAGTATGTTTTATATTCTTTGAAAATTGCTTATGATGTGGCAGATAATATTGCTGATTGTGATGATGCAATGGCAACAGGGTTTTCATGGATACCGCCTATTGCACTTATTGAATTATTAGGTGGAATTATCAATGTTCAAAATCTAACAAAAAAGTATTTAGATAATAATTTTATCGATTTAGCTTTTGATCAAAATATCTTGGACAAATTACCAAACTGTTGTATTTATGATTTTAGGTCATTCCTAAAAGCTAAATATTAGGAGAACTATATGAAGAAAGTATACATATTAGGCGGCTGCCAATCTGATTTTACGAGGAATTGGAATAAAGAAAAAAAGAACGTGATTGCATTGTTGAGAGAAAATGTTTTTGATGCTATGAGGGATGTCGGTCTTTCACGTGAAGACGTAATTGATTTAAATAGAGATAATAAAATAGCAATATTTGTAGGAAACTTTATAGCCGAAAATTATATAGATCAAGGACATCTAGGCGCATTACTTACAGAAGTGGATTCGTGTTTTTATGGCGTTCCATCCGCGAGATATGAAGCCGCATGCGCATCAGGTTCTGTGGCAATAGATGCCGCATGTAGTAAAATTAAAGATTCTACTTACGATGTTGCAATTGTAGTTGGATTTGAATTAATGAAAACAGTAGATTCAAAAACAGGTGGAGGTTACCTTGGGAAAGCTGCATATTATGATATTGAAGGTAAAAACATAGATTTTCCTTTTCCGAAATTATTTGCTCGGTTAGCCGATGAATTCATTAAGAGATATAATTTAAATGAGAATTTATTTATGGAACACCTTTCAAAGATATCATACAAAAATTATGAAAATGCTAAACGTAATCCTTTAGCTCAAACAAGAGGGTGGTACATCGATGAGGCGCAAACTAATATTAGAGGGACTAAAACAAATCCTATGATTGGTGGAAGGTTAGGATTGACGGATTGTTCACAGGTAACTGATGGCGCTGCAACTATAGTATTAAGTTCGGAGGAATATAAAAAAGCACATTATAATAACGAACAAAAACCAGTAATAAAAGGTTTTGGTCATAGGGTGGCACCGATGGTTTTTGATAAAAAATTAGATGATTCATTGAATAGTGAATATGTATTGCCTTGGACAAGGCAAGCATGTGTTGATGCTTACAAAAGAGCTGGGTTGGATGTTAATGATATTGATGTGTTTGAAACGCATGATTGCTTTACATCTAGTGAATATGCAGCAATTTCTTGTTTTGGAATAACTAAGCCTGGAAGAGAATATGAAGCGATTGATAATGGAACCACTTCTTTTTATGGGGATAAACCAATTAATCCAAGTGGTGGTCTCATAGGTTGCGGACATCCGGTTGGTGCTTCAGGTGTTAGAATGATGCTAGATTTATATAAACAGATGACAAATCAAGCAGGAAAATATCAAGTTGAAAATGCAAGTAATGCAATGATGCTTAATATAGGTGGATCTGCAACAACTAATTATTGCTATATAATAGGGAAGGAAAATTGTTGATGGAAAAAATATATATTGTTGGTGCATCAGGCTTCGGAAGAGAAGTCGCTTGGCTAATCGAGCAACTAGGGACTTATAATATAGCGGGGTTTGTCGACGATAATGAAAAAATTCAAAATAGTTTTATTAATGGACTACAAGTAGTTGGTAAAATTGAATATTTAATAAATATAAAAACAATGTGCAATGTTGTTATTGCTATCGCTAATCCAAATATTAGGCAAAGAATTGCTGAAAAATTACAAGAAAACACTTGTTTAAGATTTCCTAACATAATTGCAAAAAATGCAAATATGTCAAAATATGTAGAATTAGGTGTTGGAAATGTTATTTGCGATAATACTATTATAACTACAAATGTAAAAATAGGGAGTTTCAATCATTTAAATCTAAGTTGTACTATTGGTCATGATGCTGTATTAGCCGATTATATTACAGTTTATCCTTCAGTTAATATATCGGGAGCAGTAAGTATCGATAATTATTCTGAGTTAGGAACAGGTTCTAAAATAATACAAGGGATCAATATAACTAATTCAGTTATTATTGGCGCTGGAAGTGTTGTGATAAGGGATTTACAAGATAGCGGGACATATGTTGGGATCCCAGTTAAGAGAATAAAATAAAGGGTTATAAAATGAAAAATATCAAAGTACTATATTTAACAATATCTTTTGATAAAAATGGGAATAATTTGTACAATGACCTAGTAAATGAGTTGCTTGAAAACAACCACAATGTAACAGTTGTTCGATCATCAAATGAAGGTGAAATACAGACTGATGATACAATTGGAAACTCTAAACTTTCAATAATTAATGTTAAAACTAGCAACATTTTTTCTAATAATATCATTGGGAAAGGGTTATCAACGATAATGATTGGTCATCTGTTTAAGAAATCAGTTAAGAATCTATTACTAAATGAAAAATTTGACTTGTTGATTTATGCTACTCCGCCGATCACTTTTAACAATGTTGTGAAATTTTGCAAAAAGAAATTTGGGTGTAAAACATTTTTGATGCTGAAGGATATTTTTCCGCAAAATGCTGTTGATTTAGGGATGTTTAGGAAAAATGGAATTGTTTATGGTTATTTTAGAAAAAAAGAAAAAAGTTTGTATATGTTGTCAGATTACATCGGTTGCATGTCTAATGGTAATATAGAATATCTAAAAAACAATAATGAATATATAAACATTAATAAGGTAGGCTTATTTCCAAATTCAATTAAAATTAGAAATTTAAATTGTGAAAATATTGGGGGAAGTAATTATATTCAATTTATATTTGGTGGTAATTTAGGTAGGCCGCAAAATATAAAAGGTTTGTTAGAAATAATTGACGGATTAAAGGATTATAAAAAGGCAAAATTTGTTATTTGTGGCAACGGGACAGAAGTTGGATTAATTAAGGATTATATTAAATTAGAATATTCAAGCAAAAATGTGTTGTATTACGATAAGCTTCCTAAACAAGAATATGACAAAATTTTGAATAAATCCGATATTGGACTTATTAGTTTAGATCCTAGATTTACAATACCAAATATTCCTTCAAAATTGCAAAATTATATGATGCTAAAAAAACCTATTTTGGCTATCGTGGATAGAAACACTGATATTCCTAGCATTATTGAAGATGCTCATTGCGGTTGGGCAGTATGTAGCGAAGATATAAGTGGTGCAATCGAGAAAATTAAAGAAATTTGCGAGTTGAGAACCGATTACAAAGAAATGGGGAGACAAGGCTTCTCATATTTATTAAATCATTACAATATAGAAGATAATGTGAAAATAATAGAAAGATTTATGGAGGAAAAATATGAGTGAATTTAAAAACAGAATTTTATTGATTACTGGAGGAACAGGGTCTTTTGGAAATGCGGTATTACATAGGTTTCTAAAAACGGATATAAAAGAAATTAGAGTATTTAGTAGAGATGAATTGAAACAAGATAACATGAGACATGAGTTTCAATCTAAATATCCAGAATATAGCAATAAAGTGAAATTCTACATAGGAGACGTAAGAGACATCAACAGCATAAAAAATGCAATGTATGGAGTAGATTATATTTTTCATGCCGCTGCATTGAAACAAGTTCCTAGTTGCGAGTTTTTCCCTATTGAAGCTGTGAAAACTAATGTTATTGGAACAGAAAACGTTCTTACTGCCGCTATTGAATATGGGGTAAAAAAAGTTGTTTGTCTTAGTACGGACAAAGCCGCTTATCCTGTTAATGCAATGGGAACAAGTAAGGCGATGATGGAAAAAGTAATTGTCGCTAAAGCACGCACGGTGGACCCAGAAAAAACAAGCATTATGTGTACTAGATATGGAAATGTTTTGGCATCAAGAGGGTCTGTTGTTCCTTTATTCATTAATCAAATAAAAGCTGGTAATGATTTAACTGTGACTGAACCAAGCATGACTAGATTTGTTATGACTTTAGAAGAAGCGGTTGATTTAGTTTTATTTGCTTTTGAGAAAGGCAATAGTGGGGACATATTTGTTCAAAAAGCACCAGCTTGCACTATTGAAGTATTAGCACAATCAGTAAAAGAACTATTTGGTGCTAAAAATGATATAAAAGTTATTGGAATTAGGCATGGTGAAAAGATGTATGAGACATTATTGACTGACGAAGAGTGTGCACATGCAACTGATTTAGGTGATTTCTATCAGGTTCCGGCAGATAAGAGAGATTTGAATTATGATAAATATTTTGTCGAAGGAATGGAAGAAGCTCAACTATCTCAGTTTAATTCAAATAATACTAAACTTATGGATGTGGAATCTGTTAAAGAAAAGTTATTAGAAGTTGAGTTGGTTCGTAATGAATTAACAAAATGGGAAAGTAAATAACATGAATATTCTGGTAACTGGATCAGCGGGTTTTGTCGGAAGAAACCTAGTGGAATCATTAAAAAATATTCGTGATGGCAAAGATAAAACTAGACCATCTTTATCAGTTGATTCTATTTATGAGTATGATGTAAATACTGATATTGAATTGTTGGATAAGTATTGTGAGGACTGTGATTTTGTATTCAACTTAGCGGGAGTTAATAGACCGCAGAATAATGAAGATTTTTTAAAGGGTAATTTTGGTTTTGCATCCACCTTATTAGATACATTAAAGAGACACAATAATAAGTGCCCTGTTATGCTATCTAGTTCTATCCAAGCTACTCTAATTGGTAGGTATGGTGAATCTGATTATGGAAAATCTAAGCTAGAAGGTGAGGAATTATTTTTCAATTATGGTATTGAAAATGATGTGAAAGTCTTAGTTTATCGGTTCCCAAACCTATTTGGAAAATGGTGTAGACCAAACTACAATAGTGTTATTGCAACGTTTTGTAATAATGTTGCTAATGGCTTGGATATTCAAGTAAATGACCATAATGCAATGCTTGAAATGTTATATATTGATGACTTAGTTTTAGAGATGTTGAATGCTTTAGAATGCAAAGAACATCATTGTCATTTTGATGGTGTTGAAACTGTTAGGGATGAAAGTGGTATATACTGTTTTGCGCCTAACAGCCATCATGTAACTTTGGGCGAAATTGTTGATTTATTGTATTGTTTTAAGTCGCAACCATCGACTTTAGTTATTCCGCAAATTCCTAACAACTCTTTTGCGAAAAAACTCTACTCAACATATTTATCATATTTACCAAAAGAAAAAGTGAAATTTGAATTAAAGATGAATTGTGATGACAGAGGTAGCTTTACCGAGTTACTTAAAACTGTTGATTGTGGGCAATTTTCTGTTAATGTTAGCAAGCCAAATATTACTAAAGGGCAACACTGGCATCATAGCAAGTGGGAGTTTTTCATCGTTGTTTCGGGTGAAGGGTTGATCCAGCAAAGAAAAATAGGGAGTGATGAAATTTTGAATTTTGAAGTATCCGGTAAAAAAATCGAAGCTATACACATGTTGCCGGGATATACACATAATATCATTAACTTATCTTCTAATAAAGATTTGGTTACATTGATGTGGGCTAACGAACAGTTTGATAATAATCATCCCGATACTTTCTTTGAGAAAGTTTCAGATTAATTAGGAGGTAGTTATATGACAGAAATACGAACTGATTATAGTGATATTTCATTTAAAAATAATGGAAAATTGAAATTATTAATTATTGTGGGAACTAGACCAGAAATAATTAGACTAGGCGCAGTAATAACAAAATGTCGCAATTATTTTGATTGCATTCTTGCTCATACAGGGCAAAATTACGATTATAATTTGAATGGTGTGTTTTTTAAAGATTTAAAGTTGGAAGATCCTGAAGTATACATGGATGCAGTTGGTGATGATCTAGGGGCTACAGTTGGCAATATTATTAATTGCTCATACAAACTTATGAATCAAATAAAACCTAATGCATTGTTGATATTGGGGGATACAAACAGTTGCTTATCAGCAATATCAGCTAAACGTCTACATATTCCTATATTCCACATGGAGGCTGGAAATCGTTGTAAAGATGAGTGTTTGCCTGAAGAAACAAATAGACGAATTGTAGATATCATTAGTGATGTAAACCTTGCATATTCGGAACATGCTAGAAAGTACTTGCATGAATGTGGGTTGCCTAAAGAAAGAGTATATGTAACTGGATCTCCTATGGCAGAGGTTTTGCATAATAATTTAGAAAATATTAAAAATTCTAATGTATTGGAAAAGCTTAATTTAGAACCTAAAAAATATATTTTGCTTTCTGCGCATAGAGAAGAAAATATAGATACTGAAAAGAATTTTTATTCATTGTTTAATGCAATTAATAAGATAGCAGAAAAATACGATATGCCAATATTATACTCTTGCCACCCTAGAAGTAGAAAAAGAATTGAGGCGACAGGTTTTAAATTGGATAAACGGGTAATTAAACAAGAACCTCTAGGTTTTCATGATTATAATAATTTGCAAATGAATGCATTTGCAGTAATTTCCGACTCTGGAACACTTCCTGAAGAATCAAGTTTCTTTACCAGTGTAGGCAGTCCTTTCCCAGCAGTATGTATTAGAACAAGTACAGAAAGGCCGGAAGCCTTAGATAAAGCGTGTTTCGTTTTAGCGGGAATTGAAGATAATGGATTAATACAAGCTGTAGAGGTTGCAGTAGAATTAAACAAAAATTCTGAATACGGAATTCCTGTACCGGATTATACAGAAGAAAATGTTTCTACTAAAGTAGTGAAAATTATTCAAAGTTATGCTAATGTAGTTGATAAAATGGTATGGAGGAAATATTAATTTGACTAAATCAGTTGTATTGAAAAAAAATGATGAAATTAGAGTTTTGGTTATTAGTGTTAATAGTTTTAGCAAGACTAACAATAACGGAAAAACCATTGCTTCTTTTTTTAAAGACTTTAAAGAAGAGAATATTGCACAGTTATATTTGTACCCTGAATACCCTGATGGAGCAATCAAGTGTGATTATTTTAATATAACTGAATCTAATTTGATAAAAAAATTTTTTGGAAATAATATAACAAATGAAGTCAAATACGTTGAAAGCAACCAAGTATTAAGTTCGCGCACAAATAGTTTGTATAACTTTAACATTAAAAATATGCAGTTCTTAAGATTTTTACGTGATACATTATGGACCACTAATCTTTGGGAAAGTGAAGAATTATTTAATTGGATTGAAAATTTTAAACCAGATTGCATATTTTATAGTGGGTTAAACAATTATGGAATGATTAAAATGGTTAGGAAAATAGCTGATAAATATAAGCTTCCTGTTGTTGTTTATGCTACTGATGATTATTTTTTACCAGTATTTAGTTTATCTGTTTTTCGTGCTATACGTAGAAGACTTCTTGTTAATGAGATGAAAAAACTATTGAGTGGACATAGTAAATTAGTAGTAATTAATGAGTATATGAAAGAAACTTATGATGTTTTATTTTCTCAGGATTGTGACATTCTCGTTAACCTCAGTGTACCAAATTCATTAGGGTCTCAAGCGGTTATTATAAGAGAAAAAATAAAATTATCATATTTTGGAAATTTAAATTGGAACAGAGATAAAGTAATTGGAAAACTAGCAAAATGGTTAGATAAGTCGTCACTAAAAGATGTTTTTGAAATAGAAGTGTATTCATCTAGTCCTAAAAAAAGGCAGATTGAGAATATAACTGTTGGTAATGTTTGTAGTTATAAAGGTTTTTTAAATAGTGAACAGCTATATAGTAAGATGAACGAATCAGATGTTTTACTTTTTGCAGAATCCTTTGATTATTACTCAAGGGTTGGTACCAAATTATCATTATCAACTAAGATAACAGAGTATTTATATCTTAATAGACCAATTTTGGCAATTGGCCCAAAAGATATAGGGAGCATTAGATTTTTGCAGGATAATACAGATAATGTTATAATTAATACACTTGAAGATAAAGAGATATATGAAAAATTAAATGTGATTATGAACGAAAAATCACGTCAAAGCATTGCACAAAAAAACAAGATGTTTATTTCGAGCTATATGGATAAAATGAACGATAATTCTTTACATAAGATTATAAATTGTTTATTTGAGGAAGGAGAAAGGTAATATGCTTTTTACAATTGCAATTTCGATATATAATGGCACAAATGAATTAATAGATATGATTAATTCGCTACTTTCTCAATCAAAAAACGATAATTTTGAAATTTTGCTTTTAAATGATGGATCTACAAACAAAGAGACAGTAGAAATTTGTGAAAATTTTTCGGAAAAATATCCTAATGTAAGATTGTTTAGTCAGGAGGATTTGGGCTTGTGCTCAGCAAGAAATACTTCTTTGAAATTATCAAAATCAAAATATATATTATTTTTAGATCAAGATGACTTGTTATATTCTTGCGCAATTCAAAATATTACAACGATATTAGAAGGTGTAGAATATGATATTGTAACTTTTGGTTATGATGTAAATACCTATAATGACAAAAAGGAAATTGTAAAAAAGGTAGAATACAGAACTGATAATATTGAAATATTGGGAGAATTGGCGATTTTCAATTATTTTGGTGAAAACGTTGGGGGTGTAGTTAACCCAGTTTGGAACAAAGCATATCGTGTATCTTTCCTAAAAGATAACAAATTATGGTTCAATGAGGATTTGAAAATGAGCTTAGATGATTTTGAGTTCAACATTAGAGCTTTCTATGTAGCTAAAAGTGTTTTTTTTGCTGATTTTATAGGATATCATTATGTTTATAGTTTAAATAGCAGTTCAAGAAAATTTAGAATCGAATTATTTAGACAATCTATGGAAATTTTTGCGGATTATTTGACTAAATTAAAATTAAGAAAGATTTTTATGAATAGTGTTGAGAGTAAGTTTTATCAATACTTTTTTGCGCTTTCAATTATGAGAATGTATGAAAACATTTCATTCTCAAATGATGATTTGGAAACTAAAATATACAATATTAACTATATTTTGTCTGATAAAAATGTGATAAATCAATTAAAAATAATCGAAGATAAAGATATATTAAATGGCAAATGGAGCAAATGGCTTTTAAAATTATCTTTGAATAAAAATGTCAAACTTATAATTAACTCTTTTTTAATTAAGAAAAAATACATCAATTTTAAAAGCAGATAAAGGAGATCGTAATGAATAAGAAAATATATGATTTTTGTTTTGAAACACTTCCATTTATATTATTAAATGTTTTGTTTTTTGACTTAGCTCTTACCGGTGATGGTAGGTTCTTAATGATTGGAAGTTTGTCTTTTAGGATAATATTACTAATTATTATAATAATTTGTTCTATTCCTAAAATAGTTATCAATTTAAAGAAAATTATTACTAATAAATTTATTATTATATTAATGATCTTCAGCGGGTTATTAGTTTTTTCAACTATTATAGGAATAAAACAAGGAAATGATATTAACATCTTGAAGACAGATATAAAAGGTTTTGTATATTTTATTTTGTTTCCAATATTTTTAGTGAATATTGATTCTAAAGATAAACTTACGAGAATATTAAAAACGATTTTAATGTCAACAATTGTTCAATCATTATTTATTTTAGTAACATATTTAATATACTACATTTCGCCTAATGCATACTTTGCTATTTACGAATTTACAAGTTATATGAACGGGTTTAATTTCTATGCACCTAGCATTATCAGTACTACGTTGATTCGTCAATTTACATTTAGTAGTATTTATCTAATTTTAGGCTTGTTTTTATCTATTTATTTCTATTTTTTTGGAAACGAAAAGAATTATAAATGTTTATACCCTATCAGTTTCGCATTAATAATTTATGCAATATTTGTTACATACACTAGATCATTGTATATAGGCGCACTTGCTAGTATTGGAATATTTTTGATTGTTTTTTTCAAATACTTAAGTAATAATTATAAAAAAACACTATATTTTTCCTCGACAGTTATATTATCGTCTTTAATAATATTCACTTCTTTAAGTTTAATTGGATCAATAGACCATTTTATGTATGGAATCATACGGACTTTCCCCTCATTAAGCAGTGTAATTAGTGTAGAAGATAAATTTCCAATTGGTCACCCAAATGGAAACAAGAGCGGTGATAAAAACACTAATGACAGCGGCAGTGTAATTCAGGACGTAAAAGATGACGGTAGCAATCAATTAGATGAAGATAGTATTAGTGATGATTTGCGTTCAAAAACTGTGCAAATAATGATTGATTCAATAAAAGAAAGTCCTATAATTGGGCATGGTTTAGGCAAAGCTGTTCCTAATAGAGTAGATGGTAGAACAGAATATTTCTTTTTGGATATATTAAATAAAATGGGAATAATTGGACTTCTGTCTTATTGTTATCCGATATTTTACGCTTTGTATTTTTCAATTAGAATGAGAATATATAGATATACAAGTATGATAGTTTTTAATGGTTTGCTTGGGTTTATGATAACTTCATGGTTTAATCCATACATGGGTGCTGCTTTAGGGATATCTTGTTACTGTTTGTTTATGGCTTGTTTTTCTCTAGAGTATTCTGAGGAATAAATATGCTAAGGAATGTTTCTATTGGTTTTATTGTATCGGGGTCTTCGGTTTTAGGTGGTGCTGAAACACTTATAATAAGGATGTTAAATTGGTTGAGAACAAATAATTACAAAACTTTTGCAGTAATTAGAAAAAATGATGTATTTGAAACCAGTTTTTTTGACCGATTGTCATCTGAAGTTGATCTTATACACTATATAGACTGTGACTCAATTTTGCCTACCTTTAAATCTTTAAATATTGAATTTGAAACAGCAAACCGAATTATTGTTATCAGTATGCAAAATCAATTTAATTATTTTTTAAGTGAGATGATAAAAATCAAATACAAAAAACACAATATACAGAATTACCACTATATGATACATGAAAACGATTTTTGTCGAGACAAGTTCATCAATAATAAATTGATCAAATCATTATTTAACAAAGTTTATAAGAACATAGTACAGGAAATGATAGATAACAATAAATTTGTGTTTATGGACGAACGATATTTATCAAGTATCGAAGAAAACTATAACTTAGATATTATTAATCCGTCTATCATAAGGCTAGGAATGTCGATATTACCTTTTGATAAGACCATGATAAAAAAAAGATACGATAGTTATCCAATAACATTTACTACCATTTCTAGATTGGAATTTCCTACAAAGGGATATGTTTTAGGATTAATTGATTCGTTTTCAAGTATTGTTGAAAAGTATCCAAATAAAAAATTAAAACTTAGAATAATAGGTGATGGGCCAAATAAGAATGAGATGATTAAAAAAATAGACTCCAAAAACTTTGACACGCAAAATTCCATAGAAACTATTAATACAATTCATTATGATTCAATACCAGGTTATTTAACGGACACAAGATTATTTATTGGAATAGCTACTACATTATTAGATGCATCTAATCTCAGTTGTTTACCAATAACTGGATTAATAAATAGTAAAGAATCAAAAACAAGTGGTTTTTTCTTTGAAAATATTGTAGACTTAGGATATAAAGGTGACAAATCGATGACTGAGTACATGGATCAGGTGATTAATTTGGATTTTAATAATTATTTGAAATTTTGTGAGCATAATTATTTGGAATTTAAGAACACTTACGATATAAATATTAACATGGATAAGTGGATTAATTTGGCGCAAAGTCAAAATGAGATTTTGAATAAATTCCAATTAAATTTAATAATATATTTTAGATATATTGTTGATAAATTAAATAAAGGAGCGAGGAAATGAAATTAGTTATTTTAGCAGGAGGTTTTGGAACAAGAATATCAGAAGAATCTGCATATAAACCGAAGCCTATGATCGAAATTGGGGAAATGCCTATTCTTTGGCACATAATGAAAGTATATTCTCATTATGGAATTAACGAATTTATTATTTGTGCTGGTTATAAGCAACATGTTGTAAAGGAATGGTTTTCAGACTATTTTTTACATACTTCAGATATTACTTTTGATTACACTAACGGAAATAATGAAATAATAGTTCACAATAAGTTCACTGAACCATGGAAAGTCACTATAGTTAATACAGGATTAAATACGCAAACTGGTGGTCGAGTAAAAAGAATAAAGGATTACGTAGGTAATGAGACTTTTATGTTGACATATGGAGATGCAGTGGGTGATGTAAATTTAGAAAAATTATTAGAATTCCATAAAAATCATGGTAAAATCGGAACAATGTCAATGTATAATTTTGCGCAAAATAAAGGTGTTGTAGAATTTGGGAATGATGGTCTTATTAATGCATTTAGGGAAAAATCTGATATTGATGGTGATTTAATAAATATTGGTTTTATGGTTTTTGAACCATCTTTATTTGATTATATTGAAGGTGATAACACTATATTTGAAAAAGGACCACTTGCTAAATTAGTTGATGAAAAAGAACTATTCGGTTATATACATGACGGTTATTGGCAATGCATGGACACATTGCGCGAAAAACAAGAATTAGAAAGATTATGGATGGAAAATAAAGCGCCATGGAAAATATGGAAGTAAAGGAGATTTTATGCAATTCGATATAAACTTTTATAAAGACAAAATAGTGTTAGTTACTGGTCATACGGGATTTAAAGGAACTTGGCTATGTAAAATGTTAATTAAATCCGGGGCTAAGGTAATAGGTTATTCTTTGACACCGCCAACAAATCCATCTCTTTTTGAAATCATTAATTTGGAAAATCAGATGAATTCAATTATTGGGGATGTTAGAGATTACCAATCCTTAAAAAAGGTTTTTGATGATTATAAACCAGAGTTCGTTTTTCATTTAGCGGCACAGCCAATTGTACGCGACAGCTATAAAGATCCAGTATATACTTATGAAACCAATGTTATGGGAACTGTTAATATACTTGAATGTATTAGACAAACAAATTCAGTAAGATCTTTTTTAAATATAACAACTGACAAAGTATATTTAAATAAAGAATGGATATGGGGGTATCGAGAAATCGACGAGTTAGATGGGTTTGATCCGTATTCTAATTCGAAATCATGCTCGGAATTAGTTACTAATAGCTACAAAAATAGTTTTTTTGCTAATGGATCTACAGCTATTTCTACAGCTAGAGCTGGAAATGTTATTGGTGGAGGTGATTTTGCTAATGATAGAATCATTCCTGACTGCATTAGATCAGCAATTAATAAAGAAACTATCAATGTACGCAACCCCTTTTCTACTCGTCCGTACCAACACGTACTTGAGCCTTTATATGCTTATCTAATTATTGGTGCAAAACAATACGAAGATAAAAAATATGAAGGATATTATAATGTTGGTCCAGATGATGACGATTGTTATGAAACAGGACGATTAGTTGATGTTTTCGTGAATGCATGGGGAGATAATTTAAAATGGAACAATAAGAGTGATGGCGGGCCTCACGAAGCAAATTTTCTAAAATTAGATTGTTCAAAAATTAAAAGTACATTTAGTTGGAAACCACGATGGAAGTTGGATACTGCTATTTTAAAAGTAGTTGAATGGAGCAAATGCTGGGTAAATGATGGCGATTTAAATGTATGTATGGAATCGCAGATCGAAGAATTTTTGAATTGTTAGGAGAATGAAATGAAAAGTGCAATGGTAACTGGGGCAAGTGGCTTCATTGGAAAAATGTTAATTGAAGAACTTTTGAAGCGCGATTATAGAGTAATTGCTTTGGATATAAAATTCGATGATTTTTTCCTTAATAACGAATTTATTGTTTGTATTAATGTAATGGGCAAAGAAATTGAAGATTTATTAAATGAAATACCTAAATTCAATTTTGATTTCTTTTTTCATTTAGCTTGGGCAGGCACATCGGGTATTGATCGTAGCAATTATGAAGTTCAATTAAATAATGTTAAGAACACATGTAAATATATAGAATTATGTCGTGATTTAGGTTGTAAAAGAGTTATTTATGCCTCAAGTATAAATGAAATGGAAACATACGAATATCTTCAATCAGATGACATTAACCCAGTTGGAGGGTATATCTATGGAACAGGAAAGCTTGCCGCTCATCTAATGGGTGAAACTGTCGCAAAGATAAATGGTGTTGAATTTATTCCGGTTATTATTACGAACATTTATGGTGTTGGAGAAAAATCCGCAAGGATGATATATACTTCAATTTCTAAATTGCTTAAAAAGGAACATTGTTCTTTTACGGAAGGGAATCAGATATACGATTTCGTTTATATAACTGACGCGATTAATTCAATTGTTGCAGTTGCAGAAAAAGGAAAACCATTTAATAGATATTATATTGGAAGTGGTAACCCAAAACCATTGAAAGAGTTTTTAAACGAGATGAAAAACACAGTTGATAAGTCGGCTATTTTAGGATTAGGCGACATTCCTTTTAATGGGGCAGATATTTCTTATAACCAATTTCAATTAGATAAAGTCTATAAAGATACAGGTTACTGTAATCAGGTTGATTTTTCTACAGGGATTGAAATGACAACGGAATATATTAGAAAGGAATTAGGTTTATGATACAAAAGTTCGATTTTGAAGAGTTAGAATTGAAAGGAGCTTTTTTAATTAAACCATTTTATGCTACTGATGATCGCGGAGGATTAATCAAGGATTACAATGTAGATGTATTTAAAAACAATAAAATTAACCATACTTTGAAAGAAGTCTTTTATACGATTTCCAAAAAAGGTGTGATTCGAGCAATTCACTTTCAATTAGACAAGCAACAAGCAAAATTAGTAAGATGCATTAGTGGGCATGTTTTTGATGTTATTGTTGATTTACGGCCTTGGTCATCAACATATGGAAAGTGGATGGGATTTCATTTGACAGGTGAAAATATGGATTCATTATATGTCCCTGAATATTTTGGACACGGTTATTTGGTAATTGAAGATTCAGTAGTTAGTTATAAAGCGGCTGAGGTTTTTTATGGGGAGGGCGACTCAGGAATCAAATATAATGATGGTAATGTGGCTATTGAATGGCCTTATGAATTAATTGGCGGAATTGATAATCTAATTATTAGTGATAAGGATTTAAATTTGATGTCTTTCAAGGATTATTCAAAGTTACTTATTACTAATAAGGATAATTGATAATGAAGAGATCAACTTTAAATAATTCTTTATCAGCTATAATATTACAGGTAGTTATTGCGATTTCCGGGATTATATTACCTAAATTATTAATTGATAATTATGGTTCTTCTATAAATGGGATGATTTCATCAGTAACTCAGTTTATCGGATATTTAGCTCTTGTTGAAGCCGGAGTTGGAAATGTGTCAATTGTAAAATTGTACAAGCCACTTGCAGAGAATAATATTAGTGAAGTTAATGGGATATTATCAGCTACAAATAAGTATTATAAGAAATCTGGTGTTATATTTGTGCTTCTTGTGGGTTTACTATTGGTTTTTTATCCGCCATTAATTAACGACCAGTTAGACAATTCACTTATAGTTTGGATGATAATTATTTTGTCGATGAGCAGTGCCTTTGATTATTTTTTTTTAGGAAAGTATCGTGTACTATTAACTTCCGATCAAAAAATTTATGTGTTAAACTATATTCAATGTTTGGGTACATTTCTTAATATAGTAATTACCATTTTGTTAGTGTATTTGAACCAATCAATTTTAGTAGTTAAACTTTGGGCGACTATAATATATGTAATGAGAATTATAATTATATATATATACATAAAAACAAGGTACAAATATTTGGATTTAGCAGTAGAGCCGCTTACAGACAGGCTAAATGATAAATGGTCGGTTCTTTCTCATCAAATTGCGGGTATGGTAGTTTTAAACACAGGATTAATAGTATTAACATTATTTCATGTTCCTTTAACAGAGATTAGTGTATTCAGTATATATAATATGATTGTAAATGTAATAATTGGTTTGCTTAATGCTTTATTAAGTTCCTTAACTCCTATTTTCGGTAAGATGCATGTTACACACAGTTATGAAAATTTCAAGGAAAACTACATGTTGTATGAATTTTACTTTTATATATTAACTTTTACTTTGTTCACATGTTTAATTGTTTTATTCTTACCATTTTTAAAAATGTATACAATCAATTTTGAAGGTGTTAATTACATAAGAAATTACCTTGTTTTAGGATTTAGTGCTTTTGGATTGATATATATGATTAGAACTCCTGTTGTTACAATTATTAATTCAGTCGGTCATTATCAGCAAACAAAGAATGGTGCTTTTATTGAAGCTGGAATTAATATATTTGTTTCTGTGATATCAGTAGGCAAATTTGGGGTGTTTGGAATAGTATTGGCTAATATTTGTTCTCATCTATTTAGAACAATTGAGTTAATTATATACACAAATAAAAACATTGTAATTGGAACAATTAAGTCAACATTATTTAGAATTATTAGAAATTTATTTTTATTAATTGTTTTAGTTTATATTTTTAATAGACTTATTAGTTTTACTGAGATTTCAATGATTAGCTGGGTGATAAAAGCAGGTTTAATTTTTGTTAGTGCGTTTTTTAGTTTTTTAATTTATAACATAATATTTGAGAAAAAATATATATGTATAATTAACGAACTAGTTAAAAATATTATAAGGAGGAAATAATATGAAAGGGATTATTTTAGCTGGAGGAAGTGGAACACGTTTATATCCTTTAACAACTGTGACTAGTAAGCAGTTGTTACCTGTATATGATAAACCAATGATATACTATCCACTATCAACTCTAATGTTGGCAGGAATTCGAGATATTTTAATAATATCTACCCCGGCCGATTTGCCTAATTTTATCAAATTATTGGGTGATGGAAGTCAATATGGCATAAATTTATCTTACAAAGAACAACCAAAACCGGAAGGGTTAGCACAAGCATTTTTAATTGGCGAAGAATTCA
Organism: Erysipelotrichaceae bacterium; assembly: GCA_049662565.1. Classification (GTDB taxonomy): domain Bacteria; phylum Bacillota_I; class Bacilli_A; order Erysipelotrichales; family Erysipelotrichaceae; genus JBATBW01. The sequence goes on along the minus strand of JBATBW010000121.1, from coordinate 58 downwards.
TTAATGGAGACAGCTGTGCAATGATATTGGGCGATAATATTTTCTATGGCAATGGATT
>JBATBW010000120.1:0-3847 GCA_049662565.1 Erysipelotrichaceae bacterium | reverse complement strand
GAATTAGATTGTGATATTAAGAAAATCGATAACACTGTGCAAAAGTTCAAGAAATTATTAAGGAAGAAAACGGATTTATTTTGACATTGCAAGTTCTTTTGTGATAAAGTAATAAAGATAAGAAAGGGGATAACCATGGATAAAGTAATATTAACATGTACACAATGCCTTTCGAGAAATTATAGTACTAAGAAAAACAAGAAGAACAGCAGTGAGAGACTAGAAATAAAGAAGTTTTGCAAAAAGTGTAATGCACACACTGTGCATAAAGAGACGAAGTAGGAGGGTTTGCAGATGAAATGGTTTAGTTTAAGTGGCATAATGCAAGAAGTAAAGAGAATTAGATGGCCAAAGAAAGAAGATTTATTCAAAGATTTCTCTTTGGTGATAATTTTCTGCATCTTTTTTGGAATTTGGTTTGTATTTAGTGATACAATTTCAGCCTTTTTCCTTAAATTAATAGGAATAGGAGCTTAATATGGAAGAAAAGAAAGAGTGGTATGTAGTCAACACTTATGCTGGACATGAAGGTCGAGTAAAAGAAAATTTACTTCGTCGTGTAGAAACAATGGGATTGCAAGACTATTTATTTAGAATTGTCGTTGCTGAACAAGAAGTAGTTGAATATAATGGCAAAGGGAAACCTGTAACTAAGACTTTTAATTTATATCCGGGTTATCTATTTGTCGAAATGATAATGACTGATGATGCTTGGTATGTTGTTCGTAATACATCAGGTGTTACAGGCTTTATTGGATCTAGTGGTGGTGGTGCAAAACCATTCCCAGTAGCAGAAGAAGAAATTGAGACTATTTTGCGTAAAGTAGGATTGAGCGATCGAAAGATTATTGTTGATTTCGCGGTTGGTGACCGTGTAAGAATTACCAATGGTCCTTTTGTTAATGTACAAGGGACAGTAGAAAGTTTGAATGACGATACACAAACAGCTAGTATAGTAATGATCGTTTTTGGTCGTGAAACACCTACAGAAATCGGTTATGGCGATTTAGAAAGAATTGATTAACAGCACAATGTGCTGTTTTTTTACGAAAAAAAAGAGATTTTTTAAATCTCTTTAGTTACGTGCTAGTCCATCTACTGATAAGATAACACCGGTTACATAACTTGCCATATCACTTGATAAGTATAGGAAGGCATTGGCGATGTCTTCGGGTTGTCCTACTCTTCCTAAAGGAATAGAGGCTACTAATCGTTTAACGATGTCTTCTGGTAAGGCGTTTACCATGTCTGTTGCGGTTACTCCGGGTGCAACGGCATTAACGCGGATGCCTAATGGTGCTAATTCTTGAGCTAGTGATTTTGTCATACCATTGATGGCAAATTTGCTTGTTGGGTAACCTACTCCTGAACGTTGTCCATAGATTGATACCATTGAACTTGTGTTGTTGATGACACCGTGTCCTTGTTCTTTCATGTATTTAGCAGCTACTTTTGAACAGATAAATGCGGCTGTTACGTTTAGGTCCATGATTTTTTCGAAGTTCTTAACTTCGTAGTCAAATAGGCTTTCGCGAGCAGAGATTCCGGCATTATTGATAAGAATATCTAAGCTTCCCCATTTGTCGACTACTTCTTTGAATGCTGATTCTACTTCATCGATGTCATTTAAGTTTGGGTATAATCCGATTACTTGAGCATTGATTACTTCATTGTTGATGTTTTCTAGTGCGGAATCAACTGTTTCTTTTTTTGAGCCAAGGATTGCAACTTTTGCTCCATTTTGTAAAAATGTTTTCACAATAGCGTAACCAATTCCGCGAGTTCCACCGGTTACGATTGCGACTTTGTCTTTTAATAACATATATATCCTCCTGTTAGATTTAATTATATTGTAGTATATTTATTTTTTTTTGCAATATCATTTATGTTGGTTATTGTTTGATTTTGTGTTAATATTTATTGGTATTTTGCTGTTTTGTGTTATTTAAGAATATATTTGACAATTATCTTTGAATAGGTTATTATATATAAGCACGATTGTGCATTGTGGGAAAACTGCAGCTAGTTTGTATAAACCACAACTAACAAATAGGAGGAAACATTTGTGAGAAAAAAAGTTGCGAAAGTATGTAAATTACAATTTGCAGCTGGACAAGCAAAACCAGGTCCAGCACTAGCTAGTGCCGGTATTAATATGCCTCAATTCTGTAGCGCATTTAATGACCAAACTAGAGATCGTATGGGTGATATCGTACCAGTTATTATCACTGCATTCGAAGACAAATCATTTGAATTTGTATTAAAGACTACACCAGCAGCGTCTTTATTAAAGAAGGCTGCGAATGTGAAAAAGGCTTCATCACATCCAAATACTAACATCGTTGGTAAAATCACTGTTGATCAATTAAAGGAAATCGCTGAATATAAAATGCCAGATTTAAATGCGAATGACGTAGAAGCAGCAATGAGAATTGTTGCGGGTACTGCACGTAATATGGGTATTGCTATTGAAGGCTTTGACAAATAAGGAGAGAACAGATGGCTAAAATTGGAAAAAAATATGCTGCTGCAAAAGCGCAAGTAGAATCTAGAAACTATTCTATTGAAGAAGCTGTAAGTTTATTGAAAAAAGTTAGTTTTGCAAAATTCGATGAATCTGTTGAAGTTGCATTTAAATTGAATGTTGATCCAAGACATGCTGATCAACAAATCAGAGGTGCATTAGTATTACCTAATGGTACAGGTAAAACACAAAAAGTATTAGTTGTTACACAAGGTGCAAAAGAAGAAGAAGCTAAAGCAGCTGGAGCTGATTTTGTTGGTAACAAAGAAATCCTTGAAAAAGTTAAGGGTGGATGGTTTGATTTTGATGTTATCGTAGCTACTCCTGATATGATGGGTGAGTTAGGTAAATTAGGTAAAATCTTAGGTCCTAAAGGCTTGATGCCAAATCCTAAAACAGGTACTGTTACTATGGATTTAACTAAAGCTATCAACGATATTAAAAAAGGTAAAGTTGAATACCGTGTTGATAAAGAAGGAAACATTAGTTGTTTAATTGGTAAGAAATCATTTACTGATGAACAAATTATTGAAAACTTCCATGCATTATATGATGTTATTGCGAAAGCAAGACCATCTGCTGTAAAGGGTGCTTATATGAAGAATGTTGTTATTGCTTCTACTATGGGCCCTGGAATTAAAGTTAATCATAATTAATTAGTTGTTATCAATATACCCAAGACAGTAACGGCAAGTGCTTAATAAGGTTACCGAGGTAGAAAGATATTCTTTCATCCCGCTGTCTTTGATGGTGGGATTTTGCGTATATTGTTGCATAAATAGATCGGGAGGTAGAAGATGAATCAAGCGGTTTTAGATGCAAAAACAGCTGTTGTTGGCGAAATCAAAGAAAAAATTGAAAGCGCACAATCAGTTGTAGTATTCGAATATCGTGGCTTATCTGTAGCTCAAGTTACACAATTACGTCGTGACTTAAGAAACGAAGGTACTGAATTAAAAGTTTATAAAAATTCTTTATCTAGTCGTGCTGCAAAAGAAGCAGGATATGACGAATTAGCTGAAGCTTTAACAGGTCCTAATGCGATCGCATTCAGTAATGATGCAGTTGCTCCTAGTAAAGTTTTAGTAAAATTTGCAAAAGGAAATGACAAATTAGTATTAAAAACGGGTATTGTAGAAGGCAAAATGGTAAGTGTTGACACAATGAAAGAATTGGCTCAATTACCTAACAAAGATGGTATGTTATCGATGTTATTAAGCTGTTTACAAGCACCAGTTCGTAGTGTTGCTTGCGTATTAAAAGCTGTTGCTGACGCAAAAGAAGAAAATTAATATTGGAGGAAAATTAAAATGGCAAAATTAA
>JBATBW010000119.1:0-3005 GCA_049662565.1 Erysipelotrichaceae bacterium | reverse complement strand
AACCCTGATGTTGACATTCCTTTATATCTTGATAAATCAGTATGAAACATTATTTTATAATTAAACGTTTCATTTAGAAAACTATCTTTATAATTACCTCTAAACGAATTCCAATTATCATATAATTTTGCGGGCGTTAAAACTAATACATTATCCATTTTTAATTCGAAATATTTGATTACTGCTAAAGCTTCAAAAGTTTTTCCTAATCCAACTGAATCAGCAATAATACAACCACGATATTTTTGTAATTTTTTAATCGCAGAAACAACACAATCCTTTTGGAAATCGTACAAAGAATTCCATATTTGTGTCTTTTTAAAGCTTTGACTATCACGTTCAAAACGTTCGACACCATTATCTAACTGATATCCAAACAATTCGTTTAACGTAAAGTAATATAAAAACTCTGGCGCATGTTCTTTATAAACAAATTCCAAACTTTGCAAAAGTTCCGATTTATAATCTAATGATATTTGTTCATTAAACCAAATTTTCTTAAAAGTATCCAAAGAATTCAATATTTGATCTTTATCCACAGTACCACTTAAAATTGCATCAAAATTAATATTATTAAAAATATCTACATTTCTATATGAAGGTATTTCTAAAGATGATGATCCTTGCATCATAAAGTCGTTATCAATAATAATAACATTTCCACCAATTTTTATATTAGGATTAGCTTTTTTCACATTTACATTCAATTTAATGAAGTCATGCATAGCTTTAGCTTTAGCAAAATGTTTTAATTTATTTTTTTCAACAATGTCATAAGAATTGTATAAAATATCTGTCGGAGTTATTTCAAATTCGCGACTAAGTTCAGATTTTTCCGGCACATATTTAGTGTCTCGAATAACAAAATTAATTTCTTTTACATTTTTTAAATTTTGTTGTAACAAGGCAAAAACGGAAATAGTTAACTTATCATTAACAATATTAATAATAGCATTTTCTTTATTTTTTAAAACATCATTAATTCTATCAATCATATGATTATTGATATTAGTATTATCCAAAATATTTACCCTCCAACAAATAAAATTCACAAAATGTTCCTTTAATAACTTATATAATTATAACTTGTTTTTGATATTTTATGTAGTTGTTATTTAAGAAAATATATTTAAAAGAACAATAAATGCCTATATTTGCGTGCCTAATTCACAACTTAGACAAAACTCATCATTAATTTTCAAAATAATTAAAATCATAGTTATTAAAAATATGTAATATTCACTACTTTGTGTTTTTTCGTCATTATTTTGGGTGCCATGAGTATATTTATTTCTAATATTAAACCCATTAGAAAACTCTTTTTTATTTAATACGAAATTTAAATATTCTGATTCTGGACGTGTGAATAAACGATTTTCAAATTCTAATAAATCATTACATACCAAACGATCAATAACATCTTTTATCTTATGATTAACATGATGATATGATATTACATCATTATTATAAAGTTCAATTACAACGAATGCTAAATCAAAATCATAACGAAGTATTTTGTTTTCATCTTCAATAATATAACCTTTTTCAATTAGCCAAAGTAAATGATTCTTTTGATAATCATTAAAATCGGTAATCCTCAAATTATATTTATTGATAAATGCATAAAAATTATCACAATATTGATATTCATCAGAAATGTATATAATATCCGATTGATGTGAACAAAGCAAATTACATGCAATACTAAATTCTTTGCTTTTTATATATGCATATTTTTTTGATGTCAAACTTGGCATATCTTTAATAATTACCATGTCTGATGTAATATTTATCAATTCTTGATCAATGGCCTTATCCTCGCACCAAAACTTAAATTGCCTTAAAATGTTTTCAAGTTCCGGAATTGAAAAACGTAATTTAACTAAATTTGAAGAATCAGCAGGACATGCGTTAAAATAAAAGCCATTAACATTGAATTCATTATTAATATATATTTCAAAAAACCACTTAAAAATTTGTTCAATTTGTATATGTTTACTATATAAATAATCTACATACATTTGGATTTTTAAACTTTCAGTAGTTTGCATCATCGAAAAATACATATTTGTTGAATAATTATCCCTCCCTCTTATTTCAAGCATATCTAACAAAGAATAAGATGACTCGTTGTTTTTAGTAATTGAAAACCTAATTTGTTTATCGACAAATTCAAAAATATGAATAAAATTATAGATTAATATTGTTTCATAATCTAAATTACTATTAAACCAATTTACATTATAATATAAGTGAATTTCATTTTGTTCAAATCTATATTCAAATTCCTTATTTAAATCATTAGATAAATAAATATGATATGTCTCATGTAACGCTAGATTTCTATTATCAATTAATTTGTTAATTTCATTATAATATCTACGTTTAGCTTTTAATTTTATTTTATCATCTATTATTAATTTATCTTTTGTTGTACTATCAAATATTAATCGCAAATAATTAGGATTTACATAATAATAATCAATATATTTATCAAATAAATCATTAATATCCAAACAGTTTGGCAGATAGAATCTAACTGTATTATTTTTTTCTTCAAAATAATAAGATATTATTCTCTCTGCACTAATAATATTATCATTTAAACATTCGCTAATTATAGTATCATATTTGTTTACTAATTCTTCGTTTGTAATTACATACGAAATATTTACTTTATTTTTCAAAATATTCGAAAAAACATCGATAGATATTTTGTTGTACAATTTACAATTAATAAACATTTCAAAAAAAGATTTACGAAAAACAAATTCAACATCGTTAAATATTGTCAATATATTATCATCATTTAAATTATTAAAAAACAAATATATTTTCACCTTCATCTTTTGAACAATTTCCCTATAATCAACTATTGTTTCTTCTCCCCAGCTTTTCAAAAAACATTTATTGTCAAAAAATAACTTAATCTGATAAAATTCTAATATTTCATTAATAGAATAATCACTGTTTTCATTAAAGTCATTAATCAATTTTTCTGCCGT
>JBATBW010000118.1:0-4209 GCA_049662565.1 Erysipelotrichaceae bacterium | reverse complement strand
TTGTAACATTAATAACCCCATCCATCAAAGATTGGCGATATAAACTATCATATGTCGTATCAGCAATTGTCACAATCTTTAAATCATTATTTTTATAAACACTATAATAATAAGTTTTATCACCAAAAACTCTAACAAAATCATTTTTATATACTTCTTCAGGAGCACTATCTAATTCTTTTTTGCCAATATCGACAATATTAGAAACAAATCTTTTTTGACCTAGAACATACTGTACTCGCTCATTCTTGTAAACAATGTGCGCCAAATCTGCTTCAAAAGAAGATATCAGTTGTTCTTTCGGAATTTTTTGTTCATAAACAAAAATTACTTGTTGTTGGGAATCACTCATCATCTTGTAAATTTGTTGTTGAATATAAGAATCAATATTATTCCCTAAATAACCAAAAAACAAGAAACTAAAAACTATTAAATACCCAAAAACAATGAAGAATAATTGTTGATATAAAGTGAGTGAATACAATCTATTAAATACTTTTTTCATCCTAAACGATACCCATAACCATAAATAGTACGAACACTTAATTTATCCATCTTCTTACGCAAACGCCTTAATGTATCATCTACAACCCGATCACTACCAACATAATCCTGATCCCAAATTTTCTCTAGAATTTGTTCACGACTAAAAGCGATACTAACATTTTTTACAAATAACATCAACAAATCAAATTCCTTAGTAGTTAAATCTACTTCTTCATTATTTAAAAATACTTTACGCTTATTTTCGTCAATGACATATCCATCAATTTCAATCTTTTCTTTTTCATTCTTGTAAGTTCTCTTAATAACATTATTAACCCGAAGAACTAATTCTTTTGGACTAAAAGGCTTAGTAATATAGTCATCACTACCTTTTTCCAACCCAATAATCCGATCGAATTCTTTATCTCTAGCACTCATAAAAATAATCGGAATATTTGTCGTTTGTTGACGAATGCCATCTAATAAATCAAACCCGCTCTTATCATCCAACATAATATCTAATAACCACAAATGAACATCATCATCATTGATGTGAGCTAAAGCTTGATCATAAGTATAATAATCTCTAACCTCATAACCTTCTTTTTCCAAATAACTTTTAACTAATCGATTTAAATCTATTTCATCTTCTACTACACAAATAACTTTTTTCATATGTTACACCTCATCTATATATTATCACATAATTAAAAATAAAAGTAGAAAAGCTTATAGCTTTTCTACCCTTTTAATTTCGTCAATTATATCATAAACATACTTTTTGCAAAGTTCATCGCTAGATGCTTCAACCATCACCCTAATTAACGGTTCTGTTCCGCTCGTACGAACTAACACTCGACCTTGATCTTTCAATAAAGTATCAACCTCAGCTATTTTAGCTTCAATCAATTCATGATTAAGAATTCCTTTATCATTAACTGTAAGATTAACTAATAATTGCGGGAAAATAGCTAAATCACTAACTAACTCTTCCATCGTCATATTACTTTCCTTCATTATTTTCAATAGCAATAGAGCATTTAATACCCCATCACCACTAACTGTATAATCTTTAAAAATTATATGACCCGATTGTTCACCACCAATTTTGTAATCGTTATTATTCATCGATTCATATACATATTTGTCACCAACTGGTGTAATAACTGTCGAGATATTACTACGATCAAGTGCTTTATGCAAACCAATGTTACTCATAACAGTCGTAACAACTACATTATCTTTTAAAGCGTGATGATCCTTTAAATAACGACCACCAACATATAAAATATGATCACCAGTAATTTCCGTGCCATCATTCAATAAAGCAATCAAACGATCAGCATCACCATCAAAAGCAAACCCTAAATCGTATTTACCCTTTTTGATAGTTTTCTTCACTAAATCTAAATGCGTGGATCCACAGTTATTGTTAATGTTAATCCCATCAGGTTGATCACAAATAACGTCATATTTAATATTTAATCCATCAAATATTTCTTTAGCCGTAAAACTACTAGAACCATTAGCCAAATCCAATAAACATTGATAATTGCTTAAATCAACATCTTTAAATAAGCTAATGATATGATTAATGTAATGAGTTCTACCAATTGAATAATCAACCACTTTACCAATATGATCACTAGATGCGCTATTTACAGTTACCTTACCATCAATAAAATCTTCAATTTTAAGCAAGATCTCTTCATCCATTTTCATACCAACATCCGATAATATTTTAATCCCATTATCATAATAAGGGTTATGTGAAGCACTAATCATTACTGCACAATCAAAGTCTTCTGACTTCACAATATAGGACATGCTTGGCGTACTAGTATATCCTACTAAATATGCATCACACCCCGCTTCAACAATTCCAGTAGCTAATGCATGTTCGAACATACTACTAGAAATTCTTGTATCTTTACCTAAAACAATTTTTCCTTTTTTCTTTTGACTAAAATAATAACCTAAATACTTACCAATACGATAAGCCATATCAACGGTTAAAACTTCATTCGCTTTACCTCTAACGCCATCTGTCCCAAAATACTTACCCATTTGTTCCTCCTGTTATTGTTATTGTTATTTTTTGTTTAGAAGGTGCAAACTTAACTAAAGGATTATTACCTTCCACGGTAATATCAATTTCTTGTTTACCCTTAACTTTATTCGCTAAATCAATATAAGCTTGAATATTATCTACAGTAATCGCTGAAATGTTCTTTTGCGTACCAGTAATAACAACATCCACTTTATCATCATTAGGGTTTTCTAAACTAAATATATAGTCATTTGGTTTATTTCTATAAGATAAAGGCACAGACTTAATAGTTTGTGTAACCAACTTATCAAATTTAATTTCAAATGTAACCTTAGTAATACTTGAAGTATTTACTTTATTTGGTAAAGTAATTGGAATAACACCTTTAGTATTATTAGCCATATCCGAAATATCAATAGGCAATACAATACGAGTAATATTTTCTAACACTTCATAAGGACCATAAATAGTAATAGAAGCATTATCTTTAATAATTTCATCTATTGCCATGCCCGCTGGTAGTTCACCAATTGGATCAATTACGATCGGTACTGTCTTGTTAGGTGAAGAAACCTTAACCTTCGCCGAAATTACATTAGGGACAATATCAACATTAATCTTAACCCCTTTTTCATCATAAGCAACAACAATAACTTCTTTTTCAAAGTCAGCATTTACCCCTTGAACATCAATCAAGGCCTTAACATTAGCAATTTTATTCATTGTTTCTTGACTAGCACGAACTACTACTTCGTTAGAAGACAACTCTGCTTCATTTAAAGCATATTTTAAATCCATCTTATTTTTATTAATAAAATCATAACTCAATGCAAATTTCTTACTAATCTTCCGAGAAATATTAACAACTGCACTTGAAGGTTCAACATTAACTTCAACATTAGGCGAACTATTTAAAACTTTTAAATTAACATTATGAACACCTTCAGTTAACCCCGTCAAATCCGCAACAACTTCTAATTTTTCTTTGTTCATTTCCATTTGAATATCAGCTCTTTCGCCAATAATTTGCAATTTAACTTCTTCAGGGATACCCGAAATCTCATAAACTTCACTATTAGAAATAACTGTTACTTTTTGTTTTTCTAACTGTTGAATCGATTTATAACTTTCTAAAGAAGCATTACCATAACTTAATGATAAAAAGATAATTAAAGCTAACACAAGTGAAGCAATTTTTGAATACTTTTTCCCAAAGAAAACCATATCAAATACGCCACTCAAATATCTTACTAAACGAACAAAGCCCGCTTCCATGTTGGCATAAGTAGTCGCAACCTTTTGACCACTTTTCGCTATACTTTTAGCTAACTCCGTTTTCGATAAATCCGTTTTGTTCTTATTATTATTATTATTATTATTTTGCATTATCGTCACCTCCTTGATCAGAAGAAGGATTAACATCAGTATCCTCTATAACAACCGCATTTGTATTCACTTCATTTTCAACTGCTTTTTTATTCTTAATCATTTTACCAAAAATATTAGTTTTTTTAGAATGTAGATCATCTACTTTCTTAACCTTTATTTTTTCATTCTTTTTCTTCTTAAACTCAACTTTTTGCGTAACTGTTTCCGTTGCTACATTACAAATAATTCTTTCTAAATTTTTTCTTAATTGTTCTTCAGTAACGACTTCCAAAGTAGAATTCTTC
>JBATBW010000117.1:0-6779 GCA_049662565.1 Erysipelotrichaceae bacterium | reverse complement strand
AGGTGGTCAGTTGTACAACCATTACAAAATTGGTGACCGAATAAAATTAAGTAGAGATGATTTAAATGATCATTTGTTAGTAGATGAAGTAGTAGTTGTTGGTTTAGTGGATACGAACGAATATCTTAATCAAGCTAAAGGCAATAGTACTTTAAATAATAAAAATTTGTCTTCATATTTCTATATGAAAGAAGATAGTTTTAAAAGCGATATTTATACTTATGCGGCAGTTGTATTAAAGGATGCGAAAAAACTAAATGCATTTAATGATGAGTATGCTAATTTAATCGACAAAGGTAAGCAGGAAGTATCTCAACTAGCAATTGCTCAAGAAAAAGTTCGGGCTGATAAAATAATAAAAGAAGCAAAAGACAAATACCAAGAAGGATTAGATAAATATAATAATGGTGTTAAAGAAATTGAGACAAACGAAGACAAAATTAAAGAAAGCGAAATAAAAATTAGAGAAGGGGAAACCCAACTAAAAACCCAAAGAGAAACTTTGGATAAAATGATGGCTCAAGGGGAAACACAAATTAGTGAAGCGGAGAAAATGTTGGATAAAGCCACGGTTTATTGGCAAGTGGAAAATGATAAGTTCTATCAAGTAACTAAACCGGCTTTGGAAAAACAAAAATCAGGGCATCAAAAAGATTTACAAGTATTAAATGAAAAACAAAAACAAATAATTGAAATTGATAAACAAATAAATGAAAAAGATAATTTAATAATAAGTAAACAAGAGGAATTAATTGTATTGTTACAAATTGCGAATCCAACACCTGATCAAATTACTAAAATTAGTAACTTAAAGATAGAAATTGAATTTCTAAAAAAAGAGAAACAAGGACTATTAGACCAAAAAATGCAAATATTTGATAGTTTAAAGATTTATGGTGTAAGCAATAGTGAACAACTTAATAATAAGATTAAGGAAAAAGAAAAAGCGATAAATGATATCGACAATGAAATAAAATCCAAAGAAGGGTCATTAAAGTATAGTAAAACTGCGTTAGATGAAGCTGGTGCGCGGATAGTTCAATCAAAAAAAGAATTAATTAAACAAAAAGAAAATATAGAATTAGAAATGGACAAGGCGCAAAAGCAAATAGAATCTGGCAAAAGACAATTAATCACGGGTAAAGAAGAATTAGAAAAAGGAAAATTTGAATTAAACAACGCCTTAAAAGAGTTGAAGAAAGCAGAAGCGGATATTGCTAAGTTAGAGAATGGTAAGTGGACAATTTTAACACATAAAGAAATATATGGAATTACTACTTTCCATGATACTATTGGTCAAATGAAGGCGATTGCAGCTATTTTCCCAGTGTTTTTCTTCTTAGTAGCGGCTTTAGTTTGTTTAACTACCATGACAAGAATGGTCGATGAACAAAGAGGACAAATTGGCACATTAAGGGCTTTAGGGTATACTAAATTAAGTTGTTCGAAGAAGTACTTAATCTATGCGGGTTTAGCTAGTGTTGTCGGCGGAATATTTGGTAGTGTAATCGGAATGTTTGTATTCCCTAGTGTAATTTATAATGCTTGGAACATGATGTTTGTCTTACCACCGGTTAGTTATACAATTCCTTGGTTAATGATTTTTATCGCAATTATCGGGTTTGTAATCTTAATATTAGGTATTACTTATTATGCTGTATTAAGCAATACTAAAGAAGTAGCAAGTCAATTATTAAGGCCAAAAGCGCCATCTATGGGTAAGAAAATTTTATTAGAAAGAGTTACTATAATTTGGAATCGCTTTTCATTTAGTTCCAAAGTGACCGCAAGGAATATTTTTAGATACAAAAAACGTTTCTTTATGACAATTATTGGAGTTGCGGGATGTAGCGCATTGTTAGTTGCAGGATTTGGTATAAAAGATTCTATCACCGAAGTGATTGATGTGCAATTTAAGACAATATATAAATATGATGGTATGATTTCATTAAAAGACGATTTATCTATCGAAAAAATAGAAGATAGCTACCAACAAATTAAAAATATTGAAGAAGTTAAAAAGAGTGCATTATTGACAGGTTACTCAAGTAAAGTTAATAAAGGTGGTAATGAAGAAGTGGCATCTGTCTTAGTTTTTGATGACGATAAGCAAGCACAAGAATTTAATGTTATTCGAAAAGATCGAACTCACGAAACTATCAATCTAAATAATAATGGGGTAATTATTAGTAAGAAAATGGGTGAATTATTAGATGTTAAAAAAGGCGATAAAATAAATGTTGAAAGTCAAAATGGAATTGTTAAAGAGGTATTAGTCAATGACATATTTGAAATGTATGTTCAACATCATGTATATATGACAAGCAATTACTATCAACAAATATTTGGTTTTAAAAATACCGATAATGTTGTATTAATTAGTAGTGACAATACTGATGTTGTTCAACAAGCTCTAGCAGATAATAAGAATATAAATAGTTTTAATTTCTTTGCGCCATTAATTGAGAATTTTGATAATATGGTAAGTGGTTTAAATATAATAGTCATTGTCTTAGTAGTAAGTGCGGGCTTATTGGCGTTTGTTGTTTTATCAAACTTAACAAATGTAAATTTAAGTGAAAGACAAAGAGAGATCGCAACATTGAAAGTATTAGGTTTCAATAATAAAGAAGTTAAAAATTATATCTTTAGAGAAAATCTATTGTTGTCAATCATTGGTGGTGTGGTTGGCTTAGGATTAGGTATTATTTTGCACCGGTATATTATGTTACTAGTGGAAATGGATTATGTTATGTTTGGCCGATTAGTAAAACCGATGAGTTTAGTATATGCATTACTGATAACAATTGGTTTCTCTTTATTAATCAATTTTACAATGGCTAAAAAACTTCGAGGAATTAAGATGATTGAATCATTAAAGAGTGTGGAATAGTTATTACATTATTTTGTTTAGGTGAGTTCTAAGGGCTTTTAGATCTTAGAACTAAAAAAAAGACTAATTAAAACAAAAGTTAAAAGTAAACACGTAATGGAGTGAACCTCTCTTGTTGGACATAACTAACAGGAGGGGTTTTTATTACTATGATGTGTTCGATTAATTATTAAAATATGGTTAACTTTTTAATGATGTCAAAAAAACTTAAAATATTGATTCTTTGATATTTTAGGACAGTGAATTGTTTTATCGATAAGTTTAACAGCGGTAAATGTGTTATAATTTAAAAGGTGATTAAATGAGAAAAGAAAATATAATGGGGTATGAAAAAGAGGGTAAATTATTGATGATTATTGCTTTGCCGATAATGATTTCAATGTTTATTCAGGCTTTATATAATATTGTCGATAGTTATTTTGTGGCAAAATTAGGTGAAGATGTGCTAACGGCTGTTTCTTTAGCTTTTCCTTTTCAACAAGTAATGATTGCAATTGCGGTGGGTACGGGAGTAGGTATTAATGCTTTGCTGTCGCGTTTGTTGGGGCAAAAGAATTTTGAAAAAGCTAATATAGTAGCGAATAATGCTATTTTGTTAGCTGTTATTAGTTGGTTAATTATGGCTGTTGTGGGTTTGTTTTTTAATAAAGCTTATTTTAATTGGCAAATACAAGACGGTTTTGTTGTAGAACAAGGGATAACATATTTAACAATTTGCACTACGTGTAGTTTGGGTTTATTTGGTGGGATTATTTTAGAACGATTATTGCAGTCGACTGGAAAAACTAAATTATCGATGATTAGTCAGTTAGTGGGCGCTCTTACAAATATTGTTTTAGATCCAATTTTAATATTTGGTCTTTGGGGGGTTCCGAAACTAGGAATATCGGGGGCGGCTATTGCGACTATTATTGGTCAAAGTTTTTCTTTGGTTTTGTCTTTATATTTTAATTTGAAATATAATACGGAAATTGATTTTAGGATGAGATATTTAAAGTTGGATTTTAAAATTGTTAAAGAAATATATCAAGTAGGTATACCGGCTATTTTAAATAATGCGATTAGTTCAATTATGATATTTAGTATGAATAATATCTTAATGTTGTTTTCGACTTCCGCTACAGTGGTATTAGGTATTTATGTTAAGTTGCAGAGTTTTATATTTATGCCGATATTTGGGTTAAATAATGGGTTAATACCGATTATTGCCTATAATTATGGTGCGAAAAACAAGAGTCGTATTAATAATACTATTAGGATTGCTTTATTAGTGAGTTTAGGTTTTACGGTGCTAGGTACATTCTTATTATGGTTTTATGGCGGACAATTAGCGATGTTATTTGTTAAAGATGTTAATACGATTAATATTGCGATTGATGCCTTTTTTAAGATTTCTTTAGGTATTATACCAGTTGGTATTGTATATATTATATGTGCACTCACTCAGGCTTTGGGGAAAGCAAAATATGCTTTAATAATTCAAATTGCTCGTCAATTATTGGGTGTTTTGCCATTAGCTTATTTGTTGTCGTTAACTAATAATTTGTCATTGGTTTGGTGGGCTTTTCCGATAACTGATGGGTTGGCGCTTTTATTAGGAATCGTGTTATATTTTCGAATAAAACATAGTATAATAAATAATATAGGAGACAGTTATGATATTAGAACGTAAAAGAATAATGGAACTTAGTGATTTGATAGTACCAGATCATCTTAAATCATCATTGAAAAGATTAGAGTATTTTGAAAAAGAAAGACATTATTATCAATCGGCTATTAGGGAGATTAGTACAAAATTAGAAATATTGGACGATGATTTTTTGGTTAATAACCGCTATAGTCCAATACATCATATGGAATGTCGTATTAAGTCGATGGCGAGTATTTTAGAAAAGGTTGACCGAAAACAGTTGGATATTGAGACTAAAGGTTTGGATGCTCTGACTGATATTGCAGGTATTAGGGTAATTTGTAATTATTTAGATGACGTTTACCTAATTGCGGACAAGTTAATTAGTCAAAGAGATATAACGTTAATTGAAACGAGAGATTATATTAAAAATCCTAAACCTAGTGGATATCGCAGTTTGCATTTGATTTTATCAATACCAATATTTCTTGCGGAAGGGGTAAGAAATGTGATGGTGGAAATCCAAATTAGAACAATTACGATGGATACATGGGCTAGTTTAGAGCATGAATTAAGATATAAAACTAAAAATGATTTATCTGATGGTGCGAAAAAGCAGCTGGAAGAATTCGCGGTAGAGTTATCAAGAATGGATGAAATTATGAAGAAAATACACCAAGATAATTAGGTGTATTTTTTTGATTATTGTTGACATTTGATATAAATGAGAATATGATTAATTTACAATAGTTGCATTTGCAACTAAATGAGGTGTACATATGAAAGATAGTTCAATATTAAATGA
This sequence comes from Erysipelotrichaceae bacterium, assembly GCA_049662565.1. Classification (GTDB taxonomy): domain Bacteria; phylum Bacillota_I; class Bacilli_A; order Erysipelotrichales; family Erysipelotrichaceae; genus JBATBW01. Next base: position 1,451 of record JBATBW010000117.1, on the reverse strand, counting down.
AATATCTTTATTATATCGGTATATTCAAAAATATTTGGATAAATATTTAGGACCGTATAATTTAGGATCTGGACAAATTCCTTTTTTAATTGTCATAAATGAGAATGATGGAATTACTACTTTAGAATTAAGTAAGAAGTTGGATTTTGATAAGGGCACCGCTAGTAAGAGTATTTCTAAATTAGAAGAATTAGGGTATATCGAAATAAAAGTTGATGACAATGATAAGCGGATTAAAAGGTTGTTCACAACAAATAAGACCCAAGCAATAGTTGCGAAATTATATGAGATTCATACTGAATGTTATCGCTTGTTGACTATTGGGGTGGAAGAAGAAAGGTTCTTATCGGATTTAAATAAGTTGAAAGAAAATGCTTTAAACTATTTAAATATTGAACCTGATGTTAGTTTAAAAATTGGGGGGTTACAGAAGATTACATTATTAGATTATCCCGATAGGGTAGCTTGCACGATATTTTTGAGTGGTTGTAATCTTAAATGTCCATTTTGTCATAATAAAGATTTAGTTTATGTACCACAAAATGTTAATTATTATTCTAAGGATGAAGTTTTTGAATATTTGAATAATCGAAGGAAGGTTTTAGATGGGGTTGTAATTAGTGGTGGAGAATCATTGATGCAAGAAAATGTTGTTGATTTTATTAGAGAAATAAAGGATTTAGGTTTTTCGATTAAACTAGATACTAATGGGTTTTATTTTGATCGTTTAAAATATCTAATCGATGAGAAACTGATTGATTATGTCGCAGTTGATATTAAAAATTGTCGAGAAAAATATCATAAGACTTGTGGGATGGCACATTTAGATTTACAAGAAATTGAAAAGAGTGTAGATTATTTATTACAAGGTCATATTGACTATGAGTTTAGGACTACTTTATGTAAAGAACTACATAGAGATGAGGATATTATTAAAATAAGTCAATGGATTAGGGGATGTAGTAAGTATTACTTACAAAATTATCGGGAAAGTGAAAATGTTATTTGTAAGAAATTCACCCCAATTGAAGAAAGTGAATTAAATCATTTTATACAGTTACTAAAAGATAATGAAATAAATGCCTATATTAGAGGCTAGAAGGGAAATTTTATGTATCGAGTTTTAAAAAGAGATGGGACAATAGTGGATTTTAATTTAGCGCGAATTGAGAATGCGATTCGTCGAGCATTTGAAGCGAGTAATACTGTTTATAATGAAGATGTTATCGACTTTTTAGCTTTGAAAGTGACAGCTGATTTTTCTAAAGAAGTTAAGAATAGTTTGGTGGATGTTGAAACTATTCAAGATAGTGTAGAAAAAGTATTAATTAAAGGTGATTATAATGATGTCGCAAAGGCTTATATTTTATATCGTAAGCAACATGAAAAAATGCGTAATATGACTTCAACGATTTTGGATTATAAAGATTTAGTTAATAGTTATGTAAAAT